>MGLY01000078.1:15074-31308 GCA_001794935.1 Chlamydiae bacterium RIFCSPHIGHO2_12_FULL_49_9 | reverse complement strand
TCTTTTCACATGGGGAATCAGATCGATCAACTCTTGAGACTCTCCGCTTTTACTCAGCACAATGAGCACATCTTCTCTTGTCACCATCCCGATGTCGCCGTGAAGAGCGTCCGCTGCCGAGAGATAAAAAGCTCGAGTCCCCGTCGATAAAAACGTAGCCGAGATTTTTTGCGCAATCAGGCCGCTCTTGCCAACGCCCGAAAAGATCACAGCCCCTTTGCACTCCAAAAGCCTCTGCAACACTTTATCTGCCCCTTTCGAATCGACGAGATCGAAAAAGCGGTTCAGTTCAAGCTTTAGTTCTTCAAATAACCTATGCATAGCTCAAATTCTACGAAGAGGGAAGCTTGAAGTCTTCTAAAAAATAGACTATCCTCGGATCCTTATGGCTAAAATACCGATTGCAGTTGCAGAAGGCGATGGAATTGGACCCGAGATCATGAAGGCAACCCTTCATGTTTTACAGGCCTCCGGCGCAAATATCGAAATCCATCCGGTTGAAATCGGTGAAAAAGTCTACATGAAGGGCTTTCCGACCGGCATGGATCCGAAAACTTGGGATCTCATCCGCCACACAAAAGCCTTTCTCAAAGCCCCCATTACAACGCCTCAAGGGGGCGGTTTTAAAAGCCTCAACGTGACGATCCGAACAACGCTCGGCCTCTACGCCAATGTCCGCCCCTGCGCCTCCTATTACCCCTTCGTCGCGACTAAACATCCCGAGATGGATGTCGTCATCGTCCGCGAGAACGAAGAGGATCTCTACGCCGGCATCGAGTACCGCCAAACGCCGGAGGTTGCCTGCTCCCTCAAGATCATCTCCCGTCAAGGCTCTGAAAAGATCGTCCGCTACGCCTTCGAGTATGCCAAAAAGCACGGCCGCAAAAAGGTGACCTGCTTTACGAAAGACAACATCATGAAATTTTCCGACGGACTTTTCCACAAAGTCTTCGATGAGATCTCCCAGCAGTACCCCGACATCCTCAACGAGCACTGGATCGTCGACATAGGAGCTGCAAAACTCGCAGACACTCCGGAAATTTTTGATGTAATTGTGATGCCGAATCTCTATGGGGACATCCTCTCTGACGTCGCCGCGCAAATTGCGGGCTCTGTCGGCCTTGCGGGTTCTGCCAACATCGGCGAGAAAGGCGCCATGTTCGAAGCGATCCACGGATCAGCTCCTCGCCGTGCCGGCCAAAACGTAGCCAACCCCTCAGGCTTACTCCTTGCCGCTGTCCAGATGCTCGATCACATCGGTCAGCCCGAAGCAGCCGCCCGCATCTACAATGCCTGGAGCTACACTCTCGAACAAGGGATCCACACCTACGACATCTTTAAAGAGGGTACGAGCAAACAAAAAGTGGGAACGCGCGAATTTGCCGACGCCATTGTGAAAAACCTCGGCAAAATGCCCGAAACCCTCAAGCCCGCCGTCTTCCACGGAGCAACTTCAACTTCCTCCCGCCCTCATCCGCACGACACGTCTCGGCGCGAACTCATCGGCATCGATGTGTTCATTTACCACCGGGGTGTCCTCGAAGAGTTCTTGCCAAAAATCTCCCATATCAACATCTCGCAGCTTCGCTTAAAGATGGTAACCAACCGCGGCGTTCGCGTTTGGCCGCAAGGACAGCCGGAAACATCTTGCATCGAGCAGTGGCGCTGCCGCTTTCTCACCGAATCGGGCAGAGCTGCGACGCAAGGCGATCTTATTCAGATCCTCCACGCGTTTGATCACGTAGGCCTAGACATCATCAAGTCGGAAAATCTCTACACGTTTGACGGCAAGCCGGGTTACTCATCATCTGAAGGCTAATTGATGCTCACCATCTACGTCAGACACTACCTAACTCCCTCTGGGATCCGCTACTTTAAAACTACGTGGTACCCTAAAGTTCTCTCCGTCATCACAAAGAAAAAGGGTTTTGTCTCCCTCACTTATGCCCCAAGTCAGGAAGTCTCCGATCTGATTGATTTAACTCTAAAATTTAAAGATGAAACGACTTTCAACGCCTGGCTCAAAATTCCCGATCACGACCTTCTTATCAATGCTTTAGATGCCCATAGAAGCCGCGATTACTTTGAAGCGGTGAAGATACAAAACGGAGCCGATCCCTCTACGCTCGACTGGACAACTTACAAAGTAGGTTAATCCTCGGTCAAGCGGATCTGGAACTCTTTGAACTTTTTCTGATTGCCCTCAGAAGCCGCCCAAGCTCTGACCTCTTCCAGGTCAATATTGCATTCGCGACAAATATTAAGCGCCTGCTCTAACCCCTGTCTATCCGCCCAGTTAATCATCTTGCACTCTCTTCAAGGGTTTCCCCTTTCTCCGGGGCCGCCTTCTAACAGGAGCTTCGTAGTATTTCTCTTTGAACTCCCGAGGTAAAAAACTATACGACTTACTTAGAAATTCTCTTAACTCGCGAAGCATCGGATAGCGCGGATTGAACTGGTAAACCCTTGTCTTCCCTTGGAGCTCAGCCACAACAATCCCCCCATCTTCCAATCTGGCTATTGCCTTTTGAATGCTATAAAGCGGCACATCAAATACACGGCTCAAAAGAGACGGGTAGCCCTTCTCATTGACCAAAAGATAAAAGAGGATTTTCTCGATGACGACATTCCCAAACAACTTCTCTAGCATAACCGACCAACTCTTTTGGTGGATGTCAAGAGGGGAAGGCAAGAGACTTTCTATAAGCTAATTACGTATTTTTAGAGAGCGAGGTCTTGCTCGAGGTGCTTTTTGAGCTCATTGAGAAAGCCGCAGCCGTAGAGGCCGTCAATGACTCGGTGATCGAAGGTGAGAGAGACCATCATGACCGAGCGGGGGGCGATGGTGTCGTCCGGCATGACAGCTGCCTTTTTGGTGATGGCGCCAAGGCCGACGATCGCCACTTCCGGATAGCGGATGATGGGGATCCCGATCATGGTGCCGGTCATCCCGAAATTCGTCATCGTGATGGAGCCCTCTTGGACATCTTGAGGAGAGAGGCGGTGGCTTCTCGCCTTTTCGGCAAGAGCTGTGATCTGAACTGCGATCTCGCCTAAACTCTTTTCATGGCAGTGTTTGATGACAGGGACCATGACGCCCTGATCGACGCTCACGGCGATACCTAAATTGACAAAGCGCTTCATTAGGATCATATCGCCATCTAAAGAGGCGTTGAGAAGCGGATAGGCTTCAAGAGCGCGGGCAATCGCACGGGCAACAAATGCCGTGATGGTAAGCTTTGCACTGTGCTTTTGTAAAAAGGACTGCTTTTCCTCTTGGATGATTTTCAAAACAGCGGTGACATCGACCTCTGTGATGAGCGAGGCATGGGGCGCTTCGTAGAAAGAGCGGACCATGTTGTCTGCGATGGCCTTTCTCATCGCGCTCATCTTGACGCGCTCAGTATCGAGCCGCTCTCTTTGGGGACACGCCTGTTTCTTCTCGGCATAATCTTCGACATCTTTCTTAGTGAGCCTACCCCCTTGGCCTGTGTGGGGGATCTTGTCGATATCGGATAAGCCGATCCCTTTGTCTTTTAAAAGACGCATGACAGAAGGAGAGAGGAAGTCGGTCTGCTCAGAGGACTCTGCCTGATGAGAATGCGCTGCCTTAGGGGCTTCTTTAGCAGGCGATGCGCCGGCTTTTGTTGAGAGGATGGCTAAAGGCTCTCCGACTTGAAGCTCTTGGTCGGGTTGAGCGAGGATCTTTTTAAGAACGCCTGCAGCAGGGGACGGGATCTCGCTATTGACCTTATCGGTTGAGACCTCAAGAAGCGGCTCATCGAGCGCAACCTGATCGCCCTCTTTTTTAAACCATTGGACAACCGTTGCGCTGACAATGCTCTCGCCGAGCTTGGGGAGTGTAATTTTTATTTCATCTTGCATAGGTCGCATAATTATCGATCTTTCGGTCGATTTTTTCAACCAGCTTCTCCCAAAGATCCCCTCCAAAGAGGATCTCAATCTCAATTTCCAAAAAATAAATTGGCAGGCACGTTTTGACGTCTTTGATTTTGACGGCGTCTTTCTCGGTTATAATCAAAGCAGAAGCCCCTTTTTTCAGGCATCGAGAGACAAAAGCTGTCGGGTCTAAAGGCTCGTGATCGGCAAGCAAGAGCTCCTCGACCACTTCTCCACCAAGATCTCTCACTGTTTTTTTGAATTTCTCGGGCTTTGCAATCCCGCAAAAAAGGCCGAGCTTCACTCCTTTGATAGAGGGAATCTCATTGCCTTCCAGATCCAAAATTCGAATCACCTTGGGAGCTATTTGAATCGCTTTTTCAAAAGAGCCCTCTTGAACAAATAGCGAGTGGGCGCTCTTCAATCTCTCTGGAGAGTCCCTTAAAAACCCCCAGGGAAGAAAGTGCCCTTTTCCAAATGGATCTCTCCCGTCGAGCGCAACCAAATCAAAATCGCGGTGAAGGCGCCGATGCTGAAACCCGTCATCGAGCAAAAGAAGCTCAGCTCCCTCGAGGACCGCCTGTTTGGCAAGGGCTGCTCGATCTCTGCCGATATAGACCTTTGCCCGGGGAAGTCTTCTTTGAAGAAGAAGCGCCTCATCTTTCATTCTGGATAAAATGGCCACTTTTCTCTTAGAAAAGCGCTTTGCTAAAAGATGGACGAGCGGCGTCTTGCCGGTTCCTCCGGCAACGAGATTGCCAACGCTGACAACAGCGCAGTCGACTTTGTGAATCTTAAGCCATCTTCGATCGTAGAGAAAATTTTTGCAAAAAGAGACGGCGCCCCACAGAAAACTAAAAGGGGCTAAAAACCAGGCGCCTCTTTCAATAAGCCTTTGGCCCAACCGCAAGAGTTTAAACTGAAGCATGGGCTAAGCTCTCTGAGAAGAGCTCCTTTTCCACCATCTCGATGATGATGTGAATCGCGCTCATGTGGGCCTCTTGCACCCGATCGGAATAGGGAAAGCCCGAGATGATCCACTCGAGATCGCAAAGTCCCCTCATCTTGCCGCCCGTCTTGCCCAAAAATGCGATCGTCCTGAGTCCTTTGGTTTTCGCCTCTTCGACAGCTTTGATGATATTTAAAGAATTGCCGCTTGTGGTAAGCCCGATAAAAACATCACCTGGCTGACCAAACGCCTCCACTCCTCTTGCAAAAATCGAATCGAACCCAAAATCGTTCCCGACACAAGTCAGATGGCCCGGCTCAGAAAGGGCAATGGCCGGGAGAGCTTTTCTTTTTTTTCGAAATTGACCGGTCAGCTCTTCGGCAAAATGCATCGCATCGCAAAGGCTGCCCCCGTTGCCGGCGATCAAAATTTTTCCGCCGTTTTGAAAACAGGCGGCGATCATCCTTGCAGAGGACTCGATGAACTCGAGCCCCTCTTTTGTCTTTAGAGCGTGCGCCGCTCGGATTGCGTCATCAATTGCCCGAAGAATCGAACTCCGCATGAACTACCTCTTGAAAAGGTTCTGATAAAGAATTTTCAATTTCCTGCACATGATTCAGATAAACAATCCTGGCTTCCATAACTGCTTCAAAAGGGATAAAGCCGTCTTGAAGATAGTAATACCCGTTAAATCTGTCGATAGATTCTCTAAACTCAATTTCGCCAATAATCTTATCCTTATGGATTTTTAAGACAACCACTACGTCTTCGTACTTCTTGTATCTTGCAACCATTTTTTCAATCTGATTTTTTCTCCCCAAGCGGATAGATGTCTCATCTTCGTCCGAAAGGAAAACTCTCTCCCTCCCTTCTGTTGCATGCCAATCTTTCAGCGTTATCACTTTGTAGAAATAAGAAGAAAAATCGAACTTGATCGGCCTTCGGGAGATAATTTCTTCGCCTGCAAGCGGCGATAAAGAAAAACACGCTGACAACAGAATCAAACACCACTTCATAAACGCCTCCTTGTGAAGGTTAGGCAGTCTATCCTGCAAACAGAAATTAAGACAACAAGGGATTGAAAAGTCTCGCGCCAATGTGAAGGAAGTCTTTAGTGTTTTCCGTCACAAGAATGAGCTGAATCGCGCTCGATATCGAAATCAAAGGGAGACTCTGCCAAAAATTCTCCAAGGGAATTTTTAGGCTTCTTGAATTTCTCAAATTCTTCATGAGAAATAACGACAGCGACGGGACGGCCGTTTTTAGTGATCGTATGATACCCATCTTCAATGACTTCATTTACAAGCTCGAAAAACCGGTCTTTCGCTTCTTGAAATTGCCAGGTTTTATGCTTTTTCCGCCTATGCGCCCTGGTTTTCTTAAACTTCTTCATTTTTCACCAGACTGGTCATAGTCTACCGGAACTGAAGAAAGGGGATCAACAAGATCGTCAAAAATCTAATTTTTAAATACTTAAGATATTTTTAGTGAAGTTTTTCCAGAAAAGCGGCTATCCTGCGCATTTATGCTATATGAAGTTTGTCTGGTTGGAGCCACCGGCGCGGTGGGAGCGGAAATTCTTCGCCTCCTGGAGGAAAGAAATTTTCCCGTAAAAACCTTGCGCTGTTTCGCTTCTCCAAAATCCCTCGGAAAATCAATTTCTTTTAGGGGGGAAAAAATCCCTCTGGAAATCCTGAAAAAAGGGTGTCTATCCACTTCTCGGCTCGTCTTTTTTTGCGCGGGATCGTCGATTTCAAAAGAGTGGATTGCTGAAGCTGGAGGCTATGTCGTCGACTCGAGCTCAGCCTTTAGATCTGATCCCTCCGTTCCTCTTGTCATACCCGAAATCAACGCCCACGCTCTGAAAAACAATCCCAAAATCGCCGCATCGCCCAACTGCGCAGCGACAATTCTCCTCATGCCCCTTTTCAAACTCCACAGACTCTTCCAAGTCAAACGCATCGTCGTCTCCACCTACCAAGCAGCTAGCGGCGCAGGCGCATGGCTCCTTCAAGAGCTCAAAAATGAGACGCTCGCGCACCTCGAGCATCGCCCTTATCCGCACCTCCTTCCCTTTCCCTACGCGTTCAATCTCTATCCTCACAATTCAAAGCTGCAAGAAAACGGCTATGTGGAAGAGGAGATCAAAATGAGGGACGAGACGAGAAAAATTCTCGAAGATGAGGCGATTCAACTCAGCGCAACCTGCGTGCGGGTGCCCGTTTTGCGCGCCCACTCTGTCTCGGCAAATGTGGAATTTAAAAAGCCTTTTGCGCTTAAGATGGTCTATGAAGCTCTTGAAGATGTTCCCGGGCTTAAACTCTTTGAAGACCGAGCTCAAAACCGATTCCCGACGCCTTTTGATGCGACTGGAAAAGACGATGTCTTCTGCGGAAGGTTTCGGATCGACTCGAGTCGGCCGAATACGCTCGAATTTTGGGCTGTCGGCGATCAGCTTTTAAAAGGGGCTGCGCTCAATGCTGTGCAGATTGCAGAAACGGCGCTGGAGACTCAAAACTCAGAAGCTCTTTTGTGATTGGATGCTCAAAAGCCATTTTGGCAGAGTGGAGACGAATCGTCTCCTCTTTTCTCTTCGCCCCATATTTCCCATCTCCCACTACGGGGTATCCTGACGCACCAAACTGCGCTCTGATCTGATGGTATCTCCCCGTTTCAAGTTCGATCGACACTAGAGTCGAATGCTCGAGCGCGCGAATAACTTGATAGATTAAGCGGGCATGTTTTGCTCCCGAGTCGGTCGGCTTTGCAACAATTGCCTTTTTGTCTCCGTGGATGAGATAGTGGTCGAGCCTCCCCTCTTTTTTAGCCAAAATCCCCTCCACTTCCGCAATATAGACTCTTTGAATCCTCTGCTCTTTCATCTGCTCGCCCAGCCTCGATAGCGCTTTGCTCGTTCTTGCAAAAAGGACAAGACCGCTCACCGGCTTATCGAGCCTATGGATGCAGTGAAGAAATACGTTTCCCGGCTTATTGAATTTGGCTTTGACCCAGGCTTTAGAGATCTCTTCAAGCGAAGGGGCGCCGCTGTCATCCGGCTGCGTCAAAAGGCCCGCCGGTTTTGAAGCGACGAGGAGATGATTGTCTGAAAAAATGATATCAGCGTCGCTGTCTAATGGCTTCATATAAAAGAAGAGTTGTTGCAGAGGCGACATTTAAAGAATCGGCAACCCCCAGCATTGGGATCCGAACTAAAATGTCAGCCGCTTTCATCCATGTTTCGCTCAAACCATACTGCTCGGTTCCGACAACGATTGCAAGAGGCCCTTTTAAATTGGCCTCTGTAAACTCGACTTTCGCGTGGGGAGTCGCCGCCGCAACTTCAATCTTATTTTCTTTCAGAAAGACGAGCGCCTCTTCGCTTTTTGCCTCAATGACAAGAAGCGTAAAGAGAGTTCCCACACTTGAACGGACGACATTGGGGTTATGGATATCGGTTGTCGGATCGCAGACGATCACCGCATCGACGCCGGCTGCATCGGCCGAGCGGAGAATCGTTCCGAGATTGCCCGGTTTTTCGATGCTCTCTGCAATGAGAAGGAATGGGTTTTTCATCGAAGGGATATCGATCAAATGGAGATGGATCTGAGGAGAAACTGCAAGCAGCCCATCGGGGCGATCCCGGTAAGAGAGTTTGGCAAAGACTTCTTTTGTGCATTCGATCGCTCTATTTCCCGCAGCATCGATCAACTCATCTTCATTTGTCCCCAAAAAGAAATCCCTGCAGAAAAAGAGAGTCTCGATTTTTCTTCCCGAGTCGATCGCCCTTTTCAGCTCCCGATATCCCTCGATGAGAAAAAGATCGGTTTCTTTGCGCGCCCTTCGATCTTGAAGCTTGACCGCATCTTTGATTTTTGGGTTTTGGAGGCTTGTTATTTTGTCCATCTGCCAAAACTCCCGCTGGGGATTGCTAGCGCGCCCGGAGAGTGGAGAGCCATCTCTCCCACTTCGATGTGCCCTTTCGGAAGAGTTTGCCCGAGAAGATGGCGCATCGTAAGAGGCGTAAAGCCCGGCGTATGGCACGAGAAGATGAGAAATTTTGCATTCTCTGAAAAAACATCCGCGCAATGCTGCAAAAGGGGCATAATGTCCCTTTCAATCTTGAACACTTCGCCCTGGCTGCCGCGCCCAAAGGTCGGAGGATCTAAAATGATCCCGTCATAAAGGGAGTTTCTCTTTTTTTCCCGTTTCAAAAATTTAAGCACGTCGTCGACGATCCAGCGCACTTTTGCTTTTTCAAGGCCGTTAAGCACCGCATTTTCTCTTGCCCAATCGACCATCCCCTTCGACGCGTCGACGTGGCACACCTCTGCCCCCTCTTGAGCGGCAGCGAGCGTGACTCCCCCTGAATAGGCGAAGAGATTGAGGATCCGGGATTTGGGAGAAATTTGCGATCTCATCCACTCCCAAAGATCGGCGTGCTCAGGGAATACGCCCAAATGGCCGAAATCGGTGGGAGAGATTTTAAATTGAACGCCGCCGACAAGCGCTTCCCAAGATTTTTCTAGTTTCTTGGAACAAGTCCAGCGCCCCTCCTTTTCTCTTGTAAAAACGGCATCAGCCATATCCCACTCGCTTTTTTTCAAAGAGGGACTCCAGACGGCCTGCGGACAGGGGCGGTTCAATGTGTATTTCCCGAAGCTCTCGAGCTTTTGCCCATCTCCGCTATCGATAAGGGTGTAGTTATTCATGAAAATGTAAATGCGTTATGCACTAGGCGCCGCCAGAGGGCGCCGAGGGCGGTTTGGGTAGTCAGCTCGATCGCACTGGCTCGATCAGGAGGAGCCTGGATTTTACCTGAATCGCACCTTTTTCCGCGCTCTTGAATGGCAAAATAGATCGTTCCCACCGGCTTTTTAGCCGTTCCGCCGCTCGGTCCCGCAATCCCGGAGACGGCCAAAGCGAAATCGGCGTCCGTCTCCATGAGAAGAGATGCGCACATCTCTTCGACGACCTTCTTCGAAACGGCCCCCTCTTCTTCAAGGGTTGTGTGGGATACTTGCAAAAAGCGCTCTTTCCACGCATTTGAATAGACGACAAGAGAGCCGAGGAGGAATTCCGACGCGCCGGGAATTTGGACAAGCCTTGAGGCGATCATCCCGCCGGTGCAAGACTCGGCCAAGCCAAGTTTTTTCTTTTGAGCAATCATCTCCAGATGCACCGCCTCTTCGATTTTCCCCTCGCCAAAAAAGTAGGAGGAAAACCTCTTTTCCACATCGCGCACAGCCTGATCGATAGCCCCTTTGCTCTTAAAAACGACCTGAAGAGATCCCAATGTTGGGTAGATTGAGATGTCGACATGAGGATACTTTTTCTGAAGCTCTTTTAGATAAGGTTCCACTTCAAGCTCGCGCAAAAGACAAAGGCCAACCCTTTTAAATCGCCAAAGCTCTCCTTTGCCAAATCGTTCATCGAGCCTTCTCATCCCCTCTTTCAAAAACATCTCTTTCATCTCAAAAGGAGCCCCCGGAAGAAGAAGGAGAGCTCGCTCCTGCTCTGCGAAGAAGATCCCCTCCGCAGTTCCAAGCCGATTTTTCAACTTTTCGGGGGTTTGAGAAAACAGCCCTCCGATCGCATCAAACGTTTTATCCTGGAAAGTCGGACCAAGCCCTCCTGTGCCAATGACGAGATCGGCCCTTTCCAAAGCTTCTGCCAACGTTTGACGGATGAGCTCCAAATCATCTCCGATCGAGGTGTGCCGAGAGATGACAAAGCCTTTTTGGGCGAGCTCTTTGCTCAAAAATGCTGCATTGGTGTTGACCGTGTAGCCTGAAAGGATCTCATCTCCGATCGATACGATTTCAACCAGCATGGATGCCTATTCCCCGCTTGATCAGTTGAGGGTGTTTCTCAATCCAGGAAAAGCAGCTTTTGCCAAGCCGAATCGTCGCATTGATTCTTTTGCCATCAACGACAAAAGGAGTGGCTCTCGTCTCATCTCTCACCCATTTGCGCAAAACGAGGAAAAGATCGGTGTCGGGCCCCTCTTCCACCTCTAAAAGTTCCATCGTCTTCGGATGCTGATAAATCTGAGGATAGCTAAACTGCAGGCCCCAAAAAATGGCATCGGGCCCCATCGACATCGGCCGAAAAACCGAATCGATCGAAGAGTAGGTAAAATAGTGCGCCTGCACCTGAACGACTGGCCTGGCCATTTTCACAATGTAGCGATTGTTCGGCACCGGCTGCAGCCACAAAGACTCCTCATCTTTTGTGATTGCTGCGGCTAAAAAGGGGCGAAGCTCTCCATCTTGAGGAATTCTTCCCTCTTTTAACCCTTCGATCCACTCTCCATACGCCTTTAAAAACATCTCTTGAGGAATCGGGATTTCATCTGGCGCTACAATCTTGAGCGGATAGATTGAAAAAGGGGCGATCTTCTCAAAGAGACTCTCCAGTTCTTTGACGCCGCAAAGAACTTGGAACTTGAGGAATTTTGATCCCTGGTAAATTCCCTCGATGGCAGGCTGGGATATTTTTAGATTCATGATGGCTGCAAGCTTCTGGGCTTGGGAAAAAAGAGAAGGCTCATCACGCCCAGCGTAATACATGAGTCGGCCACATTGAAAATCGGAAACGAATAGCCCCAAAACGTGAAGTGGAAAAAATCGATCACGTGCCCATAAAGACAGTAGTCGATCGCATTGCCGATCGCCCCTGTTGCAACAAGACCTAAGGAAAACGAGGGCTTTTCAGAGCGGAAGAGATGGACGAGAAGAGCTGCAATCACACACAGCCGCAAAACAAACAAAACGCCCGGATAGCCCGAAAAAGAGCCCCAGGCCGCTCCCGTGTTGACGATGTAATTTAAGGAGAAGGTGATATCTCCCGAGAAAATCCCAATCCCGCCAAAGGGAAATGGGCCTCTTTCCAGCGCGGGAATAAAACGGATCGCGAGGATCTTCGCAGCGATATCTACGCAGAGAAGAGAAGAAAAAAACAGGAGAAATCTTCTCACTCAATAAGCCCTTTTTCAAACTTTTCTTGCGCTTTCACGGTCATCGTCGCATAGGGAATCGCCTCGAGCCTTTTCAGAGGGATTTCCTCTCCTGTGATATCGCAAATTCCATAGGTGCCCTCATCGACCTTTTCGAGAGCTCTTTCGATCTGGCGAAGCAGGCCAAACTCTTTATTGGTCACTTCCAAATTGATGCTCTTGACAAAGTCGTCGGTTCCTTCATCAGCTGAGTGCTGAGAGTAGCCTTTTGACGTGTCGGCCTCAGTCACTTCCTTTTTCGTCCCCTGAAGCGCGCGCGTGATCTGTTGGCGCATCTCTTCAAGCCTCTTTTTGAACTGGGCAATCTCATTTTTCTTCAGCGGCATGGGTCGTTTCCTCATTTTCAATTTCAGCATTTGTTGTCGGCGCGATGAGCTGGATTGCCTCAACAAGTTCTTTAATGTCTTTAAAACGTTTGTATACGCAGGCAAAGCGAATATAGGCAACTACATCTGTTTCCTGGAGATGGCGCATCACAATTTCGCCGAGCTCGCGGCTCGAGATTTCCCTCACACCCCGCGCCATCAAGTCCGATTTGATCTTATAGGCAAGCGCTCTCACCTGATCATGGCTGACTCTCGTATGCCGGCAGGCCGAATCCATCCCATGGATGAGCTTTTCTTGCTGAAAATCCTCAAATGTCCCATCCCTCTTTTTCACCTGGAGGCTCAAATCGACAGTTTCAAAAGTAGTGAACCTGCGCATGCACTGACAGCACTCGCGGCGGCGGCGGATCGCATTGATCTCGGACGCGTCTCGAGAGTCGGTGACTTTCGACTCTTCATGGTTGCAAAAAGGACATCTCACAAAAACCTCTTCCTCATTGGTTATTTAGGGAGTTAAAGGATTTTTGTGAATAATTTTCAGACAAGACTATAAACACTTTTTTAAAACTCGGAGGGGGTGGGATTCGAACCCACGAAACGCTTTCACGTTTACACGCTTTCCAAGCGTGCTCCTTAAGCCACTCGGACACCTCTCCAAAAAAGAACCGGGCACGAAGATTAACTGATCGATCGTTTACAAACAAGCGACTGTTGCATTATTTGCCGTAAACGACGATAGTTTTTACGGTTCGCGAAACCCCTATGCTTAAAAAATATTTTTTATTTTTTCTTCTCATTTTCGCCCTCGGGTGCGGAAAAAAAGCGCCCTCCTGCAGCGCCCCAAAACCGCTTGTTCTGACGAGCATCGCTCCCTACTGCTTCCTCGCGGAAAAAATCGGGGGGGATCGCATTGAGGTGCAAACGATCGTCCCTCCGAACGCCAACCCGCATATCTTCGAGCCAACCTCAAGCCAAACAGCTCAAATGATCCGCGGCGACATCTGGCTTCAGATCGGAGAGCCGTTTGAAGAAAAAATCGCCCCCATTTTAAAGGGAAGAAAAGCCAATCTCGTTCTGCTCGATCTCAGATCCCAAGTTCCCCTTCTCGAGGAGACCCACTCCACATGCCGTCACTGCAGCAAAGACCACTTTGACCGCCACATTTGGCTGAGTCCCAAGTTAGCGGCCCTCCAAGCCAAAGAAATCGAGCGCGCCTTGAGCGAAAAATATCCCGTATTCGCCTCTGAGTTTAAGGCGAACTTAACCTCGCTTTTAAACGAGCTCTCTCAGATCGCTCAAAACATCGAAACCCGTCTTGGGAGCGTCCAAAGCAGAACGATTCTCGTCTCCCATCCGGCCTTTGGCTACTTTTGCAAAGACTATGGCCTCGAGCAACTCTCCGTTGAATTTGAAGGGAAAGATCCAAGGCCTAAACACCTCGAAGAGATCCTCAAAAAAGCGGTTTCGAAAAACATTCGCCTTGCGCTCTCTCTTCCCCAGCACAACAACAAGGGAGCGGAATTGATCGCTCAAAAACTCTCCAAACCCATCTACTCAATCGACCCCTACTCCCCCGACTATTTTGAGATGCTGGAAAAGCTCACCTCGCTCATCGAGGAGAACCATGAATAAGCCAATGATCTCGTTCGATAGCGTATCTTTTGCCTACGACGGCCACCCCGTTTTAAGCGAGGTCAATGTTGAGATTTTTCCCGGCGAGCTCATTGGGATCATGGGTCCCAATGGCGGCGGAAAAACGACCCTGCTAAAGCTCCTCATGGGCTTTTTGCTTCCCCGAGAAGGGAGCATCAAAGTCTTTGGCGCCCCACCTGAAAAAGCTCGCCTGAGCATTGGCTACGTCCCGCAAGTGCATAGAACCGATCGGGATTTTCCAATCACCGTCTTAGAGCTCGTTTTGCTCGGCTCTCTTTCCAAAACTTCTTTCTTCGGCAGCTATCCTGCATCTGTGAAAGAAAAAGCCCTCGATCTCATTGAAAAACTCGGTCTTTCGGAGCACAAAAATAAAATGTTCGGCTCTCTATCCGGAGGGCTTGCCCAAAGAGCTCTTTTAGCAAGGGCGCTCCTCTCCGATCCCGACATCTTGCTCCTCGACGAACCGACCGCCAACATCGATCCCCCCTCATCTCTTCTCATCTTCGATCTTCTCGAGGAGATGAAGGGCAAAAAGACGATTCTCATCGTTACCCACGACCTGAGAACAATTGTCGAAAGAGTCACCCGCGTTCTTTGCGTGCAAGGACAAGTGACATCCTTCCTGCCGGGCCACATCTGCGAACATTTTGCACTGGGCCTCTACCACACACCCCTTCTCGATCTGCCGAAAAACCATCTAAAAAAGAGTCCCGATGATCTTTTCTGCATTCGTTGAAAACCCCTTTCTTCAAACAGCGCTTTGGGCAAGCCTTCTTGCAGCTCTTGCAAGCGGAGTCGTCGGCTCTTTTGTCGTCGTCAAAAGGATCGCCTTCATCGCGGGGAGCATCGCCCACTCCGTTCTCGGCGGCATGGGATTTTGCCTTTGGCTCCAGAGAACTTATGGGATCTTGTGGCTCGATCCGATGATCGGCGCCTTTGCAGGCTCTATTCTATCCGCCCTTTTGATCGGCTGGATCCATCTCAACTACCGCCAACGGGAAGACGCCGTGATCGCAGCCGTCTGGTCTACCGGCATGGCCATCGGCGTTATTTTCCTCTCACTCACCCCGGGAACCAATGTCGAACTGATGAATTTTCTCTTCGGCAATATTCTCTGGGTGACAACGCGCGACCTGATTCTGCTCGCTTCACTCGATGTCTTTCTCATCCTGGCAACCCTTCTCTATTACAGAAAATTTTTAGCCCTTTGCTTCGACGAGGAGCAGGCCCTTCTCCAGGGAGTTGCCGTAAAGAGGCTTTATCTCTTTCTTTTGAGCCTGACTGCCGTCTCCGTTGTCCTCTTGATCCAGATCATCGGAACGATCCTCGTGATCGCCCTCCTCACGATCCCGGCGACGCTCGCAAGCCTCTTCACCCACCGCCTCCACATCATGATGGGGACCGCAATTGCCCTTGCCGCCCTCCTGAGCCTCCTGGGCCTCAGCGCCGCTTACACCCTCAATTGGCCCCCGGGGGCGACGATTGCGCTGCTCGCGGCTCTGGCCTATTTGACAGCTTTGGCCATAAAGAAGAGATTTTTCAAAAAAAGAGTTGCTCTTCCAATCAACATTGAAGATTGACAATCCCTTCTGCTTCCAGTAATATTTTGCGCAATTGTATACACAAATCGATCCAAAAATCGGTTTCTGGCTGCGCTGGCATCTCGGCCTTTCCATCCGCCTTCATTGCCCATATTGAAAAATATGGGCTGCTTCGGCGCCGGCTTCGCCTGATGAAAATAACCGAGCGCCAGCTTTGCCAGATTCCCGATTTTTGGGTCGATTTGTGTATATCTGGAGGCATTATGTACGCTATCATCGAGACCGGTGGAAAACAATACCGAGTCGAAGAAGGGGACGAAATCGACGTCGAACTCCTGGGAACAGACGGAACCGTTAAATTTGAAAAAGTACTGCTCGTTCACGACGGCAAAGAGCCGAAAGTGGGATTGCCCCACCTCGACAAATGCTCTGTCATGGGTGAAGTGATCGGCCAAACTAAAGGCCCGAAAGTCATCGCGTTTAAATATAAGCAGCGCAAAAACTACCGCCGCACTGTCGGACATAGACAGAAGTATTCCCGCGTTAAAATCACGAAAATTGCAGCTCAATAAATTGGAGATCTCTCATGGCACATAAGAAAGGACAGGGTTCTACCCGCAACGGCAGAGATTCCAAATCTCAGCGCCTCGGCATTAAGGCCACCATGGGCCAATTTGTCACAGCCGGCAGCATCCTCGTCAGACAATGCGGCACCAAGTGGCACCCTTCTAAAAACGTAGGAATGGGAAAAGATTTCACCCTCTTTGCACTCAAAGACGGTCTGGTCGCTTTTCGCAAAGGGACGAAGACGTTCGTCTCTGTCGTGCCACAGTAGGTAACTAAAACCCCA
>MGLY01000078.1:0-15051 GCA_001794935.1 Chlamydiae bacterium RIFCSPHIGHO2_12_FULL_49_9 | reverse complement strand
TGCCGTTTTCGGCTTTAAGGGTCCATTCCCTCGAAGATTACCGCAATAGACGGATCCTGAAAGCCGAAAACGGCATGCCAGGGCGCCCCAACAACTGCAAAGGGAAAACCGGGCAAGATCTCATCGTCAAAATCCCCCTCGGCACCCTCGTCAAAGACCTCAAGACGAAAGAAATCCTTCTCGACTTTACCCAAGATGGCCAGGAGTGGAAAATTTGTTCCGGCGGCATCGGCGGCAAAGGAAACTCCCGCTTTAAAACATCGACGCACCAAGCTCCCTTCGTCTGCACAGACGGAACACTCGGCCAAGAGATCGAAATAGAGCTCGAGCTGAAACTGATCGCAGATGTGGGCTTTGTCGGGATGCCAAACGCCGGCAAATCGACCCTCATCTCCAAACTTGCCCACATCGAAGTAAAAATCGCCCCCTACCCATTCACAACTCTAAGGCCCAATCTCGGCATCATCGAATTCGACGACTTTTCCCGCATCCTCATCGCCGATATCCCGGGGATTATCCAAGACGCACACGAAGATCGAGGTCTTGGATTTGCATTTTTAAGACACATTGAGAGAACATCAGCGCTCGTTTTTCTCATTGAACTTGCGCCGTATCAAGAGAGAGATCCATTTGAAGAGTTCCTCATGCTCCGAAAAGAGCTTAAAGCCTATAATCCCGAGATGCTCGAAAAACCGTTTCTCACGGTTCTCAACAAGATCGATCAGGAAGGATCTTCTGAAATCGCTGCAGAATTTATCAGCAAATACCCTTACGACCCATCTACGCTCCACACCATCTCGGCTTTAAAGAGCATCAACACAGCTCCCTTAAAAGAGGCGATCCGCGAGATGGCCCAGAGAGAACACATCCACTTTTAATCGTGATCTGATTAAGAGGGTATCTACAAAGTAAAGTTCTGTCGGTTTTTGAGTTCTTTTGAGCCTTCGCCTTCATCTTCGCTATCGAGTACAAATCTAGCAACTTGCTCAGAGATATGCTTTGGGCCTGGAGGAGTCGCTAATACAGAATGAGCAATATGCCTCCTTGGAGGCGTTGCCAAAACACTTCGAGCGACAATTGGCAAAGGTCTTGCCTGAACGGGCATAAGACTAAACCTAGTCACGGCTTTTTCTTCCCAATTCACGTAAAGATCCCCTTCATGAAGGCCATCACACTTCTCGTAAGAAACATAAGAATAAGAAGCTTCTCCCTTGCATAGGGGATACTTGCAGTCCTTATTTTCACATTTTCTTTGTTTATAACCGGGCTTTATTAAACGATTGGTTGCGAAAATAAGTTTAATTGAGTGAGCGCCGTGACATTGAGAGGCTTTAACAGCACAACATTCTGATCGTAATAAACGGACGCAAAATAGCGTCTTCCAAGAACGAAACCTCTCGCTATCTTTACGGGGACAGCCCTTTTCCCATATAGCCTCCTTGCTGGCTCTTACTATTTCTTGAATCCTCAAAATTTCTTCAATGAATTTTTCAGGATTTTCAAGGGCCTGTTTGACCTGCTGTCCAAGAAGCGGCATCTCTTGTTTCGGTAAAAAATCAACCGCTCTATTAAGCTCTCCGAACGTGTTGTATACAACAGAAGGAACTACCCGGCCTGCGTTTGAAGGAATGGACATGGATAAAACACACTTTTTAAAACTATTTCTAACTCCCAATTGGCCTGGCGGGAGTCTTGTCAAAAAGAGCGAGAAGGGCGCTCAAAATGATAAGCCCCGAACCCAAAAGCGCCCAAAGAGTAGGGACTTCCCCGAAGATCCACCAGCCGCTAAGTCCCCCAAAGAGAACAGCCAGGTAATTGAGGGTGCTCGCTTTCGTCGCAGGAGCATGGGTATAGGATTTAGTCAGGAGGTATTGATACAAAACAGAGAGGGTTCCAATCATGGAGAGATAAAACCACTCTTTAGGGCCTTGAATTGGCTCCCAAGCGAAGATCATCGGGAAAAATGTCAGGGTCGTAGCGATCAAAAAGTAATAGGATATAATCGCCTCGGTCGATTCTACTTTCGAAAGCTGTCTAACTCCCACAAGGGCTGTTGCGCCGAAAAAACCTGTCGAAAGACCTGCAAGACTTGCCCACTCAAAAATCTCCGAAGTGGGGTGAAGTAAAATGACTACCCCCAAAAAGCCAACAGCGACCGCAAAAAAACGCATTTTAGAAACGATCATTTTCAACCAGATAAGGACGATAAACGGCATAAAAAGAGGACTTGTCGTAGTCAATGTAACTGCATTGACCAGAGGAAGCATTTTTAGCGCATAAAATCCGCAATAGATCGATCCAAGCCCCGCCAAACTTCTCGGGAGATTCTGCCAGAGGCGCTCCCAAGAAAGAGGGGGCTTTTTGATATGAAGGATGGGCAAGAGACAAAAAAGTCCAATAGAAAATCTCGCAAAGACGAGCGTTTCGTTTGGGATATCCACTGCAAGTTTTATGAAAACAGCCGCCACTGCGTTTGTCAGCGCAGCGAAAAAACCGTAAATGAACCCGTGGTGTTCTTTATGCATATCTTTGGACAGTCCTCTCAGATGGCAATCATGGCGCTAAATAGAGTGATCACAACAAGCGAAAAGCGAAACATCCTTCGCGCCCACCGGCTGTCGTTTTCCGCTTTAAATCCCTCAAGAGAAATTTTAAGCCACATGAGGCTTAAAGCCAAAACAACTGTGAGAAATGCAGTCCCTGTGTAGCCGTAAAGAGTGAGTAGCAAAGCCGGAATAAAAAACGCCAAGATATAAAAAAACATATGGATCTTGGTGATGTGGTTGCCGCTCACGAGCGGCAAAACGGGTATCGATGCCGCCGCATAGTCTTTGTGAAGATACATCGCAATCGCATAGAAATGGGGCATCTGCCAAAACACCAAGACCAAATACAAAAGAAGAGCCCCTCCATCGAATCGATTCGCTGCAGCCAAGTAGCCGACAATTGGCGGCGCGGCTCCTGCAATGGAGCCAATCAGAGTCCCATAGACCGTTTTGTGCTTCAATGGGCTGTAGATGAGCACGTAGACAATAAAGCCAAAAAGGGCCGCGCCGACAGTTAATGCATTGGTAAAATACATCAAAACAGCCGTACCGAGAACCCCTAAGACAACCCCATATCCAATCGCATTTACAAGACGAACCGATCCGGTCGCTAAGGGGCGATTTTTTGTCCTGGCCATCATTTGATCTGCTAATCGATCGATGTAGTTGTTGAAGACGCAGGCAGAGGCGATCACTAAAGAAAGACCCAGAAGCGTTTCTAAAAATAAGAGCCAGTTGAAATGCCCCTTTGAGGCAAGGGCAAACCCGCCGGCAGTTGTGATGATGTTGCCCAAGATGATGCCGGGTTTTGCGAGGATGAGATATTTTTTGCTCACATCATCCTGTAGTTCAGACTGTACATGATCCAAATCGATCCGAAGACAAAGATGACAAGAACTAAAAGCATAAAGAGAAAAACGGTGAGATTCCAGTGGGGCTTTCCCTCAAATCCCAAGTGGAGAAATAAAACGAGCTGTACGGCTGCCTGAATGAGAGCGAGGAATAAAATCACCCCGATCAGTATGGTTGGGGAAAAGAGCTTTTCAGAAACGAGATAAAAAGCGCCTAGAGTGAGCGCAACGCAAAGAATAAGTCCCAACGAATAGGTTTTGAGCGTTCCGTTTTCTCTCTCTTGCTGCGTCTTCATAGGATTGTTCCCGTGAGATATACAACTGTAAAAATAAAAATCCACACCACATCTAAAAAGTGCCAAAACATCCGAAAACAAGTGAGCCTCTTGATGTACTCTCCGTTGAGGCCGTGGAGAAACACAGGCACGAGGAGAACGACCATCCAGATGAGTCCCATCGTGATGTGAAATCCGTGGGTGGCGACCAAAGTAAAGAAGGCCGATAAGAAAGCGCTCCTCTCCCAGCTATTGCCCTCGTGGACAAAGCGGCTAAATTCGGTGAGCTCCATCCCCAAAAAGCTGGCACCGAGCAAAAATGTGAGGGCAAACCAAGCGAACATCCCCTTCGTATTTCCCTTCAATGCGTCGAGCATCGCAAGGCCCGAAGTAAAGCTGCTGGCAAGCAAAAGGAGCGTCTCGGTGAGGGCGAAGGGAAGATCGAAGAGATCTTTTGAGGTGGGCCCGCCGAAAGTGCCGTCTTTCAGAACGATATAGGTCGCAAAAAGGATCGAAAAGAGGATGCAATCCGTCATGAGATAAGTCCAAAATCCAAAGTAGGTCTTGTGAGGGTCATGAAAAACGTCTATGTGACTCATCGGTGTCTTTCCATTTGTTCTACTTCTGCTTTTGGGATTGTGAACTCAGGCTCTTTTTCAGAGAGGCGGGAGATCTGACAGGCAATGAGTCCGATAAAGCCAATGGGGACAAGCCAGAACATGTACCAAATGAGCCCAAAGCAAAAAAGAAAACCAAAAATGCCCATGTAAAAGGGCATCGGATCATTTTTTGGCAGATGGATGTCTTCCTAGTGTACATGTTTCTGATAAAGGGCCCCTCCGTGTTTAGCCGCCCAAAAAGCGTCGCGGCTGTGCACCTCGGGCACGACGGCAAAATGATACACCGGCGGAGGAGATGTCGTAGACCACTCGAGCGTTCTCCCATTCCACGGATCGCCCGTTGTATCTCGGTGCTGGTTTCTCTCTTTGATGCTCTTGATTATCTGGAGCACCTGGAATCCGATGCCGATGCCGACGAGCACAGCGCCAACTGCGGCAACTGTGAAAAGGGGCAGCCATCCCGTCGATGCGTCGTAGTGGTCAAGGCGCCTGGTTGCTCCCATGAGTCCCAGCGCATAGAGGGGCAAAAATGCTAGCAAAAAGCCGACGAACCAGAAGTAAAAGGCATAGCGCCCGGGCTTTTCATCGAGCTTAAAGCCGGTTACCTTTGGAAACCAATAGGTAAAGCCGGAGAAAAAGCCAAACAAGACGCCCCCGATGATCACCGAGTGGAAGTGGGCGATTAAAAATAGGCTGTTATGCACCTGAAAGTCGACCACCGGAATCGACATCAAAACGCCCGCCATCCCGCCGATTGAAAATGTGACGGCAAATCCCAAAAACCAGAGCATCGGCGTTTGAAATAAAACCTTCCCGCGGAACATCGTAAAGAGCCAGTTGAACACTTTTACGCCCGTCGGAACCGCAATCAGCATCGTCATGATCCCGAAAAAGGCGTTTACGTTTGGACCTGCTCCCATCGTGAAAAAGTGGTGGAGCCATACGATGAAAGAGAGAAACGTGATCGCAATGAGGGCCCACACCATCGAGACGTAGCCAAAGAGCTTTTTTTGGGAGAAGACAGGCACAATCTCTGAAAAAACGCCAAAGGCAGGCAGCACAAGAATATATACCTCGGGATGGCCCCATGCCCAAAACAAATTGACATACATCATGGCGTTGCCGCCGAAATCAGAGGTAAAAAAATGCATCCCCATCAGACGATCCAAAGCTAACATCCCAAGCGTTGTCGTCAAAACGGGAAACGCAAAGACAATCAAAATCAAAGTGCAAAGACAGCTCCAGATGAAAATGGGCATCTTCATGAGCGTCATGCCGGGCGCTCTCATCTTTAAAATCGTCACCAAAAAGTTGATGCCCGAAAATAAACTCCCCACCCCTGCGATCTGCACCGACCAGATCCAGTAATCGACGCCGACCCCCGGCGTGTACCGAATCCCCGTCAATGGAGTGTATCCGCTCCAACCGGCCGGAGAAAAATCGCCGACGACAAGCGAAAGCATGAGCAGCGCCCCTCCCATGGCAAAGAGCCAAAAGCTCAGCGCATTTAAGAAGGGAAAAGCGACATCTCTCGCTCCAATCTGTAAAGGAATCACGAGATTCATGAGCCCAAAAACGGCCGCCATTCCGACGAAGAAGATCATCGTCGTTCCGTGAGCGGTAAAAATCTGCTGATAGTGATCGGACGACAAATAGCCGTGCATGTCGCCCACGGAAAATACCTGCTGGGCCCGCATCATCAGCGCGTCAATTACACCCTTAAAGAGCATCACGAACAAAACAGTGATGTACATGACGCCGATTTTTTTCGGATCCAGCGTCGTCAACCAGTCTCTCCAGAGAGTTCCCCAGAGTCTAAAATAGAAGAGGAGAAAGGCGATAAAAAGCCCCCCCAAAACAATCGAAAGAGCGCCTCCGGTTTGCACCGGATCGTGCTTGAGAGCGTCTAGAGTCAATCTTCCAAAAAATTCATTCACGGCATTGGCATCATAAATTTCATGACAATTTGATCAAATAGATCGGGATCTTCCAGAGTATAGTAAGCAACCGGGTTCGACTCGCTGGGCATCGCCAACCTATTGTATTCATTTAAATTGAGCGGCTTCCCTGCGCTTCGCACTTCACTCACCCATGACTCAAACTCCTCATTGGAGCTCGCCTTGGCCATAAAGACCATCCCGGCAAATCCCCTGCCGCTCAAGTTGGCAGAGGATCCTCGAAACTCCCCCTTCTCATCTGCGATCAGATGGAGCTTTGTCTTCATGCCATTCATAGCGTAAATCTGACCTCCGAGCTGCGGGATCCAAAACGAGTTCATCGGGGCATCACCCGTAATGTCGAAGTTGAGCGGAGTTTTTTCAGGAAACTGGACAAAGTTCACAGCAGCGATCTTCTGTTCCGGATAAATGAAAAGCCATTTCCACTCTAAAGCTACGACCTGAATCTCCACCGGTTTTGTCCCATTGACAATCGGTTTGAACGGATCGAGTTCATGACTGCTCGTCCAAACAGCGACCGATAAAATGATGATGATGAGAAACGGAAGTCCCCACCAGATCGCCTCGGCCGTAAAATTGTCTGCCCAGTCGGGAGTGTATTTTTCGCCCTTGTTATCCGCTCGATACTTCCATGCAAAGACGCACGTGATGATCAAGACCGGAATCACGATGATCAGCATCAAAAGAGTGGAAAATACCAATAAATTCCGCTCTTTTAACCCGACCATCCCCTTCGGATCCATCACCGCGCCGTCGTTTGCGATCCATATAAGCGCAATCGCCGAGATCAGGGAGATGAGAAATAGGACAGAGAAGATGAGTTTGTGCTTCTTGCTCATGCAATCCAATCATAGTAAATTTTTGAGATATTGGGGAAGCGTTAGTTTGTCTTATAGGAATTGATCCGCTCGAGCCAATATTGAATTGTGAGGGATTCCAAGCTGAACTTGGATCGGGCCAGCTCCTTGGCTTTTTTTTGCAAGAATTCCTCCGTCACGCTCTCCCATTCCTGGACAATGAGAATGGGGAGGTTTTGATAGAGGGGATCGAGCGAGGAGCTCTTGACAATCGGAATGCTCCCCAAGTAGAGCGTCTCCCAAAGGCGGTGGGTGTCGAGCCCATTGCCGCGAGGACTAATCACAAATTGGCACGACGCGACGTCTTTTAGGAACTCCTTGTATTTCCGGCCTGTTTTCTTGTAGCAAAATGAAGTTTTGGAAAAATAGTCAAAAAGCTTCTTTCTCTCCTCAGAAAATGTTTGAACAGTGACATTGAGATAAGCGAGATGCTTTTTGGATAAGCGCTGTTTTTGAATTTTTTTGAGCTCTTTACATTTTCCATGCGGCCAGTGGGCATTGGCAAGCCCTATGGGGATTGGGTGCATTTTTGGGTGAGATGTTCCATCAAAATTTTGCCCAAACCAGGCGAGAAGTTTGGGGTCATCAAGAAATCGAGCGTAAGGGCCCGGAGCCGGGTCATCGCTATTGTGGGTGATCAGGATGTAAGGACTGGAAATAGCCGGGTGAATCTTTTGAAAAAACGGGGCCAGATAGTCGGTTTTCACAAAGACGGTTTTCCCCGAAGTGACTCGACTTGGGTCGAGAGAGGTGTCTAGTTCATCATACACAAAATCGGCAAAGAAACGGAACGTGTCGCCGGAGATGAACGGGGTGCTCGGCGGGCGACCCTCAGGAGGTGGGACAGCAAAGGCGAGAAAGGGAATCAAGAGAAGAAGGATCTTCATTTACTTTCCTGAGTAGAATTTTTTTAGATCTTTGCTGTGAATATGGAGGTTATTGATTTTTGAGACGAGCTTCCCATAGATCGCGAAGGGAACCCTTCTCCCCTGCTCGTCTTTTCGCCACTCGAAGGCAAAATGGGATGGATTGAAGATGCACCGCTCGTTGATGAAGCCGGGAATTGAGCGGCCATTGTCTGGATCGATTCCACCGAGAAATTGACCCAGGGCTGCCGCATCAAAAATAGAGCTAAACTGATCGAAGTGGCGATGAAAGTGATCGGGACGCGTCCCCCGGCAGCCAAAAGAGCTGATCAGCTCGTGGTCGTTTGCATACTGGGGCATTAAAACGGGAAGGTTGTCGATCCATCCTCCTTGGTCTTTGAATTGGGCCAAAAATTCCATATCACTCCCACCGCTTTGCGCTTTTTGGGCGATGAAATCGATGAGACGCTCGATGGGCGCGTAGTTGGAAATATAGAGAAAGCCCGGAATGCACCGCTCATCATTGTCAAAAGTCGCTCCGATCTTATTTGAGTAATGCTCTTTGAAGATGGGAAGCAGTTCTTCTAGATCGGCGTAGAGCATCACATCGTTTTCGAGATGAAAAACGTCTGTGAGCTTCCGCTTTTCAATCAGCTCTGCCAAATAGAAAAATCGCTCTGTGGTAAAGGTCCAAAATCCTTTTCGGAAGGTTTTGTCGAGTTTTGATTTCTTTGCAAATTTTTTATGGAACGGACCCTTCGGCAGCGACTCGCAGGAGATGCAAAGAGGGCGGGATTCTTTGATCTCTTTCGAAAGATTTGCGAGGGCCCTCTCATTTGCGATGAGGTAGAGATCGGAGTGGGGGTTAAATAGCCTCGCCTGCTTTAAGGCGATGGGGAGGTAGCTCGGCAGTTGGGGGCCAATGTGGACGAAGACGATCGAGGCGGCTGCATATAGATCGGTGATCAACAATAGGAGGAGGAAGCGGATCATTGAACCTTCTTTTGACAAAGGATTGTATTCAAAACCATTTCTACCTCCGTAATGACAATGGAATTGCCCTCAACAAGACAATCTTTCGGAGCATAGACAAAGGCAAAATCGTGGATGAGAGAGGGAATTATACTAAAATTCGATTGGGACCGGATCAGCACCTCAAAATTGAAGAGAGAAAAAAAGTCCTCTAATACGTTGGCTTCCCCATGGTTATTTTTTTCTCTAAAGTGAAACTGAACGAGAGCTGCGGGAGGCAGCCGATCCCGAAGCTGCGCTGCGATCTGAGCCGGATTTTTTGCATCGGTAAAGAGATAGCAATAGAGTTCCCGATCAGGGAATTGAGCCATGACCGCTTTAAGCCCGTCAGCATAAAAATCAAGGGGAGGGAATTTGAGAGGAAAGTGGAGTCTGGAGGAGAGCGGATCGAAATCGCCCCCCTCCCTCACGTGAAGGGCGACCCCAATCACCCCCGCAGGAGGGTAGATGAGATGGAGCGGCTTTTTGGGAGAGATCATCTCTTTAACTATTTTCCGAAATTGTTCATTTTTCCAGTTGACTCTATAGTTGGAAAATTTTTGACGGTTCAATTCCCATGGATCTTCGGGGAAATAGTTGCTCCGATAGCAAAATTTGAGAAAGCGGATCCTCGATAGAAAAGGCCAGTATTTGGCGTGGACCTTGATCAACCTTCCAATGCCCAGCGACCTTCGTCTTGGTTTGTCTTTGTAGGCAATTTCTTTTTCACTCAGAGTCAGTTGGTCGGAGTAGGGAAACGGTTTATAGAGAAGAGGAATTCCTTTGTCGAAAGAGAACCACTTTGCATGGAGGTAGTTGAGAAGGCTGTCTCCGAATCTCCCATTCTCATAGTCGTAAGTGACAGCTCCCGACCGAGCGTAGAGGGGGGAGAGGACCAACAAGCACAAGAGAAAAAAAAAGGAGCCATTTTTAAAACAAGTCATGGGTACTCATGGGAGGTGATGTAGACATAATCTCGATATTTTTCTATTTTCCGAAGCGGATACACATCGATGAAGGGCAAGGGGTGGATTTTAATCTGATCTGTTCGAAGGAGCGCAAAGTTAAAATAGATCTCATATTCCGATAGGCAAGACGTGGGCATTTTCTTCGACTTGATTGCGCGGCAAATGGCTTTCCAAGGCTCCATTTTATGTCGCTTGGAAATGAGCGAGAACAAATCCTCCAGAACCGGTTTTTGGAAGAGCATATGGTGGGTGATCCCGGAGTGTTCTGTATGGACGCGGCAAAGATCGGGAAGGAGTCGTTTCATGTGTTCGAAATAAGGGGGATGGTATTCGGTCGCAATATTGAGGAACCCCCTCCCCTCTTCGTCCATGAATTCGACAGGGCGAAGGAAGATCACATCGGCGTCCAGCACCAGAACATTCGAAGAGATTTCAGGAATGACAAAAGGGGCATAAAGCTTTAAAAACTGTTGGTAGATCCATCCGATGCGGGAGTTCCTCTTGAGGAGAAATTTCTTGGCCGCTTTCTGGTCAGACCAGAAAATCTCAGTTGCGAGATCCTCTTTTGAAAAGGGGTAATCTTTTTCGGCAAACCATTCGGCCTCATCGGTTAGCTTCTCTTTCGAGACGACGATAACCCGGCGGATATTTTTCCCGTGCGTCCGAATCCCCTTGATGCAAAGGGCAAGAGTTTTTTTGTCCTTGGGTGCGCAAGGGATCACAACATCGATCGGCTCTTTTGAAAATGCGTACTGAACCTTTGTCAACTCAGCGCCGGCTGAGACGAGCCCGAAGGTAAGAAAAAAGGCAACTGATCGAAAAAGAAGACCCATCTAATCAATTCCTACCAAAGTTTACTTCGGGCAAATCTGATTCAAAATCGCTGCCGAGCAAAGTGGGAGGACCTGTATCCCCGGGCCAAGGCTGTCGGGGGAAGTAGACCTTGAAAGAGCGAAAAACATCGCTGAAGTCAAAAACTCCCGGCTTTTTATTCTCAATAGGCACAACCGTTTTTCCAAAGATTTTGTTTGTGGGAAAGTAATCGCAATCGTGGACGATGACGTAGCGGGTAGAGGTCTTCATTCGCTTGAGCGTCTCCCATCTTGCAAGCCAGGGCGACTGGTCAATAAAGCAAACGTCGAAAGTAACGGTTTTTAAAAGTTCGAGCTCATCTAAAAATTTGGTCCAGTGCGCAGGGCTTTCGTTATCCTTTTGGTTTTTTCCTGGAACGAAAAAAAACTTATGCCACCCCGAGTTGTCTTTATTGTAGCCGTCTCCTTCGTATTTGTTCGAAAATTGGGTAAACCAATCGAGATTGTCCTCTAAAGTGACCAGCAAACGGCCCTCTTTTTTGCAGATTTCGTGAAGCAAGTCTGTGCTCCCGTGTCCGCAGCCGAATTCTATGATGGGTCCCTTTGTTTTATTCACAATCTCGCGCAAAATGGGCTGGTGGGTATTGTAAGAGTCCACAAGAAAAGCGGGTTTCGTATCCAAAAAAAGCAGCTTTAGCCCCCAAAAGCAAAATAAGACTAACCCAAAAACAGCAACTTGAAAAAAACGCACGATCCCCCCAAAATTTAAAAATTCAACCGCGCACGGTATACATAGAGCCCCAAACAGAGAAGAATCGATAAGAGCAGCCCAGTGTGCAAAAGATGGATCTTACCCATTTTTTTCTCTAAATTTCTAGTCAATCTTTCAGCCTCATCCTCAAAAAGAATTCCCCCCTTGAATAATTCCGATTTTGGCGCATCGAGGTGATCGGAGGGGAAAATCACCGTATCTGGAGTGTGAGTCTGCAAAATCGCCTCATCTAAACTCGCCCAAGTGCGATACAACAGCCGATATTCAGCCGTCTGTTGATCGGGGAAAAGGAAGAGCCTCTGCACCCGATTCCATTTTTGCTCCACATTTTGAATGGTCTTTTTTAGGACGGAGTGGTTTTTTGCGGCTCCAATGATGTGATGCCCTACAAAGATCGATGAACTATAGCCGATCTCTTCGGGCGGGGCTAAAAAGGCATAGAATGAGCATCGAGAGTGGATGTATTCAAGTTCTTTTAGGTCAGCTACATCTGGATGAACCGCAACCCCTCCCTCTTTATATAAAATATCGTAAGAGAGGAGGTTTTCGATCTCTAGTAAGTTGGAGGAGTAGTATCGAGATAAATCGACTAGCTCCACCGAGATCTTTGGATGAGGAGTCTTTCTTTTCCGATCGGTCCATAGCTTGATCGTCCAATTGGGATATTGATCAACCCATCGGAGAATATGGTTTTTTTGCTCTCTGCTGAAATGTTTGGGACCTATCCAAAATAGGTGAATCGTGTGGGGAATCTTTGGCTCGGAAGAGGGGGCCATTTCTTTTTGAGCCATTGCCCCAAATTGCTTTAATCTCGCTTGATCCTCTGGAGTATGAATTGCGTAAAGCTGAGAAAAAACTAGAAAAAGGATAAGAATTTTCACGAACGTCTCTTTTTGATCGCCAATGAGATCAAGATAATTAAAACGAAAATCGCACCGATTTGGACCCACTTGTGGGTTAGAAGAGAAGATTCGATCTGCTTAAACTCCTGAATTACTTTTGCCTGTTTGGGAGTCTCATGAGCGCCCGGATCGCGCCAAAATCCCGCATAGGTATGCCTTGCGTAGAAATTAGGGAGATCTCCCAGCGCCAAAAAATAGCAGTTGGGAAAGACGATATCCCGATTTCCAAGCTGATCCAACTTCTCTAATATGGCGTGGGTGAATGCGACGTAGCTGCTGTTGATCACCTGTTTTTCCCGATTCATCGGAAAAGCCAAAAGCGCCTTTTCGTGAAGGCGAATCGTCTGATCGATTGTGGCTCGAATGATCGGATGATTGGGCATAGAGGCGAAATGGCAATTGATCGCCGTGAATGAAAAGCCATCAACTCTGGGGTGGGAGGTGGAGAGCCCCGCAAAAAAGTCATAATGGGACACAAGCTGATCATAGGGGCGAAGACACGCCATGTCGTGATCGACGTAGACGCCCCCCTCGCGCAAAAGGATTTCATAGCGCAATAGATCGGACATTTCGCCCCAGTTGTCAGAGGCGTCGTACATCTCTTTTAGATACTGAAACGGAAATTGATCGATCTGGATCACTTCCATGTTTGAGACAGGGGCGATTCTCGGCCTATCAGTCCAAAACTTGAAGGTCCAATCGGGATTATTCGCTACCCAGCTCCGGGCATTTTCGACCGAAGATCTGGGAAAGTTCTTAGGGCCCAGCCAAATGAAGTGAAAAACTTTTGGAATTCTGGGGTTTTCGACGCTGGGCAAAAACTGGAGGCGCTTGTGCTTTTCGTAAACGGTTTGATAGAAAGAAATCTCTTCTAAATCTTTTTTCTGGTCTGCATAAAGCCAGCCCTGGTGTTTTCCCGACAAAAGAGAAAAGTCGCTCTCCAAAGTCAGGGACTGGGTAATGGCTTTTGGGTCAGGATCCATAACTCATAGACTTAATTGGGCTATACAGGTTCTTATTTTTACTAGATTAAAGTCACTGTAAAAATTTGAAAAAAGTTCACTTAGGGTAAAGTTGCTTCCAGGGCCCAAGAGAGATAGAGCGGATTTCCCTTCACTACGTCAACCTGTGCGATTTCGGGAATCTCGTAGCTTCCATTTTCGACAATATACATGCAAATCGCTTCAAAGCGGCAACCCTGGGTTTTGAGGACGGCTTTGATCTCTTTTCCCTCTTCGATCTTTCCTTTCCATCGGTACATCGACTCAATTTCAGGAAAAAGAGATCCGCAAGCGATGAGTCTTTGTTCGAGAAGATTCTGGAAATAGCAATCAAAGTCAACCTTCAGAAATCGGCAACTCCGTTGAATTTCCGGCATTTTTAGAAATGAAATGCACTTTTGAACAGCAATTTACAGACGAGCGAAATTATCCGGAGTCTCGATAATCCCATTGAGCGCCAGGACCAGCGACGAGAGTTTTGTTTTCGGGAGTAAACAACATCCATTGTTCGCCCTCTTTTGTATGAAGAAGCCGAAATGTCATGTCTTCGAACTTTAACTCGACATCGAAGAAATCATTCAACAAGTTAAATGACGTAAAGGTTTTGTTTGCTAGATTAAAGAGAACAGATTCTATCTCGGCTTTTGGACTTTCGCTATGGACTAATATCGCCCCATTTTGATCGACTTGCCAAGCACATTGATAAACCCACAGATGCCATTCGCCATGGTATCGAATTTGCGTTCCCTGCTTTGTCTTAACTTCTTCAGGAATATCTTTCCCAAAATCCATCGTTACGAAACTACCGAAGCCGAGCTTCACCCTTGTGGGTTTCATGCCCACGATTTGCCGAAAAAGCTTTTGCATAGCGGTTTTACTGTCAGTCATTGAATAGCCAGTATCCTTCTTCGATTATCTCATGATATCCATAATCTTGCCCCGAAATATGATCGTGCAATTTGCGCCTTTCTTTATCTGACAGATGTTTTCCTAGCTGCTTTTCAATTTCTTTTACCGCATCTTGGAATTGTTTATCTTGTACTTCTCTAGATTGAGGACATCCTGGATCGTTTTTTAAAACTGAATTTGTCCACTGAGGAGGTTGGATATCTTGCGCATGACGGGTTGTTTGTGCAAGACCATGACCAATGAGAGCAGCTCCTGCAGACGTAGTGACTCCTAATCCAATAGTAAAACCGCCGACGGTAGCCAGCTCAAGAGCAGCTCCACCTGCAATGATGACACAGCCAGCTGCAATTTCGCCAATACCTGCCAGATAACCCCAAAAACCGCACCCGGTAGGATCGCTAAATTGAAGTGGGTTATTGTAAACATACTGATATAAGTTTTCATGATCGATTGGACCAAGTGGATCGGGTGATATCCAACGATGGCGCACCGGGTCATAATAACGCCTGCCAAAGTAAATAAACCCTGTCTCTGGATCGAACCGTTTACCGCGGCATGCATAAGGAATCGCATCGGATAGATTAGCCCCAAAAATATCACAATTTATTTCTCTAGATACAGAGTTTGCGGTTGGATCAATTAATTTACGGACAATCCCCACTAGATCTATCACAGGAGCATAAGGCTTCCCATCAATCTCGAT
>MGLY01000077.1:16646-31854 GCA_001794935.1 Chlamydiae bacterium RIFCSPHIGHO2_12_FULL_49_9 | reverse complement strand
GATGAGGCTCCCTGCTACCATGGAAGAGATGTCGCCGTCATGCGGGCGCATCTTGAACAATGCACCGTTCTTCTCGGCAGCGCAACGCCGTCTATCGAATCGCGCTACAACGCCTCTTTAAACAAATACAAACTTCACACACTCTCCTCGAGAGCTGCTCTCACAACGCTCCCCTCCGTCAAAATCATCGACATGAAAAGAGAATTCGACATCGCGGGAGGCTTTACCCACTTTTCTTCAGATCTTCTCGACGCCCTCAAAGATCGGCTCAAAAAAGGAGAGCAAACCCTCCTCTTCCTCAACAAACGGGGCTATCACCGAATGCAGCTTTGCTCAGGCTGCAGATATGTGATCAAATGCCCCCGCTGCGATCTTTTCCTCACCTTCCATCGCACCTCCAATCTTCTTCACTGCCACCTCTGCGATCACCAGCAGCCCTCTCCTCGTCAGTGCCCCTCTTGCGGCTCTCCCGAATCGCTCGAATTTAAAGGTTTTGGAACAGAACACGTCGAGCGCTCGCTTCACGCCATCTTCCCGGAAATCCGAACCCTCCGCATGGATCGGGACACGACGCGAAAAAAAACAAGCCATGAAGATCTCTTTAAACAGTTCCGCGCCCACAAAGCGGACGTGCTCATCGGCACCCAAATGATCGCAAAAGGATTCCACTTCCCCTCCGTCACTCTCGTCGGCGTTCTCAACACCGACTCCACCCTTTCCATCCCCGACTTCCGCTCCCCGGAAATGGCCTTCCAACTCCTCACCCAGGTAGCCGGCAGATCGGGCAGATCGGAACTGCCCGGCGAAGTGATCATCCAGACCTTCCTCCCCGATCACCCAACCATCCGCCTGGCCGCCGCTCAAGACTACCCCGCCTTTTACGCCTCGGAAATCGAAGAGAGGCACGCCTTCAACTACCCCCCTTTTTGCCACCTCGCCAAGATCCTCTTCGCCTCCCCCGATCCCCAAACGGCCCTATCGGCCGCCGAATCGGCCCGCGCCTCCCTCCTACCCCATCTCCCCCCCGAGTCGACCCTTCTCCCCGTCACCCCCTCAGGGCATGCCAAGGTCAAAGACCTCTACCGCTTCCAATTTATCATTAAAACACCTAAAATCAGCGCCTTATCGCAGCTCCTGAAGACCCTCTCCGACTCCCCGGGCCCCGCCTCCCTAAAAATCGATGTCGACCCCCTATCTACTTTCTTTTAAAAAAAGGCCAAATTACTTCCATTTAAATCCAAATTTGGATAAAATATTCAAAACAAAATTTGGTAATTTTATGTCATTTACAACTAATAACGTGACCCCTCCCGGATCTCCCGCAAGCGCAAAGCGCCCCAGGGACGAAACCTCTCCTCCGCCAGGACCCTCCAAAATCTCTAAATTTATCCCCGGACCTTCAACCCCACCGGCCTCTCGTCCTCTTACCCCCGAGCGCATCGCCTACATTTTTAAGGAGCCTCCATCTCAGTGTCCTCCAGCTCCAAGACGCGGCCCGGCTCTAAGACGCGGAATGAATTCTCAAGAACCTCCCTGCCTACAAAATCTCGGCGCCCTTCGAGGCTGGCTGAACAATCCAAATGGGGAGGCCAGGTCTATCGCAAAAATCCGCCTCTTCAATCCTCGCCCTTTGGATATTCCGGAGGGAGACCAAAAGCCCACAATGAGCCACGTCTATTCGGCACGCGATGAACAAAATCATCCTTTCGTAATTAAAATTTTCCAAACTGAAAATCCAAAAGAAATTCTTAATTATTTGGCTAGCGAAATGGCCCTGGCAGCCATCTTACATGCAGATGAAAAGACGCGAGACCTCATAGCTGTAAACCACACATTTACACCTTATTTAAATTCTCCCAAATTAAGTTTAGAAGATTTGATCGGGCATTTTCAAAAGAACATCGTACCCCAACTTGCAGATGCCGCCTACGTCGTCGAGTATATTCCAGATTCTTTCCCCAAATCTTTTGATCCTCAATCAATCTGCTGGCAGCAGCTTAAAATCCTTTTTGCAAAGGCATTTGAAGATGGCCTTTACCTCGATCTCACGCCTTCGAATATAAGGCTCAAAGAAGAGAATCTCCGAGCCATCGACATAGGCAATCCGAACAACGGGGATATGGACACAAGGGAATCTCCCGGCCTGCTCTTCCAGAAAATAGAGCTTTTTGTTGCGCACTGCTCTGATGAAAAGATCAGGGAATATCTGTGTCCCGAGCGCCTACAAGAAAAGCTGGCAGAGTGGCTAACCAAACAAGCCTCCGATGGACGCGTCTCTTCAGAATGGAGCGATTCAGAATGACAGTCTCCAGATTCCGAAGTTCCCATTCCCTTTCGAAATCTTTACAATAAATAAACGATCCTCTAGAGTCCCAGGCCAAATTCAATGAGTTTGGCCTATGACTCATCCTGTCGGTTCATCCAGTTCGTCTTCCAGTGAAGCAGCAAAAAGACCCCGAGATAATCCCCCTCCAACCAATGATCGGGTCTTTTTATCGATTGGAGACTGGCTCAAAGATCCTGTGGGCGGATCGCTTTCGATACAAGGAAAGCTCCTTTCAGTTCCCATCGCTTATGATACCTATTTCCCTTGGCAGGAAAGACCCGGGTATCTCGTGAGCGAAGGAAATATCGAGGCTGCGGCAGCTAAAAATGCAGTCGTTTGGTTTCTTCTCATGGCACAAGATGGGGAATGCTCTTATCCTTCCGAGAAAGTTTCAGCCTATCTGGCGATCAAAGGATGTCCCTCGGAAACTCTTCGACGCTCGCTCGCCTCCAATTGGACAGTGGAACAAAGAGTCTCTTCAGTTTGTAAAAGGGCCTGGGGCCAAAATCGGTCTGAACAAATTGAAGGCTCTTTCTTGGTTGAGCCCTTCTTTCTGCCCTTTCCGACCCGATTCGATCCGGCTTCCCCGGCCTGGATCCAACTGCAGAACTATTTCAAGGAGGCCTGGACTCACCGGCAGCCCGATTTTCTAAGAAGCCTTGTTCCTAAAAACATCAGAATGACCAAGAAGGGCGAATTGAAAGTGTTAGAGCCCCTTTGCAGACTAAACGAGGATCCAATCGATCGCCTGTTGGAGGAGGCAATTGAAGCATTCATCGAACCGGAAAAAAGAGAAGAAATTCAGAGGTTTCTCGATCCGAGGAAGAGACTGTTAACGGAGGGCTAGGAGCCCTCCGACAACACGCCCAAAAACCTTGGATGATTAACCGTTTTGACGGTTTTTCCAGTTGACGATCTTAAAGACAGCGGAAAGACCGATGAGAAGATACATCGCTCTATCTAACCAGCTATCGCCAAAAACCGATTCCAGAAGATCAAAGTTAAAAAATCCAATCAGTCCCCAGTTAATGCCTCCGAGGAGAATGAGAAGAGTAGCTATTGTGTCGATCTTTTTCATGAGTAGTCCTTCATTTTCAGGGAGCCTTTCCCTTTTAAGTCTCCCTTATCATACAACCTCCTTTTTTAGGAATAGATTGTGTAGATAGGTCTTTTTTGATAGTCTCTTGGCCCACGAAAAATTTCTTTATCACGGAGATCCGAACTTATGAGTCTAGTCACGCGTGCCTCTGCATATTTTTTCCCCAGGACCGGCAATCAACTCGGCAACGCAATCCCGCGATTTGCCTGCCTTGTCCCCCGCCGCTTTGAGCAGTGGTTGGGGTTGGGGGAAAGGGAAGACCGATCTTTCAGATATGAAAAAGGAAAATTCAGTGCAGCTCACCTTGAATCTTGGCTTGCAATGAACACTGTTTTCAGACGATTCGGAAAAAAACCGGAGATGGTTTCTATTCAGAATCGCGACTGGCGGCTCTATACAGCAAGTCAAGAAGGACCCCTTATTGTTAAGGCGCTTTGGGATCCTGCTCGCGGCAAACCTTATCTTGAAGTTACTTTAATCAAGGAATAAATATATGACTGCAATCAGACGAGCGCTTTCCAGACTTGCCTTTCCTCGAGGACAATACACCCAAGAGGTAAAAACCAAGGTAGACCAATTTTTCCCAAAAGGACCTTTTCTCTTTGCAGTCTATTTAAGAGGGTCTCTCTGCACCCGCGTCCCCGTCAATTTGACAAATGACCCTCGCTTTCTCGATGATGGGATACACGCTTTTCTCAGGAGGATCTCGAGAACTTCCCATATCACCTTTAAGGTCGCGCCGAAAGGCGAGGGAGACCCCACCTTTTTGGGCGCGGTTGTTCGGCTGGATATCCAGCCCGATCCCGAAGCGCAGAGGAGCGCAGCGGATTCGAAAATTGACCCTTAAGGGACTGTCAAAGAATAAAGTAAAGCATTTCGCGGCCATTATGGAAGCCCATCTTCGGATGATCGCTCCTCGAGGATATTGAGGCAATATCCCCTTCGTCGCGATTCTCCAAATCTGGGCTACCCTAAGACCTTTCTTTGACAACCCCCCTTCAGTATAGACAAAAACCCGTCTGGCAGAGTAGTTTAAGAGGTACTAAACAAGGTTTTTCCAATGTCTCTTCCCCTTCCCGACTACCACTCCCACGAGGAATTCCAGAACCGCATCCGCAAGCTCGCCGAGATCCGAGAGCTCGGGATAGACCCCTACCCCCATAAATACGTCCATACCCAAAAGGCCTCCAAACTCCTTTTGGAATTCGAAGGAAAAGAGGGTCCCCAGCACGACGACGCTGCGGAGGGAAAGACAGAACATGTCTTCGTCTCGGGGCGCCTGGTTCTTTTCCGCGCGATGGGGAAAAATGCCTTCGCCCATATCCAAGACGAGACGGGCCGCATCCAGGTGATGTTCAACCGCGATCTGACTCATGTAAAGGGTTTTCATCCGACAGAGGAGCTGAGCGCGATCAAATTCATTGAAAAAAAGCTCGATCTCGGAGATATCATCGGCATCGAAGGACACCTTTTCAAAACCCAAAGGGGCGAATTGACCGTCTTTGCCAAAAGGATCACTCTTCTTTGCAAATCGCTCCTCCCCCTTCCCGACAAACACAGCGGCCTTGCCGACAAGGGAGTCCGCTACAGAAAGCGGTGGCTCGATCTCATCACGGAGACCTCTTCTCTTGAAAGATTCCGGATCCGCTCGCGCATCCTCCACGGCGTTCGGAGCTTCCTCGATGAGGAGGGGTTTGAAGAGGTAGAGACGCCCGTTTTGCAAAACACCTATGGCGGCGCGCAGGCCCGCCCCTTTATGACCCATCTCAATGCGCTAGATCAAGACATGTTCCTTCGGATCTCTCTTGAAATCCCCCTTAAAAAACTCATTGTCGGCGGGATGCAGAAGATCTATGAAATGGGACGCGTCTTCCGCAATGAGGGGATCGACCGGACGCACAACCCCGAGTTCACCGAGCTTGAGGCCTATGCTGCGGGCTGGGACTATCTCGACATGATGGATTTTACAGAGAGGCTCTTTGAATCTTTAGCTCTCAACCTTTTCGGCGACACAAAAGTGCGCTTGACTCCTGAGGGAGAAGCCTCTGCTGTCGTCATCGATCTCAAAGCGCCTTGGAAAAGGCTCTCCATGAAAGAGGCGATCGAGACTTATGGCAATCTCAATGTCGACAAAATGTCCGTCGAAGAGATGCGCTCACACCTCTTAAAAAACACCTCAATCGAAGAAAAAGAGGTCAAACACGCAGGCAAAGGCGCGCTGATTGCGATGCTCTTTGAGGCTTTTGCAGAAAAACATCTCATCCAGCCGCACCACATCATCGATCATCCCATTGAGACAACACCTCTTTGTAAACCCCATCGAGATCCGACGCTTTGCAAGGAAGGGTTTGTCGAGCGCTTCGAGAGCTTTATCTTGGGGCGCGAGATGTGCAATTCCTACTCTGAGCTCAACGATCCGGAGCTGCAAAGAAAGCTTCTCGTCGAACAGGCGGAGAAGAAAGAAAAAGGGGACGCCGAGGCCAATCCGCTCGATGAGGAGTTTCTCGAGGCGATTTGCCAGGGGATGCCGCCGACCGGCGGCGTCGGCATCGGCATCGATCGGCTCGTGATGCTCTTCACAAATGCCGAATCAATCCGCGATGTGATCTGCTTCCCGCTCATGCGCCCGGAAGATGCCACCTAAAAATCAACTCGATAGGAAGGATCGACTTGATACGCTTGATAACAAAATATCATGCATATCAAGCGTATCCGGTATATCAGGTTTTTTTCCGGATTTATGCCAATTCTTGGAGGACGAAGTTGCAGCCATGTTCAGTTAAAACAAGGGCCTCATCGCCTCTTTTTTTGACAAAATTGGCCTGCGCCAGGTGTTTGACGATGTTCTTCATCGCAGTCTCTTTTTGAGAGGCTGCCTGAGCGAGCACAAAAATGTCGATCTCAGAGTGAGCGTCCCCATTTTTCATCGCAAGCTCATAGAGTTTAAGTAAAATCCGCTCGTCGGGAGTATGTCCTTTCCTCATTGCTTTTTTAACCTCGCGCCGTTTGGGGTATCTTCAATGAGATATCCCTTTTCCAGAATTGCATCTCTCATCTCATCGCTGACTTTGAAATTCCTCTCCCGTCTTGCCTTCTCTCTTTTCTCCAAAAAGGAGAGAAGCTCTTCAGGGATCTCCTCTGTCTTCTGAAGCGGCAGAACGCCGAGAACTTGATCCCAAGAGGCGAGCAGCTCCAGCACTTGTTCTGCATCTTTTTTGCCGATCTTTTCCTGATCGGAGAGCGCATTGACTTCTCGAATGAGATCAAAAAGGGCAGCGAGCGCCGATGAGGTGTTGAGATCATCGGCTAGGGCAGAGCGGAAGCGGTGGTCTGCTTTTTTAATGAGATCGGATGGGTCAGTGTTATGTGTTGAAGTGATCGCTTTAAGGCGCAAAATAAAATCCTCAATTCTTTGCAAACTGGACCTTGCGGCGCTAAGACCATCAAAGGTAAAATTGAGCTGAGTGCGGTAGTGAGTCGAAAGGAGAAGATAGCGCACCTCGAAGCCCGTGTATCCCTTTTTAAGAAGATCGCGAAGAGTGTAGAAGTTGCCCAAACTCTTCGACATCTTCTTGTGGTCGACGAGGAGGTGCTCCGAGTGCATCCAGTAGCGGGCAAACCGCTTGCCCGAGCAGCACTCCGATTGGGCGATCTCATTTTCATGGTGCGGGAAAAGATTGTCGACGCCGCCGCAGTGGATATCGATCGTCTCCCCCAAAATTTTCATCGCCATCGCCGAGCACTCGATATGCCAACCGGGTCTTCCCTTGCCAAACGGGCTCTCCCAACAGATGTTGCCGTCCCGGGCAGGGTCATAAGCCTTCCAAAGAACGAAATCGGAGACATTTTCTTTATCGTACTCATCCGCTTCTATCTCGCCGCTCGCGCCCGGCTTGAGATCGATGAGATTGAGCCTGGAGAGGCGCCCGTAAGTGGAGAACTCTTGAATCGAGAAATAGATGCTTCCATTCGAGCTTCGATAAGCGCACCCCTTTTCAAGAAGCGTCTCGATGATTTCGATCATATCGGGGATGTAATCGGTGGCCGCCGGATAGTGTTCGACTTTTTGGATATTGAGCGTTTTCAAGTCTTCAAAAAAGGCGATTCGGTACGGCTCGGTGAACTCTTTGAGAGTGATCCCTTTTTTTATCGCTCCCCGGATCGTCTTATCGTCGACGTCGGTGAGGTTCATCGCCTGCTCTACCTCAAAGCCAAAAAACTGGATGGCTCTTCTCAAGATATCTTCAAACACGTAAGTGCGGAAGTTGCCGATGTGGGCAAAGTCGTAGATCGTGGGCCCGCAAGTATAGAGGCGGATCTTCCCATTTTGGGAGGCGAGGATCTCTTTTTCTTTCGTTTCTGTATTAAAGATTTTTAGCTTCATGTTCCAATCAGAGTTTGTAGCCGGCGGTAATCGGTTTTTCCCGTTCCCATGAGGGGGATCTCTTCCACTTTCTGGACCGAGGAGATCTTTGCAAGGCGGCTAAACCCCGCCTCTTTCAGCATGTTGTTAATGGTCTCTTTATCGAGCCGGACTGTCGAGAAAAGAACGAGCTGGGGTTTCCCCTCCACCCTCTCATCTACGCAAAGGGCCAGCGCCGGAATGTCAGCGGAGATCAAGTTTTGCTTTAAAAGCTCTTTCACTAAAATCTCTTCGATGGCGCCGAGACTGATCATCTCTCCGCCGAGTTTTGTAAAGCGCTTGAGCCTACCCGATAAAATCAAACTTCCATCGGGATCCAAATGTCCCAAATCCCCTGTTCGATACCAGAGTTTTCCTTCGATTTCGATAAAAGGGGTTCTCGGATTGCCAATGTATCCTTGGAAAACATTGGGTCCCCTCACACAGATCTCTCCGTCAGAGCCTTTAGGTAAAAGCGCTCCCGTCTCGGGATGAATTGTGCAGAGCTCCACATCGGGCAAAATGCGGCCGACGCCTTTTGGAGGCAAGTTCGGGCGGTTGATCGTCAAAATCGGGGCGCATTCAGTAATGCCATACCCTTCAATCAATTTGGCGCCGGTCTTTAGTTTCTCTACCCTCTGGTAGAGCTCTTCAGGCGCTTTTTCAGCGCCGCAGACGAAATAGCGGACTGATTTGAGCTGATCCCCTTTGGCTGCGCTAAATAGCCCTTTTAAAAAGCCGGGAGCTGCGCAAAAGAGGGTGATTTTCCATCTGTCGATTCCTTCGGCGAGCGCGAAGCTGTCTGTCGGATCGGGATAAAAGGCAACTTTCAGCCCGGCCAAAATAGGGAAAAGTCCAGCCACCGAAAATCCAAACGAATGGAAAGGGGGCAAAATGCCATAAAGCACATCGTTTTCATCGAGATCGATGCACTGCATCGCAGAGCGCTCATTGGCCAAAATGTTCTTATGCGATAAAGGTACTCCCTTCGGATTGGCCTCGGTTCCGCTCGTAAATAAAATCACGCAAGGATCCTCTTCATTCGCTTGATTTAGGATGGAATTGAGAATCGTTTTGGCAGAACAAAAAGAGAGGAAAACACCGCCGAGTTTTGTTTTTAGCTTAAGGCTCTGGCGAATATCTTCCAAAAGCTCCACGCTGTCGATCAAATTTCCGAAATCGACATGGGCAACCCTTTCTAAAAAGCGCCAAGAGCTGATCACCCTTTTGGAGTTGGTCGATCGCATCATCTCATCGAGATAGCGGGGCCCCAGCGTCCAGTTGAGCATCACTGGCACTTTCCCTGCGAGCTGAAGGGCCAGGATCACAATAAACGCTCCGGCAGAGGCAGGAAGAAGAACCGCGACATTTTTCTCTTCGATCTTTTGGAAGTGTTTTGCGAGGACTAAAGCCGATTTTTTTAATTTCTTATAACTCAAGACGCCAACCAAATCATCTCCGCAGGCAGCAAAGCTCCCCATCCGGTCGCACGCGTTCAAAAATGCCTCAGGGATCGTCCTTCCCAAAGGAAGTGTGGGAGGCATCCGGTTTTTCTCTTTGGGCCAATGGACATGGAATACCTGGTGAGTGGGACGCCCCCCCCCTTTTGCCCCCTCGGCAATTTCTAAAACGCTCTGCACGGTGTCGAGATCTTCGGGGTGAATTTCCCCCACATCGTAATGTTGGGAGAGATAGGCGATCACCTCGGCAATGTTGAGCGAATCCATTCCCAAATCGATCGACAGCGATTTTTCAGGAGCCGCTTCCAAAGCGGGGTTATCCAAAATGCGCCGGATCTCCCCAATCACTTTTTGCTTCGTCTCGGAAGAGATCGCGCCGCCATTGGATTTGAGCTTTTTTCCTTTCGGCTGGAACATCTCGGGGATATCGTGGCGCCAAAAGCTGTAGGAGATGAGTTTGACCGGCTCCGCTTCACAGATCTTTCCCTCCTCGTCCGGATACCGATTATACCAGTTTTCCAAATAGCGGTTGAGCTCAATGCGAGAGCCTTTTTTAGGCAAATCGCCCGGTTCGGGCTCAATCTCAATGAGAACATCTCTTCTCGGGCAGAAGAAGATCAGGTTTTTGAAAATAGTCTTAAAGCCGTTTAGAAGAGTTTTGGGAAGGTCGGGAGATCTGCCGAGCAGGGCTCTTGAAAAACTGCTTCCCCAAAGACCTGTCGTCCGAATGAGCACAATTTTCGCCTCGGGAAACTCCTGCAAAATCGAATGGACGCCTGAAGAGCCCCCGAGATTTTCTCTACCCTGGCTTTTGAGCCTTCCTGCGGGATACAAAATGAAGTTCTCTCCCCTCTTCAACCCTTCAACAACCTCAAGAATCGCCTTTTCCGCTTTTTTGACCTTGATCTGGTTGACAGAAGTCTCAAAGTTGGGAATGGAAATGGCCTTCACAAACCGGACAAAAGGTTTCAGAATGGGGAGGCGGAAAATGTACTCGATGACTAGAGGGCGGATTCGGTACTTGGGCCAAAGAAGCAAAAAGAGGATCAGAGGATCCATATGGGCCGGATGGTTCGGGAGGAAAAGGATCCCCTTTCCCGACTCATCCAAAGGCGCAAGTCCCTTCACCCGGATTCGATACCTCAGGGAAAGAAGCGCTCTCGCAATAAAAGAAATAAAACTCCAAAGAAGAGTTGACATAACAGCCCAAGTGCAAGTTGTATCTATTTTTAACTTTGCAAGGGGTTTTGGGCCAGCATTTTCTACCTAAAATGAGAGGGCCTGATTATTCTTTTCTTGAAAGGGATATAAAAATTTCTTTACCATGAAAGAGTCCCTGAGGAGATATTTTATGATACGTCCAATTGAACCAGCCGGATCTCAACCTCTTAGGAAAAAAGAAGCCTCTAGGGAGCTCATGGCTCTCAGTGAACAAGTGGAGGAGGCCTCTGAAGACGCATTCAGCGGCCTTCAAAAAGCCAGCGCCCTCCGGGGGCGCATCTCATTTGATAGAGGGGTAAAGAGAGAAAGGCCTGGAAAGGCCAACGCCGTTTTCAGCCGCGTTTTAAGAACTGCCTAGCTCTGTAATTCTTTGAGAGAGGCTCATCGCCGCCTTAGCCTGCGCTCGGTGCGCCCCCTCGATCACAGCTCCGCTCACTCCCGTTCCGACCAAAGCGGCGATGAGAAGGGGGAGGATCAGGATGCCCGCTGCATAGAGAAAAAAGCCCACCAATAAAGTTAAAGCGGCCAGCGTAAAAAAGAGGGCGGCCGCGCTTTTAATGGGATCTGCCCACATCAGGACGGAGATTTGCCTGGAAGGGATCCCAAGGGCCAAAAAGTGGTGTTCTTTCAAGTCCTCAATCGCGAACGACCCGTCAAAAACCATTTTCGCCACATCCTGGGCTGTCCGCTCGACAGGTTTCTCTATGTCCGAGGAGTTGAAAACTTGATTATTTCGCCTAATTCCCAAGCAGTTTAAAACGGAAATCATTATGAAGTTCCTTCAAGCTTCTGAAGCGTCTGAAACAGCCCCAATCCAATCCCCGAAAGGATTACGCAGCCAAGAACAAATGCGGGGGGGAATGCGAGCCCGATACCCGCGATCACCGTCCCGATAATCGCGCCGAGACCGGCAATGATCGAAAGAGCGAGAGCTCCCCATTTAAAAGCTCCGCAGTCATTGACAATCGGCTCTGGAACTTCAGGCTCTTGTTTGGGAACATGCCTGGCGCCACAAGATTCGTATACATTCATATCTTTCATACAATCACAAATTAACCAATCAGTTCATTAATTATAATTGCATTCTTAATATAATGTAAAGATAAATAATTAAAATTTTAATTTGAGCGATAAGCTTTGTTTGAAAAAACAAGGGGCTCGGAAAAAGGGCGGACTCTGCCTCCCGAAAGTTGAAGAAGGGGCGAGTAGTAAACTTTTTTTGACTGAGAAAATCTGCCTTCTTGGAAGAGATCGGTCAACTCGATCTTCTTGAAGAGAGCTGCATAAAAAGTGAGGAATTTTGGATCTTTGGGATCGGACCGGGCATAAGAGGGATAATCGATTGTCTCTCCCAGGGCGAGCCATACGTCCGGATTCTGGTAGGCGAGATTGAGTTTTGTCAGGACCCACCTATGACAAAACCAATCGGTCGCGTCTAAAGGAAGCACGATCTCCTCATCCAGACACTGGTCAAGCGCCAGGTAAATTGAAGCGACAGGGCCGATTTTACTTTTGTTCTCAATCCATGACACTTTCTTTTCAAGTTGATTGCCTACGGCAAACTGTTTCGCCTTTTCGAGCGTGTGATCAGACGAGGCGTCGTCGACAAAGATCACCCGACAAGCCTCGTGCTCTTGCTCAAAAATCGAAGAGAGCGCTCTTTCGCACCAAAGGGAGCTGTTATGGGCGTATAAGATGACGGCAAACGACTTATTTTCAAGAAGAGGATAGGAGCGATTTGGAGCGATTCCCTCAATTTGAGCGATTTTGATCTCTTCTTTTTTATTTTGCCCCATCCAAAAGCCCAAAAGCGCCGAGAGAATCAGAAGAAAAAAAGCCCCTTTTTCCAATTTCATTTGGCACCTAAAGAGACCAAAGCCGGATAGGGCTGCAAGCTTCTCACAAATTTCTCACATCGAAGATTTCCTTCCCTGTCTTCTCTAAAAAGGGCCTCTTGATTGGAAATATATAAAACTTCCGGGATGAACTGGAAGTGCTCTTTAGCCATCTCCAGCATTGGGATCATGTAAGCTGCATCGGAGGCTGCCATTAAAAATTGCCCCTGGTAGATGAGGTCAGTCTCATTGATCCGGTTAAAGAGAGCCGCGTAGAAGGTTTTTAAGTGAGAAGAGACGAACGGGTGAGAGCGAAAGCCCCCCTCTTTTAAATCTTGCACCAGGAAAGGGCGGCTGGAGCCCGGCTCAAAAGTGGGAAACGAAACCGACTGACCATAAGTCATCCAGAGGTCGGGGTTTGCGTAGTAGGCGTTGAGTCTCGAGAGGACCCATTCATGGGCGAGGCAATCCTCTCCGTTCAAAACAACAACTATCTCTTCGTCTTGGCAGCTCTGTATAGCCCGAACGAGATTGGCCAAAGTCCCTAAAGTCTCCCCATTTTTGACAAGGGTGGCACCCGATAGATTGGCATTGATGAGATCTTTGGCCAGATCAAAGCTCCCGTCATCAGATGCATCATCGATATAAATGAGCCGATAAGGGGTATAGTTTTGAGAGAAGACAGAACTCAGCGTCTTAGAGACCCAAGCGCCATTGTTCTTCCCGACAATCACAATGACGAAGGGGCAATATTCCAGAGGGTAATCGGTCGGGCGGAATTGATTGTCCAGAACAACGGACTCGTTTTTAGCGCCGATAGAGTGGGCGCGCATTCTGCGAGCTGCGGCGAAAGAAACCGCGAAGATCGAGCAGAGAAGAAAGAGGAAAAAAACGAACTTTTTCAAAACCTGCCCCGGCGAGTGAGATCCGACAGTTCGATTTTGTCAGAACCGGGATAGAAATCAAGAGCAAAAAATTTAGAGACTGTCTCTTATCTTCTGATCCAGCCGGCCCACTGAAGGATTTTCAAGCTGGCGATCGTCTTCAGGATGTCGCCGACGATAAAGGGAGCGACGCCCAATAAAAATGCCTTCTTGATTCCAACAAATGTGGAGAGATATGCAGACCCGAAAAGGAAAATAACCAAATTGCCAAGCGTCATTGCAACGAGGGCGCCCGAGATCGTTTTAGATTTAAAGTTCTCAGCAAAGTATCCCGTGATGAACGAAGCGGGAAGATAGCCGATCAGATACCCTCCTGTCGCTCCGAAAAAGTAGGCAAGTCCCGCAGGCGCAGCTGTCGAAAACACAGGAAGGCCAAAGGCTCCTTGCGCAAGAAAAAGGAATGTGGCCGCAAAAGCTCTCTTCGCCCCCAGGAAAATCGAGAGAAGGAGAATGAGACTCGACTGAGTCGACATCGGAACGGGCGTGAAAGGAAGCGGGATTGACACTTTGCCGAATAGCCCGATGAGGATGCTGGCGGAAACCACGATCAGCGCATTTTTAATAAAAGCTGCAACTGGCGAGGCCTCCAGAGCGAGCGTTTTTGGTTGAGACATATTAGACTCCTTAAGATTTAAATTGTTCCCAATCGATACATGGGGATGAAAGTTCAGGCTCGGCATGGGTCGACCAGCCCGGCAGAGAAGAGATTAACAAAGATCCCCTCTTTTTTAGATAGGAAAACTTTTTATGGTCGTCGCTCACTTCTCTTGCTAAAGAAAAACGGCGATGAAATCTCAGATCCTGCGTCAGCGTTTTAAGGCGGCAAGCAAAAGTGTGGGTTGTAGAGGGAGTTTCTCTCCAGTGGGTAGATTGAGTCGTGAAGAGTTTGAAAGAGGAGGTTTTGTAAAGAGCGCTATATTTGTCGCGATGATCGTAGAGAGTCGCATAATCGATGCCATCAATAGAAAAAGCCTCTTTGAGCACTTTTGTCCAGCCCGGTCTGTGAAGATAATCATCTTCGACAAAATAGAGAATCGTCTCGGGATGAAGATCTAAAGAGGTGACATAATCGAGAAGGCGCAAGAAGGAGAGCGCCTCATTCCCCTCTTTGATCTCAACGATCGGAAATCTCTTTTCATTTTTTAAAAAATGCTTTTCCAGGGGACCTCTTGCCGCATCATAGAAAAAAGTGAGGTTGGCCAAAGACAGATCGACTGTATGAATCAGATTTTTGTAACAAAGCTCGTGAGAAAAAAAAGGAAATCTCTTTTTATGCTGGCTGATCGTAGAGAAAAAGCACTGGCGGGAAAAGATTTCGATCTTCCCATCATAGTTCGAGGGAGGCTCTTTCTTTGATTTTCCCCAAAAAAACATCATTCCCCCGGAAGTTTTTTTTGAGCTGCCGCGAGGATCGCTTTGCCCTCGGCATGGGTGATCTGTCTCAGAGCATCGGGAAGAGGGGCCCACATTCCATCTTCAATTTCTTCTTTTTGAAGCTCAACTGTCCCTGCAACCTCCGCGATGAAATAGGAGACGGTTTTCGACACCCTTTTTCCTTCCATCATGAATTGGTACTGCTCCACAAGCGGCTCTTTCTCTAAAAGACGGACGCAGTCGAGATTCGTCTCTTCTTTCAATTCGCGGAAAGCGGCCTCTTCAGAAGTTTCCCCCGCCTCAGCATGTCCTTTGGGAAAACCCCAATAGGCGCTTCTTTTGTGACGGATGAGAAAGACCTCCCATCTGCCGCGCTCTTTGGAAAGAGGAACTACGCCGAATGATTCATCTTTTTGCACGGTTTACCTATTGCCTGTAGGGCGCAAAAACTAAAGAGGAGTTATGTCCTCCAAATCCGAAGGAATTGGAGAGCGCAGCCTCCACTTTGTGCTCTTGGAAGACTCCTGCAACAGGGTCCAATGGACCG
>MGLY01000077.1:0-16593 GCA_001794935.1 Chlamydiae bacterium RIFCSPHIGHO2_12_FULL_49_9 | reverse complement strand
GCCGGTCATCGATTTCGTGCTGTTTATCTTGATTTTGGAGGCATGAGGACCGAATACTTTCAACACAGCCTCTACTTCGCAGAGATCGCCGGCGAGCGTCGATGTCGCATGGGCATTGATGTAGTTGATTTTTTCTTTCGAGATGCCAGCGTCCCGAATGGCCTCCTCAATACATCCCGCAACTCCCTCGCCGTCTTCGCGAGGGGCAGTCATGTGATAGGCGTCGCAGTTGATCGCGCCGCCCAAATACTCGGCATAAACGGAAGCGCCTCTTGCAAGGGCGTGCTCCAAACTTTCCAGAACCAAAACGCCGGCTCCCTCGCCCATCACAAAGCCATCGCGGGCTTGATCCCAGGGACGAGACGCTTTGGTCGGCTCGTCATTCCGGGTGGAAAGGGCGCCGATGGCGACAAAGCCCGCAACGCCAATCGGATTGATCGCAGCTTCCGCTCCGCCGCAAACCATCAGGTCTGCATGGCCCTGGCGGATCTCCTCGGCTGCTGCATGGATCGAATAGTTCGAAGTGGCGCAGGCTGTTGAGATGGAGAAGTTGGGTCCTTTAAAGCCAACATCGATCGCTAAAAGAGCGCCGCCCATGTTAGTGATGATGTAAGGGACGAAAAAAGGGGTGAGTCTTTTAAAGCCCTTGCTCAAGAGCGTTTCGACGCCATCGTAAAAAACGGTCATGCCGCCCATGCCGGAGCCGATGATGATCCCGCAGCGGTCTTTATTGAGCTTTTCCAAATCGATCTTGGCGTGTTCTATCGCCTTTTTGCCGGCAACCATCGTGTAGCTGATGAACGGATCGACGCGGCGCGCCTGTTTTTTATCCATGTAGCCCTCCACTTCGAAGTGACGAACGGATCCGGCAAAACGGGTAGGATACTCGGAACATGGAAATGCGTCGATCGGCGTGATCCCGCTTTTTCCCTGTAGGAGCATCTCATAGAAATGGTCGATATCGGTCCCAAAGCAGGACACAATACCCATTCCCGTCACTACTATCCTCTTTTTAGCCATCAACCTCGCTCTCCAAAAGTGGGGCCCTGCTGCTCGAGAAGCAGCCAGCAACCGCAAATTAAAATTTTAATCCTTAGAGGCAATTGCCTCCTTATCTTTGCGTGGAACATCATACCAAAAAAGAGGGCAGCCTGCAATGACTAGTGCTTGACCAGAAAAATTTTTGAGCGAATTTGCGCCCAAATTTTTCTGTCCGGCAAAGCGCGGAGAGCGATGGCAACTTGCATCAAGTTGTCGAGCTCGAGCGGGAAGCCGGACAGAAAAATTTGGGCGCAAATTCGCTCAAAAATTTTGTGGGAGAGCACTAGAATCTTCTTGAGCCAAAGCGTCTCTTTGGTCCCCAGCTCTTCCCTCGGCCGCCTGCAGGCTTAGCCTGAGGCTTGAACTTCGGTTCAAAGCCCGGGATGACGATCGAGTTGATCTTCTTGCCGGTAAACTGCTCGATTCTCCGAACCGTTTGCAAATCCTTATAGGCGGCAAACGAAGTGGCGATCCCGGTCGCTCCAGCTCTGCCCGTTCGGCCGATCCGGTGGACATAATCCTCTTCTGTAGAAGGGAGGTCAAAATTGAAGACGTGGGTGATCGTTCTGACGTCGATCCCTCTTGCAGCCACATCCGTTGCGACAAGAACGCGGATCTCCCCTCTGCGCAATCCAGCAATGGTTCTCGTTCTTTGGCGCTGGTTCATATCTCCGTGAAGAGGTTCAGCCAAGTGGCCCTCTCTGTGGAGTTTATCGGCCAAAGTGTCGGCCTGATGTTTTGTCGCCGTAAAGACAATCGCTTGAGTCACCGTCTCATCGCTCAGCAGATGGTCGAGAAGGCGGTATTTATGTTCGAGGTTGTCGACGCTGTGAACTCTTTGTTCGATATTGTCGAGCTCTTTTTGGTCCGGCTCAACCGAGACTTCCATAGGGTTTTTCAAAAGCCTTCTGGAAAGACTCATGACAGTTCCCTTCATGGTGGCTGAAAACATAAGCGTTTGGCGCTCTTTCGGAGTGCCCGATGCAATTCTCTCAACAGGTTCAATGAATCCCATATCGAGCATTCGATCCGCTTCATCCAGGATGAGCATTTCAATGCGGCCCAAGCGGATTCTTCCTCTCTCGAGGTGATCGATGAGGCGGCCCGGCGTCGCAACGAGAATGTCATAAGGGCGCGACAACTCGCGGTTTTGGATTGGATAGGGAGCCCCGCCGTAGATGCAAACAGTGCGCACATGCGGAAGATGTTTGCAATACTTGGCGGACTCGGTTGCCACCTGCATGGCAAGTTCGCGCGTCGGCACTAAAACGAGCACTCGAGGGCCCGCTTTTGAGGCAGATGGATTGCTCTCTGCCAAGCGGTTGATGGCGGGCAGAAGGAATGCGGCTGTTTTTCCGGTCCCCGTTTGGGCGGACGCTCTCAAATCGACGCCTTCCATTACTTTTGGAATGGCGAGACTTTGGATCGGAGTCGGCTGAGTATGGCCGAGATCTTCGATCGCTTTCAGAATTTTTGGATGCAAAGGTAAGGATTGAAAAGTCATTTTTTCTCTTTTTTTTTAAAAATTGTTAAATTGGGATAGTGAGAAAAAAATATTTTAAAGAAATACCTTCTTATCCGATGGCAGGCTTAGAGACATCGATATCGAGGTCCACAATCTTGCTATCCACCCAAAGCCGCTCTAACGCATACCTTTCTCGCTGGCCAGGCGTAAAGAGGTGGACCATGATTCCGCCGATGTCCAAGACAACCCAGTCTCCTGATTGGAGACCTTCGGTGTGGACGAAAGTGTACCCTTTTTGTCTGAGCTCCTCGACAACCGCGCGGCCAATTGAGGCCACGTGTCTATCGATATTCCCCTCAGCGATGAGGAGAAAGTCAGTGATACTGGAAAGGCCCATCACGTCGAGCGCAAGGATATTAAATCCTTTTTTGTCATAAATGACCTGCGCAATCGCGTTGAGGGCTTCCAGAGGGGTACTGCTCATAGTCTGCAAAATAAAAACTTAACTCTTTTCCCACTAGGGAAAAATTCCGGAAATTGTTAGTTGACTTAGTTTCTGTCGATTTTTCGGTTCTTTTGAGCCGATTTTCGATCCTTTTGGCGGGGGTCATATCGACAAACAGTATATTACCCCCGCCAAAAGGATCGAAAATCGGCCAAAATAATCCAAAAACTCGACGAAATCTAAGCCAATTAACAATTTCTAGCGCGAGTATAACCCGTTTTGCAGGATGTAGTCTAGAGCTTTCGGTGGAATGAGATGGCCGCAGTAAAGTCCTCTCTTTAACCTCTCCCGAATCTCGGTGCTGGAGACCTCAAAAACCCGCGTTCGCACCCTCTCAAAGGGCCCTTTTGAAGAAGAGGACGGATCTCTGACCCCAACCAAGGGGGGCGCCAGCCGGACCAGCTCTTGAGCCTCCCTCCACTCCATAATCCGCTCGGCAGCCTCTTCGGAGAGGAGGAGCCGAAACGAGCTCTTTTCGAGCTTTAAAAGCTCTCGGATCGTATCGACGGTGTAGGAGGGGCCCTCCCGATCGAGTTCGAGGGTGGAAATCCTCGCATGAGGCACGCCTTCAAGGGCGAGCTTTAAGAGCTCGAGGCGCTCCAGTTTAGACAAAGAGGGGGGGTGATCTCCTTTAAAGGGAGAGCAAAAAGCGGGACAAAAGAGCGCCTCGTCGAGGTGTCTTTTTTCCAGAAGTTCCAAAGCGAGGTTGATGTGGCCGAAGTGGATCGGATCGAAACTGCCTCCAAAAAATCCCACTTTTTTCATCCGATGATCTCCCATGCGTTCAATAGAGCTTGCTTTTTGAGCTTGGGATCCGGTTTCACAACGACCGCTTTTTTTGCCCAATTCAAAAGGGGCAAATCGTCTTCGCTATCGGAATAAGCGACGGTTGTCGTAAAAGATGCTGCCGCCTCGATTGCGATCTTGAGTTTTGCCGTCCCCTCAATCAAGGATGAAATGTGGCAAAAAAAGCCCTCCTTGTCAACTGCATATTCGGTGCCCTGCCACTGATCAAAACCAAAACGGAGGGCGATGGCCTCCACAAGAAAATCGGGCGAACTCGAAAGCAAAAAAGTGTAAGAGCCCTTTCTTTTCGCCTCTAAAAATCGGCTAAAGACGGCCGGGTTGAGAGACTCTTTCAAAAAAGGGTCGAGGAACGCCTCAATTCCCTTCAGGAAAAGAGCTTTCGATTTCCCCTTCAAAATGGCTCTAAAGACAAGCGCGTGCAGTTTTTTTAATGAGAGCTTTCTTAAGCGGTAACGGACGAAAATGGGAAGGACGCTAAAAAGGGTCGACCGGGGAAGAACTCCCCGGTAGAGCAAATAAAAATAAAAGGAGAAGCTGCTATTTTTGCGGACAAAAGTTCGATCCAGATCAAAAATTGCCAGCGTCCCTTTCAAGATTCCAGCTCGGAGATTTTCTGTTCAATCTCATCAATTGCGGCATTTGCCTTCTCCAGCCGCTCTTTTTCCTGATCCATCAACTCGCGATAATGCATCGCTTTCTCAAAGTCGAGACTCGAGCTGCCGACTGCCTTGCGATAGATCTCCAGTTGGTTTTTAATTTCCTGGCGCCGCTCCTTTTTCTGCTGCAACACAAGCCGCAGATTCTCGAGCGTCTTCTTGTCATCTTCGCTTAAATTGAGAAGAGAGTGCTCTTTTTTATCCGCAATGAAGTCCTTCAGGGGGCGAAGCGTTCTTTCAATTTGCTGCTTTTCGATTTTCGAAGCTTCCAACTGCTCGATTTGGGCTTGGATCTCGCTAAATGCGCTGATCAACACTTCGAGCTCCATTCTCTCCCCGTCTTTGAGGAGCTGAGCAATCCGCTCTTTCAGAGAAATTACCTTTTCTTTCTTCAGGCGGATTTTTTCTTTTTCCTGAGCCTCAAGCTCGCGCGCTCTTTGCTCTTGAGCCGCCAATAGAGGCGCTCTCAGTTGGTGAAGTTCTCCTTGAAGGGCGCGCACATCGTCTCGGTGCAAAGGAAGGCCTCGCATCTCTTTGAAGATCCGATCGATCTCCAGATCGAGCTCGCGTAGATTCAGCGAGTGTCCTTTCGCCTTGAGCTCATCGATCAGAGTCTGAATGGACTGTTTCTGCTCAGAGGAGGCCTGCTTTCTCTCCATCACCTCTTTTTTGTGCTCTTTCTCAAGCACTTTCACTTTGTCCCAGCACTCGCTCAGTTTCAATCTGGTGCGAGTGAAGACAGAGCTGTTCAAGGTGAGGAATTTGGCTGTCCCCTGAAGCGATTTGATCTCTTCGCGAAGCGCATAATAAGGAGCGCCGGAGGCTTGATCCCCTTTGAAGTATTCGCCGATAAATCGATCGACATCCTTTTCAAACTCATCGCTGACCGCTTCAATGAGCTCCTTTCTCTTCGGAAAGATCTGATCGCCCACATCGGAGAGTCTCTTGAAGAATTTGGTTTTAAACCGAATCCTCATATCCGTTTTGATGATCTCTTTGCGAAGACCGTTCAGTCTGCTTGCAAGTGTGTTGAGGAGATTGAGTTCAGACTGAATTTTCTGATAGACGCCGATTTTGTCTCTAATCGTCTCCGCAACTTGGCCAAATGGGATGCCTGCTCCCTGAGCGAGCAGCGCCTGGAAGCCATTCATATCCGCTTCGATCGCTTTGATTGCAAGATCGATCTGCTCCATCGCAAAAAGGCTCTGCTCTTCCAGGATCTCTTTCAATCTTCTCGCTTCAACAGTCAGCTCTACATAATCGCCCCAGAGTTTAGAGCGGATTGCCGGATTGAGGTTTTCCTTGAAAAATGGAAGGACGACGCGGCGCGCTTCCCAAAACTCGCGGAAACGGGGGCTCCCCTCTTGGGAAATCGAACTCTGCATGAAGGTAAGGCCGCAGGCGATCTTCTCCTCCGGCGTGGGGAGTGAAGAGAGCTTCTCCGTAAACTCTTTAAAGAGAGGGCTTATTTTTTGCTCCTGATTCTCAGAAGGGCTTGGAGCCGAAGGGGTTGAGAGGGCTGTTTCAGAGTCAATATCGGAGGGGATGGAAGAGTCGGAAGGGGATGTCATATTTCAAAGCCTTAAGATTAAAAAAAACAAGAACGAAAGGAGCAATTTAATCCAAATTCGCTTTTCTTGAAAGACTTTTCCTCTCGAGGCGAGCGAAAATCTCTAGTACCCTTGCTCAAAATCTTGCAGGATCAGCTCCTTGAGCCTTTCGGGATTGTGCTCCTCTACGTTGAGCCAGCGGAAAAGAGGCTCTTTTCGAAACCAGGTAAACTGTCTTTTGGCGTAATGGCGAGAGGCCTTTTTAAAATCGGAGACAAACTTTTCCATATCTTCTTTTGTCTGAGAACTGTCTAAAAAGCGAAGCGCCTGCTTGTAGCCGATCGCCTGCGATGCGGATGGATTTTCCCGAAGTCCTTTTGTATTGAGTTCGCGCACCTCATCAATGAGCCCTTTTCGAATCATCTCATCGCACCGAAGTTCAATCCGCGAATAGAGCCTCTCTTTTGGATAGTAGATAAACCAGCACCGAAAATCATATTGGGGATCGAGAACCTCTTTAGCCTTTGGAAAATCGCTGACTCTTCTTTCAGATAGAGTCATGATTTCAAGAGCCCGCACGATCTTATGCTTGTCGTATTCGGAAATGGTCTCTGCGTAATCGGGATCGAGAAGCTGGAGTCTCTCGTAAAGCACCTCAGGGCCGAGATCCCGCATCTGCCGATCGAGCTGCTCTCTGATTTCGGGGACTGAGGGGGGCCCGAGCGGCGGCCCATACAAAAGAGAGGGGATATAAAAGCCCGACCCGCCTGCGACAATCGGCACATTTTCTCTTGCGAAGATCTCTCTAAAAGCCCCGGCCGCAGAGTGATAAAATTCGGCGACGTTGAAGAGCTCCGGCAAATCGCAAATATCGATCAAATGATGGGCGATGAGGGCTCTTTCTTCCGCAGATACTTTCGCTGTGCCCACATCCATCCCTCGATAAACCTGCATCGAGTCGGCGGAGAGGACCTCCCCCCCAATTGCCTGAGCCAAAGAGAGAGACAGCTGCGTCTTTCCCGCCCCCGTAGGCCCGGCAATGACAATCACCCTCTTTTTCTTTCCTTTGGGAAAAACCTTTTGCTTGAGAGGGATAGGATGAAGAAGAGAGTGCTTCAAACCCACTCCTCACTTCTGAAACTGAAGCGCTTCTTTTTCTGTGGAGCAAATGTGAAGGATCTTGTCGAACCCGGCCATTTTGATGATCTCTTCTACATCGGCTGCTACTGAAAAGAGGATCAAAGACCCCTTTTTCGCCTTTAAAAGTTTTGTTGAAGAGAGAAGAATCCTCATTCCGGCGCTGCTCAAGTAATCGACCTGCGAGAAATCGAGAATCAAACGGTGATGCCCCTCGTCGATAAGCGAGTTGATCTTTTTCTCCAAAAGAGGAGCCGAAGCGGCATCCAGCCTCCCATTGATTCGAAGAACCACCCGGTTTTCGATCTCTTCCAACTCAATCCGTAAGAATGCGCCCATGAGGGCCCCCTTTTCATTGAATGATTTCCAAATGGATGCGGCGGCCCATCCGAGCGCCAATAGTCATGACGAGCGTTCTCAAAGATCGAATCACATTGCCTTTTCGCCCAACGACCTTACCCACATCTTCCGCGGCAACGCGGAGCTCGACCAAAATGCCCCCGGGCCCCTCGACGCACTTCACGTCGACCTTATCGGGCACATCCACCATATTTTTCACTAGATAAGCTACAAATTCTTCCATACTTTTCCTCCAAGCAAATCAGCATAAGAAAACGGCCCATTGAATTCAATTTTTTAAAGAAGGCAAAAAAAGCCCCCACCCCTCCTATTTAAAAAATTTATTTACAATAACATAATAAAAATACGTTTAATATACTTTTATTACTAAATAATGTATAATAAATTCAAATAAAACAAAGAGCGTATTTTTGTATGGCCAGCCAAATTTCACCTGATCTTCCCAAGCCGCCAACCAACGGTCTGCTTATCGGCGTCCGAGTCAATGGGCCATCTGTGCAATGGGTCACTGCAGAGGAAAGAACTTGCTCTTTGTTTGGCGAGAAGAAGAAAGTAACTTATATATATGGACACGTTCTCCAAAGCTCAGGGAAATGGAAATCCTGGGTTTGTAGCACTTTAGAAGGCCCTTTGACATTAAAAACTTGGGGAATGCATGCAGGGTTTACAGACCTCCGTCCTCAGGAAGCCCCAAAGTTTTGTGAGACTACTCCCACTAAAGATCTCCCCAGACCGGAAATTGACGGTGAGTTTATCGGTGTTCAAGTCAAACCGTCAGACTTTTTCACGAAAGAGCCGACGATCCATTGGTTAGTTAGGAAAGGCCCTAATTCACCGAACGACCTAGAAACCGTTTCCTCTTATGACGGAGGGGCGTCCTGGAAAACACGAGTAGACTATCGCTTAGAGAATTTGAAAGATGGACAACTTCCATCTCAATTTAAAGATCTTCGCCCCCCAAAGCCCGCGGCTTCCCCTCAACAAGAACCATCTCCAGCCCCAGAAGCATCCGGCGCGCCGCTTCCTCCGACTGAACTGATTGTAGAACCTCCGATTCAACCGGTAGAACTGGCAGCAGCTCCCCAACCTGCCCCCGTTTCTCAAATTGATGAAGAGGCTTACGCCGAGCAGCAAGCAGCAAAAACCACATTACATAAGCGAAAACAGTCGATAACAACCCGAGTAGATAGACTCTCTTCAACATTTAATAAGCGATTAGAAGATGGGAAAAAAGCGGCCCGCTACATTCAGATAGCAGCTGTTGTCGCAGTCATTGCAACGATCATTTTGAGTTTTTACCTGGCTCCCTTTTATCTAGCGTGTTTCCTCTCTCTTAGCGCATTCGTCGCAGTTCCATCCGCTGCCACATATCTTTCCAAAAAACACTATAAGCTCCAAATGCTCGAAGAAGTCATCCGAGCTTTGGCCGCCTTATCTTTTCGGGAAAAACTTGTGGCTAAGAAGTTGGAAAAAGGCGAAGAATTTCTCCTCTCTTTAGAAAATGTCCACTCCTTTTCTCGGGAATGTCTTAAAGGAAATGGATGGACTTCTTGGGAAACCGAGTTCGACCCTAGCTGTCGTTCTCAATAAAGGCGAGTTGAGGGATCCTTAGATCGATGATCCTTGGGGCAAAGCGGCAGCTCAGCTGCAGTGACGCCATCTGGCGCCGATAATCTTCCACCATGCTTCTTCTCAAAGCGATGAAATTCGCAAGCTGCTGATGGTACTCTTTTGGGGCCAAGCGAAGTATTTTCGGAAATATGCAAGCGATCTCCTTCTCATTTCGACGCACGGTGATCTCCTCTTCGGTAAAAAGGACGATCTCTCTTTGCCCAAGACTTGGCGCAAAGGCGTTTGACACATCGATCCGCTTGATTTGGAGCCCCTCTTTCCAGGAAGAGCCCTCAAGATATTGGAGCACCTCGAAGGCAAGGTTCAAATAGCGGTTCTTGATAGGGCTGAGCCACGCTCCCCCTTTTCTTCCAAAAGAATCCTCCGGCGCGCCGAAAGCGGGCAGTCCGAGATAGATCTCGGGGAGGTTTTTGGGAGAAAAGAAGGGCGTCATCGGAAAGAGAAATCCCGCCTGATCAATCCCAATATTTTTATAGTCTGAAAGCCAGGCAACAGGGCGTCTCACCTCGTAGTCGATATAGAGGGTATTCGGGGGCATCCGTTTGACTCTTGCGTCTGCAATCAGCGGCGAAGAGAGGAGCTTTTGCACAGCTCTTTTGAGATCGACGCGATAAAGATGGGTTGGCTGGTCGATAGAGAGGCTTAAGAGTTCTGCAAGATAGGCCGTTTTTAGGGCTTCTTTTTCAGGGCCTGTTTGGACGATGGCTGCGATTTTGTAGGCCTCATCGCTGAGCCGTTTTTGCTTTAAATTCTTCCAAATCCCGTATCCGCCAAGGCTGATCGCAAGCGTGCAAACAGTGGAGCCGACGAGGCAAAAAAGGGCTTGGCGCATCGTCCATTCGGGTGGCTTGTCCATCAAGATCCTCTCATTAAAACCAGACTCCTAGAGCGCTCGAGAGCAAGGACGATCAGCTCATCCAAAAGATGGCTCAATGTCAGTCCGCTCGCCTCCCACATTTTCGGATACCCGCTCATCTTCGTAAAGCCCGGGAAGGGATTGATCTCATTAAACCAGTAGTATCCCTCATGGTCTAAAAAAAAGTCGACTCTCGCAAGTCCCCTGCAGCCAAGCGAGCAGTACACCCTCTCGGCGAGCTCTACGCCGATCGCCTCTTCCAAGGGCGATAGGGCAGCCGGAATGCGCACACCTGAGGCTTGAGAGCCATATTTTTTCTCATAATCGTAAAAAGCGCCCTCATTTAAAATCTCGCAAGCGCGCGCGGTGCGGATAAACGAGTTGCCCATCACGGCAAATTCGATCTGGCGCCCTTCGATATTCTTCTCCGCTAAAATCCGATCATCGTAGAGAAAGGCCGCCTCGATACCCTCTTCCATTTGAGCGCGAAAGGCCGCCTTGCTCACTCCGATGCTCGAGCCGAGATGAACCGGTTTGATCCAGACGGGATAACCGATTTTCTCTTCTACTTTTTCAATGAAAGCACCCGGATCTCTTCGATAACTTGCCTTATCGCAATCGACATAGGCCGGAGTCGGAACGCCATGCAGAAGAGAGACCTCTTTCGACCACACTTTTTCCATGCAAATGGCAGCCGACTGATAATTGCAACCGACGTAAGGAATTCCCAAAGTGTCCAAAAGTCCCTGCACCATCCCGTCTTCTCCCTCAGGCCCATGCAAAACAGGGATGCACACGTCGCATTGATAAAGCTCTTCTAAAACCGGCCCACGAAATTTAGACCCTTCCTCTCCTGTCCCCCAACGCCCCTCTTTTGTAATCGGAAATAGGCGCACATTGTAAAGAGAGGGATCGAGGGCGTTGATGATATTTTGAGCAGATAGCAAAGAGACCTCGTGCTCTACCGATGTTCCGCCAAATAAAACGGCGAGGGTGAGTTTCGGATTTTTTTCTCTAAACGATCCGATGATCGGATCGATTGCCTTCGCAATGTCGCCAGCGCCGAGCGCAATCACCGCATCGAGTGGCCGGATTTGCTCCAAAACCCCTTTCTCGAGCTCGTTTCTCGGAATAAAATAGAGTTTTGATTTCAGTTTCTCTTTCATTTTCAAGAAAAGCGATGCGCTCGTAATCCCCTCAATAGGAGCCTCTCCGGCTGTGTAGATGTCGGTTAAAATGACCTCATCTGCATCTTGAAACGAGTCTCCAAACTCATCGAAAAGATCCTGCACTCTCGTATTGCGGTGCGGCTGGAAAATCGCTACAAGCCTTCTCTCTTTGACGCGGGCGCGAAGAGCCGACAGAGTCGCTTTGATCTCCGTTGGATGGTGGGCGTAATCGTCGTAAAAAAGAGCCCTTTTTACCTCGCCCTTAAATTCAAGTCTGCGAGCAGTCCCCCTAAATGATCGAAGCGCTTCGCGGATCGCCTCTTCTTCAACTCCAAGCGTTATAGAGAGGCCAAAAACTGCAGATGCGTTGAGCGCATTGTGGCGCCCCATGAGAGAAAGTTCAACCTGTCGATACTTTTTCCCCTGAAAATCGATATCGAAAACAATCCCGAGATCTGTATGTTGAAGATTTGAGATTTGAAGATCGGCCTCTTTTGAAAACCCATAGGAAAAGCCCTTTGGAGAAAGCGCCTTTAAGCTCAAGTCGTCAGAGCACCAAAAGAGGTGTTTTTCCTCCAGCGCCTGTTCAAAAAAAGAGGCAAAAGCTTTTTGGAGCCTCTCTTCTGTTTTCCAATAGTCGAGATGGTCTTTTTCCAAATTCGTGACAATCGCGCCGAAGGCGGCCGTTTTTAAAAAAGAGCCGTCGCTCTCATCCGCTTCAGCGATAAAATAGTCGCCGCTGCCAAATTTTCCGTTCGTTTTCTCCGACGCAAGAATGCCCCCCACGACAAAGGAGGGATTCTTTTTTGCTTTTAAAAAGACCTCGGACAAAAGGGCTGTCGTCGTCGTCTTGCCATGCGTTCCCGTGACGAGGAGCGCCTTCTTTCCCTCCATTAAAAAATGGAGGAGATCCGATCGGTGGAGAAGGGGCAGCTTGAGCTCTTTGGCCCTTTTCATCTCCACATTCGACTCCTTCACCGCGCTGCTATAGACGATCGTCATCTCTTCTTTAAGGGCATCAACGTTATGGCCGATTTGAACGGCAGCCCCCTCTTTTTGAAGATCGGCCAAAAGAGGGCTTGGCTGCGCATCGCTCCCCTGCACTTTGTCCCCTTTTTGCAAAAGGACTCGGGCAAGCGCGCTCATTCCAATCCCGCCAAGACCGACAAAATGAAATGTTTTCGCCTTCATAAAAAACTCCTCACGATCTCGCTTAAATTTTTTCTCCCTTTTGCCCCTTGAAACGCCCTCATCAAAGCCTCTTTGTAAGAGGAGAGATCTTGAATCATCGAAAAGATTTCTTCCACGATTTTCTCTATTGACGCCTCTTTCTGCAAAAGAAGGCGGGCCCCTTTTATCTCATCTGCCAAAAGATGGCCATTTTTTTCCTGATGATTATCTGCAGCAAAAGGAAATGGGATGAGAAGCGCCGGCTTTTGATGGCAGATGAGCTCCGCAACTGTTCCGGCTCCCGATCTCGAGATGACAAGATCTGCCGCCGCGTAAGCAACCTGCATCTCTTTTTCAAAATTTTTCACCAAAGCCCGCACCGAATGGGTCTGGTACGCCTCTTTTGTCTTTTCCTCTTCTTTTCCGGTGAGATGAATCACCTGAAAGGCAAGCCCTCTCTTTTGTAAAAGAGGCGCCGCCTTAACCAAAGCGTCGTTGAGAAAAGAAGCTCCCTGGGAGCCTCCGAAGACAAGAAGGGTAAAAAGCTCCTTCTCAAGCCCCAATTTGAGGCGGGCTTCTTCTTGAGGGATTTCCCTTTTTCTCCCTCCCCACGGCAAAAATGGAACGAACGTTTTGGGATAGGAGCCTGCGACAGGAAATTGGATCGCTACCGTTTTAGCGCCTCCGGCAAAGAGGCGATTGACCTTGCCAAGGGTTGTATTTGCCTCAAAAAGGACGATTTTTTTTCTCAAAATAAATGAGGCTAAGAGAATGGGAAAGCTGTGATAACTGCCGAATCCCACGACGACATCGGGCTTAAATTTTCGCAAAAGAGATGCGCTCTCGCAAAACCCAACACAAAGCGCTTTTAAAAAGGGAAAGATATTGGCAAATGGCGCTGACCGAATTTCTCGAAAAGCGATCCCCTCTTTTTCAAAAAAGGGGCTCTCCGAGAGTTTGTAGCCTGCGAAGAGAATTTTGCACTCCCCCTCTTTTTGAAGCATCAGAGCCAGTTGTCTTGCCGGAAAAAGATGGCCGCCGCTCCCTCCCGCTGCAATCAACACCTTCAATTTACTGCCTCGAGCTTTGATTTTCTGGAAATGTCGAGAAGGATGAAAAGAGCCGCAATGTTTGCGATCAGAGAGCTTCCCCCTTGAGAAAAAAATGGAAGGGTCATCCCTTTGCTTGGAAGAAGACCCGAGACGATGCCGAGATTTAAAAACGCCTGGATCGAGATGAGAAAGGTCAAAATCGAGGCGAGATAAAAAGCGCTCCTGTCCTGGGAGCGGATCGCAATTAAAAAGCCGCTGTAGGCAAGCAATAGATAAAGACTGATCAACGCCAAAATCCCAAAAAAACCCATCTCTTCCGCATAAATCGCCGCAATGTAGTCGCTTCTCGCCTCAGGGAGATAATTGAGCTTTTGCAAACTCTCCCCCAATCCCCTCCCCAAGAGTCCCCCAGAGCCCGCCGCAATTTTCGCCTGGTGGGGCTGGTGCCCTTTGCCCTTCAAATCGAGTTCAGGGTGAAGATAAATGCGAATCCTATCGGGCACATGAGGCATGTTGTAAGCGGCAATCCCCCCGACAAAAATCATAAGGCAAAGCGGCATGGCCCAATAAGAGGCTTTAATTCGGGTCAGAAGAAAAAGCGTCATTAAAAGAGAGAGGATGATCGCCGTCGTTCCGTTGTCCGGCTCCACCAAAATGAGCCCGATCGGGATGAGAAGCCAAGCAAGAATTTTCAGAAAGCTCTTTAAGACGATCTCCCTTTCCTGGCTTAAAACCCAGCGGATATAGACCGCGGGGACCAAGATTTTTACACACTCGGAGGGCTGAAAAGAATAGCCAAAAATATTGAGCCAGCGCCTGGCTCCATTGAGCGATTGACCGATTCCCGGGATAAAAACCAAAACCAAAAGAACGGTTGCAGCGCCAAGGAGAGGGACGCTCCAGCGGATCAAAGACTCATAGCCCCAAGAGTAGAGCAAAAATCCCAAAGCAAGGCCGACTGCGCCATAGAGGATCTGCTTTAAAAGGGCCGCATGGGTATCCACATCGAGCGAGCGGTCGATGATCTCAGCCGATGTTGTGTTGAACACCATCAGAAGCCCCATCGAGAAGAGGAGAGCTACCGAAATGATGAGCCAAAGCGCTGAGCGGGACATCTTTATCTCACGCGGAGTCTGTCGCCGGGTTTGAGCTTGCGGGCTTTTTCCTCATTCAAAGCGTTCAGGCGAAGCAGCTCATCGACTTTCATGTGGTGCTTCATCGCAATCGTCCAGGGGTTATCGCCCACTTTCACCGTGTAATATCCGGGAGCGGTTGCGGCCGGTTTTTTCTCTAAAGAACTCGCCTGGGGCTGAGAGGCGATTGCCATTTTTTTCGGAATTTTTAACTTTTGGCCGATGCGGAGGAAGCTGCTCGGCAGATGGTTGTAGCGGATGATCTCATCGACTGTTGTGTGATGCATTTTTGCGATTTTTTCAAGGTTGTCCCCTTTTTTCACAACCACTTCGAGGAAGGCCGTCTCGTTAGGAGCGGCGGGCGCTGCCGCAACGGGGGTCTCTTCGGGAACCAGAGGGGGCAATTTGTGAACGAGAGGTTCCGGTTGTTGGAGTGGAAGCTGAACCGGAACTTCTTGCACAGACTGCTCGGGAGCCGCTTGCAAAACGAGCGGCGCCTCAGCCGGCGCGTTAAAAAGAGGGTTCTCTTCCAGCTTTTGCAAGGAGGGGGTCGCATCTCCCATCATAGTCGGCTGAATAGCTACCTCTTCTTCTGTCGTCAGAGCTCCTACCAAAAGCACAGCCAAAAGGCCCGCATTGACAAGGACTGCAACCAGAATTGTTTGTTTCCGATTCATCTCATTTTCTCCTTCAGAAGCCGCTTAAATTCATCGCCCCGATGCGCGTAGCTTTTGAACTGATCAAAGCTCGAGCAGCCCGGCGACAGCAGCACGGTTTCTTTTTCTTTTGCCTCGAGAAAAGCAGACTCAAAGGCGTCCTGAAACGCTTTGACCTTTTTAAAGGGAAAATGGGAGCTGAGCTCCTCTTCCATTTTCGATGCCGCCTCTCCGTAGGCAAAGATCTTTTTTACTTTGCCTTTGAACACCTCGATCCACGGTTTATAAGATGCGCCTTTATCCACTCCGCCCACAATCAAAAGGAGCGGGCCTTGGAAGAGTTTTAAAGCGTGCATCACCGAATCGATATTCGTCGCTTTGCTGTCGTCATAGTAGGAGACTCCCTTTGCTTCGCCTACCCACTCAATGCGGTGGGACGGTTTTCGGAAAGTTTCAAGTCCCTTTAAAAACACCCCTTTCGCCACACCAAAATGGGACGAGAGTTTAAATGCAGCCTGGACGTTTTCCTTTTCAGGTATTCCCTTCTGGATATATCCTATAGGAGAAATCGGCGCAACACTTTCGATCTCTTCCCGATCGAAAAAATCCCACTTATCTCCCACGAGCAAAGAGGAATATTCATCTCGAATTTTTTCCGAAATGAAGCATTTGCCGCCCTCAAACACCCTTTTTTCAATCGAGAGCTTTGAAATTGCGTACTCACGCATCGAGGCGTACCGATCCAAATGGTCGGGCGTAATATTGAGTAAAACGGCCGCCTCTAAACACTCGGATCTCATCGTATCGAGCTGAAATGAACTCAGCTCAACGACGAGAATCTCTTCTCGATCTTCCCGTTCAAGATAGCTCGTCAAACTCTCTCCGATATTTCCCAAAGAGCAGGCCTTTATACCCGCTGAATTTAAAACGTGGGTCGTCAAAAGCGCCGTCGTCGTCTTTCCATTCGTTCCGGTAACGCCGACACACCGATTTTTAATATGCCTAAACGCAAATTCAATCTCTCCGATCGTTTCGATGCCTTGCAGCGCCGCTCTTTCTACAATCGGATGTATAAGCGGAACGCCGGGAGATAAAATCAGATGATCAAACCCCTCCAGAGAAAAATCTGCTCTGTCAGGAAAGAGTTTCACCCCTTTCTGAGCGAGCGGATCGCTCTGTAATTCCGCCGCCCTCTTATCTAAAACGGTCGGCCTTTCTCCTTGGGCTAAAAGATAGGAGACAACCGCTTTTCCGCTGACTCCAAAACCTAAAACCAGTTTTTCTTTTTTCATTGCAATTTGAGCGATGCAACCGCGATTATGGCAAAAAGAAGGCTAATGATCCAGAAGCGAATGACCACTTTTGTCTCAGGCCAGCCTTTGTATTCAAAATGGTGATGGAGCG
>MGLY01000076.1:31769-31855 GCA_001794935.1 Chlamydiae bacterium RIFCSPHIGHO2_12_FULL_49_9 | reverse complement strand
TGGCGCCTTGAAAAAACGACCCTTTATTGCACCTTGGAGCCTTGCTGCATGTGCGCAGGGGCGATCCTCTCTTCCCGGATCGATCG
>MGLY01000076.1:26781-31704 GCA_001794935.1 Chlamydiae bacterium RIFCSPHIGHO2_12_FULL_49_9 | reverse complement strand
AGGAGCACCCGATCCACACTCTTGAAATCGTTTCCCGCGTTTTGGAGGCCGAAGCAGCCGATTTGATGCGCCGTTTTTTTCAAGAAAAAAGAAAGAAGAAAAAAGATGGAGAGTGAGGCGATTTTTTCTCTTTTCGATGAGATGATCGAGGGACAAAAAGCCAAGCTTCTCCAGATAGCCAAAAGAATCATTCCTCATGTCATTGAAGATGACTTGCTTCAGCCAAACGATTTTCCATCTCTTGAATCTCATCCGATTTTCCGCTATGAAGAGGGAGTTCTCCATGGACTCCAGGCGGCGAAGGCTGCCTTTTTAGCGGAAGCGCACATTGAAAACGATCATCGTTCGCAACATAGGATTCGGCGATAACATATGGACCGAGCCGATTGTCCGACATTTTCTCGCTCAAGGGGAAGAAGTGGTTCTTCAAGTCAACCACCCTTGCATTTTTGATCACTACCCAAGCTCTAAACTCTTCTTGAATCGCCTTGAAAAAATTTTCCCTCTGCAAGGCTGGCCGATAGATCTAAAATTTCAAGAAAAGCCGCGCATGCATTATCTCAAGGCTTTTTGCGAGCAAGCCGGAATTTTGGATATGAAGCCGAGTTATCCCAAGCTCTACCTCTCGGAAGCTGAAAAAAAGAGGAAGATTCCGCATAGGTATGCGATCTTCCACTTGGATCCATACAAAAGTAAAGACAACTTCAGAAACGTCTACGGCGTAGATTGGGAACAAGTGATCCGCTATGTAAACTCGCGCGGGTTGGAGCCGATCCAGATCTCGGGAAAGGGGGCGGATCTCATCGCAAAATGGGCTCCGACCCAGGATTTAAGGGAAGTCATGTCGCTGATCTATAACAGCGATCTTTTTATCGGCCTTGATTCGGGGCCAAGCCATATTGCCGCATCCCTGTCTATCCCTTCCGTGATATTTTTCGGATCGGTCAATCCAAAGTTTCGGCATCTCGACTCTCATAAAAAGGTGTTCTTGCAAAGTCCTTGTCCATTTGCTCATTGCTATCACGAAATTCCGGGATCGTTTGGCCAGCCGTGCCGGATAGCGAAAGGCGATGAGCCGCCTCCTTGCTGTGTTCACGATACCGCTCGAGTTATCGAGGCGATTTCTTCTCTACTTTCCGATTAGAAATCGCCTGCATCCGTTTTTTCTCCTCGGGAGTGAGAGATTGCTCTCCCTGAGAGGAGATTTTAGAGAGCATCGCGTCCATGAATCTCTCATCTTCCAAAACGGGCTCTTTTGTCCGAATGTCGTATACTTTCGGCTGGTTTGAACGCTTTTTTTTAAGTCGAAGAAGGGCTCTTTCAAAAGGGCGCATTAAGGAGAGGGAGCTGAAAGAGCCAAAAGAGAGGAGGGCAAAAAGATAGCCGAAAAGGGCGCTTGACGAGTAGGCGGCGAAATGGATCCAGTCTTGCGCGATGAGAGAGAAAAAGAGGTTGAGTCCGAGAAAAGCGAGGATCAGCCATTTGGCCCGAAAAGGAACTGAGAAAAAAAAGAGAAGTTCCGCGTCGGGGTTTTTCATCATCCAGGCGATCAAAATAGCGTAGAGAGGAGTGGAGCTCCCTGCCAGAAAAAGGGGAATATTGAAAAGCGCCATGAGTCCCAACGCGAATAGGGCTGCGATGACGGACGAGCCAAAATAAAGAGTGAAAAAAGAGGGGAGGGATCTTCCGAAAACCCAAATCAAATAAAGATTAATGAGGAGATTAAAAAAGAAAAAGAAGGTGATCCCAAACGGGGCCGGTTCGATTAGAGAGTAGGTGAGGGGCTGAAACAGATAAAAGCTTTTGATCCCGGCCCAGGAAAGGCCTAAAATGCCCTGAAGCGGATAGTGGAGGGCAGACAGAAGGCTGAGGGCTCCCATGGAAAGGAGAAGCAGTTTTAGGCCTTTAGGCGTTTGTGAGGTTGGATTATATCCCATAAAGATTTTTTTAACATATCGGAGGTTTCTCGAGGAGAATTTTTTATTAAAACAAAGAAGCTCCTTGAATTTTTCTGGAAGGTGGGTTACCCTAGGTGGGAAAAATCCAATGGGCTTTATTTCATGAAAGACAAAACACATCCTCCCTACCAAGAAGTTCTTTTCGAAGACTCTTCGACCGGTACCAAATTTTTGATTGGCAGCACAATCCAGACGAAAGAGAAAACGAAGTTTGAAGGGAAAGAATATCCCCTTTACCGAGTTTCTGTTTCCTCTGCGTCGCATCCATTCTTCACGAAGGCGAACCAGTTCATCGACTCTGAAGGGCGCGTTGACAAGTTCACGAAGAAGTACGCTCGCAAAACGGCTGAAAAAAAAGAGACGCAAGTCAAACACGAGGAAGCGAAAAAAGCGAAGACGAAAACGCCCAAGAAAAAATAAGCAATGAATGAAAAGGTTCAGCGGCTTTTAAGTCGCTTGCAAGAAGTGGAAGCTTTGCTGGGCCTTTCTGAGACTCTCTCCGATCAGAAAAAATATCGGGAGCTCACTCAAGAGCACGCGCAGCTCTCCGAGCTTAAGGAAGCTTGGGATCGACTCATCTCCGCCCAAAAGCAGATCGAAGAGACAAAGGCGCTCCTCGGCTCGGAGCAGGACTCCGAAATGGTCTCGTTCTTAAAGCAAGAGCTCGCCGATCTCGAAAAATCGGTTCCCGATCTCACTCAAGAAGTCCAAAATCTTCTCGTCCCTCCGGATCCAAAAGACAGCGCAGGCATCATCCTCGAATTGAGAGCCGGAACCGGCGGTGATGAAGCGGCTCTTTTTGTCGCAGATTGCGTCCGAATGTATCAGTACTACGCCAATCAAAAGGGGTGGAAGGTAGAAATCCTCTCCACATCTCCTTCCGAACTCGGCGGCTACAAAGAATACATCATGAGCTTGACCGGCCATAATGTATTCCGTCTCATGCAGTATGAAGCGGGAACGCACCGCGTTCAAAGAGTGCCTGCGACAGAGACGCAAGGGAGGGTGCATACATCTGCTATCACAATTGCCGTTTTGATGGAGCCGGGCGAAGATGAGGAGATCAAAATCGATGAAAAAGATCTTCAGATCGACACCTATCGAGCCTCTGGCGCGGGCGGACAGCACGTCAATAGAACCGACTCTGCAGTCCGAATCACGCACATTCCGACGGGAACCGTTGTCGCCTGCCAGGAAGAGAGAAGCCAGCATAAAAACAAAGACAAGGCGATGCGTCTTCTCGCCACTCGAATCGCCGACACAATGAGAAGAAAAGCGCACGAAGAGAGATCGGCTCAAAGGGCGAGTCAAGTTGGAAGCGGGGATCGTTCAGAGAGAATCCGGACGTATAATTTTCCGCAAAATAGAGTGACCGATCATCGCATCGAGCTCACCTTATATAAGCTCGAACAGGTGATGGAGGGAAATCTCGACGGCCTCACAATTCCCCTCGTCAATCACTTTTATCAAGAGCAGCTCCGTTCATGAAAACCCTTGGGGAGATACTCAAGCTCTCGACTTCGTTTTTAGAAGAGAAAAAGATCGATCGGCCCCGGTTTTCGGCCGAAATTCTCTTGGCTCATGCACTCAAGATGAAAAGGGTTGAGCTCTACATGCAGTTCGATCGCCCTCTCATCGATAGCGAAGTCGCTCCCTTTAGAGAATTCATTCGGAGGCGCGCCTCGGGCGAGCCAATCGAATATGTCCTTGGGACTATCGATTTTTACGGATGCGCGATCGAGGTGGACTCGAGAGTTTTAATTCCTCGCCAAGAGACTGAAATTTTGGCCGATCACATCGTCAAGAGGCTGAAGGGCAAAGCCCTTTGGGATGTTTGCACCGGCTCCGGCTGTTTGGGGATCTCTTTAAAAAAAACGGAGCCTTCGCTCGATGTGACTCTTTCCGATATTTCGAAAGAGGCTCTCGATCTTGCAAGAAAAAATGGCGCGCGAAACGGAGTCGAGCTCAAATATCTCTTGGGAGATCTACTCGAACCTTTTAAGGGGCTTTCGGCCGATATCATCGTTTGCAACCCCCCCTATATTTCGCAAAGCGAATATTTGAATCTGGATCCATCCGTTTCCCGCTTTGAGCCAAAGCTGGCCCTTGTAGGAGGGGAGAGGGGAACAGAAGTTTATGAGAGGCTTGCAGCCGTTTTACCCGGTCATTTGAACCCGGGAGGGCTTGTTTTTTTGGAGATCGGGGCGGGGCAGGGAGTGGACGTAAAGAAGATTTTTTCAGAGGGCCCCTGGGCTCAAAAAGAGCTTCTTGCCGACTGGGCGGGCAAGGACCGCTTCTTTTTCCTTGAAAAGCAATCAAATTCTCGAGTATCCTAGTCCCTTAAATTGTGAGCTGTCAGGGAAAGACATGTTTGGCCAGCTAACGGAAAAGTTTCAAGGTTTGTTTAGAGCCTTGAGCGGCAACAAGACCCTGACGGAAGAGAACGTCTCCGAGGCAGCTCGGGAGGTTCGGCTCGCTCTCCTCGATGCGGACGTCAACTATGCGGTCGTCGGGAATTTTGTAAAGCGGGTCAAAGAGAAATCTCTCGGCGCCGATGTGTTAAAATCGGTCCGGCCGGGGGAGCAGTTTATAAAGATCGTGCACGATGAGCTGATCGCCCTTATGGGAGGCTCCGAAGTGGCGCTTGATCTGAACGGCAAGATTTCGGTTGTCATGCTCTGCGGCCTTCAGGGGTCGGGCAAGACGACGAGCGCTGCCAAGCTTGCGGCCTATATAGGCAGGACTGAAAAGCACAAAAAGGTGCTTCTCGCCGCTTGCGATTTGCAAAGACCTGCAGCGATTGAGCAGCTAAAAAAGCTGGGAAGCGATATCGGCGTCGAGGTCTTTTCTCTCGATGGAGAAAAGAGGCCGATAGAAGTAGCAAGGCGGGCGCTTGAAAAAGCAGCTCTTGAGGGATTCGACGTTCTTGTCGTCGATACCGCAGGGCGTCTTCATGTCGATGAGG
>MGLY01000076.1:24832-26769 GCA_001794935.1 Chlamydiae bacterium RIFCSPHIGHO2_12_FULL_49_9 | reverse complement strand
ACGATGCTCGACGGCAATGCGAGAGCGGGCGCCGCGATCTCGATCCGCGAAGTGACGGGCAAGCCGCTTAAACTTGAAGGGGTTGGCGAGAAGATAGGGGATCTGCGAGTATTTAACCCCCGCTCGATGGCCGATCGGATCCTCGGAATGGGGGATGTGATCAACCTGGTGAAAAAAGCCCGGGAGAGCTTCGACGAGAAAGAAAGTCTTGAGATGGAAGAGAAGCTCAAAAAGGCGAGCTTCACTTACGACGATTATCTCAAGCAGATGGGAAGAGTCAAGAAGATGGGCTCTTTCAAAAGCCTTTTGAAAATGCTTCCCGGAATGGGATCGCTCGGCGATCTCGATTTTTCGGATAAGGAATTTAGCCGCCTTGAGGCGATGATCCTCTCGATGACGCCAAATGAGCGACAAGAAAGAGAGGAACTGACGCACAGCCGCCGTAAACGGATCGCGCGGGGCAGCGGTGTGGGTTTAGAAGAAGTGAACCGAATGGTGAAAGGCTTCAAGCGCGTGAAACAGTTATTTAAGAGTATGCCCGACATGAAGGCTCAAGCCAAGAAAATGGGTCTGTCGGATTTGAAAGACATGAAAAAACAATTTGAAGGTATAAAATGGCATTAGTCATTCGCATGAGACAGCAGGGAGCGAGCAGCCGCCAGAGGTTTCGTCTAGTCGTGACCAATTCTCGCAACCCACGCGATGGAAAATACATCGAGATGATCGGTTGGTACAATCCATTTGGACAAGATGACAAGAACTACTTTATCGATGTGCCGCGCGTTCAATACTGGCTCGACAACGGCGCGCAAATATCAGATCGCGTGAAATCTCTCGTGAAGCGCTTTGCGCCTGAAGTGGTCAAAGGACTCACAGAGAAGAAAGTCGCGAAAGTGGCCAAGAGAAGGACTCAGCGCAAAAAAGCATAAATGGAAATCGACATCCTCTCTTTGTTTCCCGATTATTTCCGAGGCCCTTTTGATGTCAGTATGCTGAAAAGGGCAAGAGATGCGGGGCTCTTGGAGATCCGCCATACCGACATCCGAGAGTTTTCCGAGAACAAGCACGGGCGGGTTGACGAGCGACCCTTCGGGGGTGGACCGGGAATGGTTCTTTGTCCGGGGCCTGTTGTCAGAGCGATCCGGAGCGTTCGGAAACCGAACACTCACGTGGTCTACCTCTCTCCTCAAGGGAACCTCTTGACGGCCGCAAAATGCGGAGAGCTCGCCAAATACGAGCATTTGGTCATCCTCTGCGGCCACTACGAAGGGGTCGACGAGAGAGCGATGAGCGAAATAGACGAGGAGATCAGCATCGGAGATTATGTGCTGACGAGCGGATGCGCTGCGGCGATCGTTTTGATCGAAGGGGCGGCCCGCTTTATCCCCGGAGTGATCGGGCATCCCGATGCAGTTCAGGAGGATTCGTTCCAAAATGGGATTTTTGACGGCCCCCATTATACAAGGCCGGAAGTATTTGAAGGGATGGAAGTTCCTGCGGTGCTGCGAGAGGGAAACCACGCAAAGATCCGGCAGTGGCGGAAATCCGAAGCGTTAAAAAAAACAAACCGGGTCAGACCCGAATTAGTGATGAATCAAGGAGAAAACCAGTGAGCCGCTCACCGTTGATTGAGGAACTTGAAGCCTCTTACATTAAAAAAGAAGTTCCCGCTTTTAATATTGGGGACACTGTCCGCGTAAACACCCGCATTATCGAAGGTGAGAAGGAACGCGTTCAGGCCTTTACAGGAACTGTAGTTGCAAAGAAGGGCAGCGGCCTCTCTGAGACGTTCACTCTTTACCGCAACGCATACGGTTCTAGCATGGACCGAGTCTTCTTGCTGCACAGCCCGCGCATCACCGGCATCGAAGTGATTCGTCCCGGTAAAGTTAGAAGAGCGAAGCTCTATTATCTCCGCGGAAGATCGGGCAAGTCAG
>MGLY01000076.1:7853-24801 GCA_001794935.1 Chlamydiae bacterium RIFCSPHIGHO2_12_FULL_49_9 | reverse complement strand
AGCTAACGCATAGAATGCTCTAAGAGAGCGGCGCTTTTCTTTCGAAAGCGCCGCTAATATATACTGCGCCCACATCTGGACCACTCTGAGGCTCTCCAAAATTCACAAAACCTAAGCGGGCACAGTATAGCACGTATGCTATCAATTTTCTTAGGTTTTATGCTTATTACGGCATATTCCTCAATGAGTGTGCGCTTAAATTCCTTTTTTAAAAATCCCCGAGACTCTAAAGTCTGCAGCTTATGCAAAAGTTGTCAGACGCCGAAATTCTTCGACTAAACTTTATGTCTGTTTGTGAAAAGCGATTGAAATCTGAAGGATTTCAGAAAATTGCCGGCATTGATGAAGCGGGAAGAGGCCCTCTTGCAGGACCTGTTGTTGCAGCGGCTTGTATTTTGCCGGATGACGCGCTCTTCGAACATCTCAATGACAGCAAACAACTCACGCCCGAAGAAAGAGAGATTCTCTTCGCTCAAATCACAAACAATCCCAATGTGGTCTACGGCATCGGCATCATCGATGAAAAGACGGTCGATCGCGTCAACATCTTGCAGGCTACATTTCTCGCCATGCACAAAGCCGTCGCAGCTCTTCCGATAAAGCCCGACTATTTACTCATCGACGGCAGCCAGCTTCCGATATTTGACATTCCAACAGAAGCGCTCGTCAGGGGCGATTCCCTCTCAGTTTCAGTTGCTGCGGCATCGGTTCTTGCGAAAGTGACAAGAGATCGGCTTCTTGAAAAATTGGATGCCGATTACCCCCAATATGGGTTTAAGCAGCACAAAGGCTATGCGACTCAGCAACATTTGGATGCTATCTTGAGACACGGGCCCTGTCCTATCCACCGCAAATCGTTTGATCCTGTAAAATCATACTTTTCTTCCAGGGAAGTGCAGGAAACCTTCTTTCCTTGATGTTTTCAAACTTGGGAACTAGAATGAGCTCCAACGGGAGTAGTTCCATGCCAAGCAGCATGACCGGGTTTGGGAGAGCCGTTTGCGACGCAAACATCGGCAGGCTCGTCGTTGAAATCCAGTCGGTCAATCGAAAGTATCTGGAAGTTTTTGTCTCTTTGCCCAAAGAGTTTTCCCGTTTTGAAAACGAAGTGAGAAAGTGGGTGGGCGCGCGCCTTTCTCGCGGTCAGGTGAGCATTCGGATCCATTTTCTTCCGAATGCCCAAGCGATCGAACAAACCCTTCCCGATGTGGAGGTCCTCCGCGCTTTGAAAAAAGGGTGGGAGAAAATTGCTCTTGAGGTGGGTGTAAGCTCAGCTTCGATCGATCTTCCTTTTTTAGTCAGCCGCATGCCCTCTTTTTCCAAACTCGATTCAGCGCAAGATGAAGATCTTTCCTCTTTAAAAGCTTGCGTGGAAGAGGCTCTTGAGAGTTTGACCAAAATGAAAAAAATTGAGGGGAAAGCGCTCGTTCAAGATATCAGAGCAAGGCTTGAAAGTCTCACTCGAATGATTAGGGAAATTGAAGCTTTATCTCCCGAAGCAGGCAAGCGGCTTCGACAAAAACTCAAAGAGCGAATCGAAGAGATTTTAAAGCCGGACGAAGTAGACGACAGGCTCCTTCGAGAGTTGGCTCTTTTTGCCGAAAAAGTGGACGTCTCCGAAGAGATCACCCGGTTCCATTCCCATCTGGAGCAATTTAAAGAACTCATCTCCTCAAAAGAGGAGGCAATCGGGCGTAAGATGGACTTTTTGGTGCAAGAAATGGGAAGAGAAATCAACACCGTTGCTTCAAAATCATCAGAACCTGGTATATCTCGGCTTGTGGTCGATATGAAAAGCGAACTCGAAAAAATCCGAGAACAAATTCAAAATATAGAGTGAGGAACCTATCCTAATAAAAAGTTTCAGTCGATTTTTGGGTTCTTTTGAACCGATTTTTGATTCTTTTCGCGGGGGTAATATACGCTGTCGATATGGCCCCCGCAAAAAGAATCGAAAATCGGCCAAAATAATCCCAAAAATCGACGAAAAATTTTATCAGGATAGGTTCAGATGATCCCACTTTTAGGCGGACTGAAAAAAGGGCTCGTATTTGTGATCAGCGCCCCCGCCGGCACGGGAAAAACCACTCTTGTCCGGATGCTGCGAGACGAATTTCACTGCCTCATTGAGAGCGTCTCCTTCACCACCCGCAAGCCAAGAACCAGCGAAAAAGAGGGCGTCGATTATTTTTTTATCTCTAAAGAGGCCTTTGAGCAAAAGATCAGGGAGGGGGAATTTTTAGAGCACGCCCAGGTGTTTGACAACTATTACGGCACCTCCAAAATCTTCGTTGAAAAAGAGAGAGAAAAGGGAAAACACGTCATCCTCATCATCGACACCCAAGGAGCTCTCCAGCTCATGCAAAAGCTCGATGCTGTTTTCATCTTCATCAGCCCCCCGAGCCTTGAAGAGCTCAAGAATCGGCTCTATCGCCGCAACGCCGATACCGACGAGACCATCGCGCTTCGCCTCTCCTGGGCAGAAAAGGAAATGGCTCTGGCCCCCCGCTACAACTACCACATCATCAATGAAAACTTAAAAATCGCCTACGACGTTCTCCGCTCCATCCTGATCGCTGAAGAACATAGGAACCCACCCCAATAAAATTTTTCGTCGATTTTTGGGATTATTTTGGCCGATTGTCGACAGAAACTTTTTATTGGGGTGGGTTCAGGAACCGCTTGAATTAAATGTCTGGATGTCCGATACTTCCCAATCGTTACCAGAGTAGACTTTCTATGCCACATGATCGTTTGACAACAGAGCAGATTAGGAAAAAATTCAAAAACAATTTTGACCTATGCAACTTCTCGATCAATATTGCCCGCAACCTCATCTTAGGCGGCGCTCAGGGCAGTTTGACCGAGATTCTAGATTCTATTGAGAAGCGCGCAGACGAGACGCGATAGGTAGCTCCTTGAAGCAAAAGATTTTAATCACCTCGGCGCTTCCCTACGCAAACGGGCCGCTCCATTTTGGCCACATCGCAGGCGCCTATTTGCCCGGAGACTGCTATGCCCGTTTCGAGCGCCTTAAAGGAAATGACGTTCTCTACATCTGCGGCTCGGACGAGCACGGTGTCGCAATCACCCTAAGCGCAGATCTTGCGAAAAGATCCCCCAAGGAGCATGTCGATCTCTTCCACAAGATCAATCGAGATTTTTTTAATCAGCTCGAGTTTTCCTTCGACCACTACAGCCGCACCACCTGGCCGGGCCACGTCCCCGTTACCCAAGATTTTTACCGCGCCCTCGATAAAAAGGGTCTCATCGAAGAGAAAACGGAAAACCATCTCTATTCCGAGCAGGAAAAGCGTTTCCTCGCAGACCGCTACGTCGTTGGAACATGCCCCAAATGCGGCTACGAAGAGGCCCGCGGCGATGAGTGTCAAAGATGCGCGGCCTCTTATGAGGCGACCGATCTCAAAAATCCTCGCTCTAAACTCACCCATTCACCTCTCACTTTAAAGCCGAGCAATCATCTCTACCTCCGCTTCGACAAATTCAAAGACCAACTCGCCTCTTGGATCAAAGACAAAAAGTGGAAGGAAAACGTCCTCCATTTTGCCAAGCGCTACATCGACGATCTAAAGCCTCGCGCAATTACTCGCGACTCCGATTGGGGAGTCCCTGTCCCCAACCACCCTAACAAGGTCTTCTACGTCTGGTTCGATGCGCCGATCGGTTATATTTCCGCCACCAAAGAGTGGGATCCAAAGCGCTGGGAGGAGTATTGGCTCGATCCGAAAACCAAACTCGTTCAGTTCATCGGCAAAGACAATATCCCGTTCCACGCGGTCTTTTTCCCCGCAATGCTCATGGGACAAGATCTTCCCTACAAACTGCCCGACGAGCTTCCCGCAAACGAATTTTTCCTTCTCGAAGGGCGCCAATTTTCCAAATCGGACGGCTGGTACATCGATCTCAAAGAGTTTTTCCAAAAATATACTCCCGATCAGGCCCGCTACGCACTCGCAGCAAATGCTCCCGAGACGGCGGACTCAGAGTTTCGCTGGAAAGATTTTCAGATGCGCTGCAACGCAGAGCTTCTCGGCAAGTTCGGCAATTTTGTCCACCGCGTCCTCACTTTCGCCAAGCTCCATTGCCACTCAAAAGTTCCCTCTTTAGGCCATCTAAAAGAGCAGGATAAAGAGTTTCTCGAGCAAATGAAGACGCTTGTCGATGTATCAGCGCAAAGTTTTGCGAACTTCCACCTCCGCAAGGCCTCTCAAACGCTGATGGATCTCTCTCAACTCGGCAACGCCTACTTCGATGCGAAAAAGCCTTGGGTTCTTGCAAAAGACCCGTCTCAAAAAGAGGCCCTCGAAACTGCGATCAACTGCTGCATCGAGTGCATTAAAAACCTCGCGCTCCTCGCTTCCCCAATCATCCCCACATCTGCCCAAAAGATCTGGAATATGCTAGGGAACACCTCCACTCTTGCCAAGGGAAACTGGGACAAGATCCATCAAGATCCCGTACCCCCAAATCAAAAACTGCCTGAGCCTCACGTCCTTTTCCGCAAAATTGAAGATGCCGAAATCGAAGAACAGATCGCCCACCTCGGCAAATCCCTCCCCAAACCCAAAGAGGCCCCGATGACAACCCCCACAACCCACGCCCCTCTAAAAACCCTCATCGACTACGCCGACTTTGAAAAGCTCGATCTTCGCATCGGCCAGGTCCTCGAGGCTACAAAAGTGCCCAAATCCAAAAAGCTTCTCAAACTCCTCGTCGATCTCGGTTTTGAAAAGCGCACCATCGTCTCCGGCATCGCCCTCTCCTACGAGCCCGAACAGCTCATCCACAAAAAGCTCATCGTCGTAGCGAACCTCAAACCCGCTACCATCATGGGCATCGAGAGCCAGGGGATGGCCCTCACAGCCTCCCTAGACCAGCATCTCGAGCTCCCCGAGATCCAAAGGCTCCCCCCCGGAAGCATGATTTCTTAGGAGATGCAGTTTTGAAAAAAGCGCTTTTTTTCTTTGTCTTTTCGGCAGCCTCTTTGTTCTCGACCGAGAAGGGGGAGTTTGTGGTTTGCGTGCACGGTTTCATGGGCAGCTCTTGGAATATGCGGTTTTTGGAAAGAAACCTTAAAAAAGAGGGTTGGGATGTCATCAACTGGGCCTATCCGAGCAGAGACAGCTCGATTCGAGAACATGGGAAAGAGCTGGTCGGGCAGCTGATTTGTTTGGCAAAAGAAAAGCCCGGCCGCCCCATTCACTTCGCAGCGCACTCCATGGGGAACCTCGTTTTGCTGGCCGCTTTAAACGACCCGATGTGCCCCGAGGAGGCAAAGAGGGGAAGCGCGGTGTTGATCGCTCCTCCTTTTAAAGGTTCTGCCTGGGCCAGATGGCTGCACCGCTTTTCTTTGGTTCGATGGATTGCGAAAGGATTTTCGGGAAATGAGCTGATGACAAAAGAGGATTTTCGGGATTTGGGCGATTATCCTGCCTCGTTGAGGATCCTTGTGATCGCCGGCAATTTGGGATTCAACCCAGTTCTTTCCGGTGAAAATGATGGAACTATTTCTCTCGAGGAGACCGATCTTTCGACCCCCCATGAGAGGGTGGTAGTAAAAAGAGGGCACAAAACTATCGTGTGCAGCAAAAAGGTCTGTTCTTTGATTTCCCAATTTTTTGCTGAGGCGACGGCGGTATAGAGGGGCTGTCCTCCACCCCCCTAGAAAGGCTCCGCCGGCCAAAGGACTTGCGTCCTTTGGAATCCTGTTGAATTTTAATCAAATTAATAAAATAATTTTTTATTAATTTGATTAAATTCATTAATATCGTTTTAGAATTTTACGATAGGAATTTTTATGGCCTTATATGCATTTTCTAACGCTATCTGGGTGGTGGTAAAAGCGGAAGTGGCTGTCACCGCGCTAACCATCGCTTCAATAGAGCTTAGGGAGAAGAACACGCACGCCTCAACGGCAGCAAAAGTTGGGGCAATAGCAGTAGGTCTTATCTACTATGCCGGGTTGATCTTTTCTTCTGTGTTTATCGCGTCTCCTTTTGTGTCTATTTCGGGTCTGGTTTTAGGGACTCTACTAGAGCCGGTGGTAGGCAAAATTCTTGTCAACCTGGGAGTCGTAATGAAACTCCCGGTTTGCCTTGAGCTGCATGAGACAAATCCGGATGCAAATTATGTAGCGGTATTCACGGAATACTATAGATCATGGAACTAAGAAACACCCTCTAAATCAACTCCATCTGGTGATGCGTTGGCTCTTCGAGCTTAAATGTCTTTGCCATTTCCTTAATCGCACCCTCTAATCCCGTATATCTCTTCTGCACTTGGTCATTGCCAACGGCAATGCCAATCGCTTTTTTCGTGCCTACGAGATAGACCTGTCTTTTTCCGCGCGTGACTGCAGTGTAAAGCAGGTTGCGGTGGAGGAGTTTGAAGTGGGAGGTGTGGATCGGCATGACGATGCAGGGGCATTCGCTGCCTTGGTATTTGTGCACGGAGGTGGCGTAGGCGAGAACGATCTCGTCCAGTTCGGCAAATTCATAAGATACTAGTTTGTCGTCAAAGGCGATGTTCATCGTCTGTTCGGCAGAGTCGATGTCGATGATGCGGCCGATATCGCCGTTATAGACCTTTTTGTCGTAGTTATTGCGGATCTGCATCACTTTGTCGTTCACATGAAAGCGCCCTCCGGAGCGGAAGAGGGGTTTATCGCTCGGGTTGAGAAGGGTTTGAAGAGCATCGTTGAGCATTTCGGCGCCGATGACGCCCCGCTTCATGGGGGAGAGGACTTGGATCGAGTCAAATGGGTCAAAGTGCCAGAGGCGGGGGATGTCTTTGGAGACGAGCTGCAAGATAACTTGTTGGATCGCCTCGGGAGTTTCTGCTTCGATGAAGTGAAAATCGCTTCTTTCGTGCGTCTCTACTTCGGGGAACTCGCCGTGGTTGATCCGGTGGGCGTTGGTGATGATTTTTGAGCCTTTGGCCTGGCGGAAGATTTCAGTGAGGCGGGTGACTCCGATGGCATCGGAGGTGATGAGATCGCGGAGAACGGTTCCTGCGCCGACGCTGGGGAGCTGATCGATGTCGCCCACGAAGAGCAGCCTCGCGCGGGAGGGGATCGCTCGCAAAAGGTGAAAGAGCAGGGGAGTGTCGATCATGCTCGCCTCGTCGATGACGAGAAGATCGCAGTCGAGCTGGTTGTCTCTCCCTTTTTTAAAGCCGCCGGATGCAAAATCCATCTCGAGCAGGGCGTGGATCGTGAAGGCTTTTTTGCGGGTGATTTGAGTGAGTCTTTTCGCAGCTCTTCCAGTGGGGGCTGCGAGGAAGATTTTATCGGTGAGCTTTGAGGTAATGGTCAAGATGGCGTTCGTGATGGTGCTTTTCCCCGTGCCGGGGCCGCCCGTGATGATGTGCACTTTGTCGGTGAGCGCTTTGATGACCGCCTCTTTTTGCTGTTCGGCAAATTGGATCGAGAGCTGGCCTTGCACCCAAGAAGCTGCCTTTTCCGTATCGATAGGGCGGATTGCCTGAGGGCTTTTGATCAGGCGCATCAAATCGCGCGATATGCCCTGTTCGAAGGCAAAATAGGGCTTGAGCCAGATGAAACCCTCTTTGTGGATGAGGAGCTGCTTTTCAACCATTTTGAACGTTTGGGTTTCGATGAGCGTCTCTTCTACCTCCAAGATTCCTTTTGCAAGAGGCACAAAGTCTTTGAAGGGATAACAAGTATGACCATCGTTTGTCAGCTCCCACAAAACGAACTCGATCCCCGCAGTAATCCTTTCAGGAGAGTGAAGAGCGAAACCGATCTTCAACGCCACCGCATCCGCCATCTTGAAGCCGACGCCAAAGATATCTCTGGCCAATTGATAGGGATTTTCCTTCACTTTTTCGATGCTCGCATCGCCATAGGCTTTATAGATCTTTTGCGCATAGCCGGGACTCACTCCGTGCGCTCTCAAAAAGACCATGACCTCTCTAATTGCCCGCTGCTGCTGCCAGCACTCTTTGAGCTTTTCGACCTTCTTCCTCCCGAGTCCCTCGATCTCCAGGAGGCGGTGGGGGGTATTGTCGATCACATTCAGCGTATCGACCCCGAACCGATCGACGATTTTTTTGGCGTAGACAGGGCCGATTCCTTTGACGAGGCCCGATTCTAAATATTTTTGGATACCAATCACATCGGAGGGGGATTCGACCGTGTAGTCGGAGACCTCGAACTGCTTGCCGTGGGTGGGGTGGTTTTTCCAAGACCCTTTGCAGAAGACCGTCTCACCGGGCTGCAAAGTAGGCAGGTACCCGACGATGACCGTATAGTCTTTTTTTTTGGATTCTTTGAGTCTGGCTACCGTAAATCCGTTTTCCGGCTGAGTGTAGACGATCGCTTCGATGTAGCCAGTGAGTTCATCCATAAAAACTTTGAAAAGTAAGTTGTAACGTTATCAGGTATCGCCTTGACGCTCAAGGTCAAAATGACCTTGCGTTTAAATGGATTCAAATTTAAGATGGAAGCTTCTTTTCCATTCCGGGTTAGCTCAGTGGTAGAGCAGTGGACTGTTAATCCATTGGTCGTATGTTCGAATCATACACCCGGAGTTTCTGTTTCTTTCGTAACATGCTCTTTGTCAGTAGTGGGTTGGATTCTGAAATTGGATGGTGGATCGAAAAATATTTTAGCAGCGGCTATGAGGCCTGATGGTTCTATGGGCATTGACGAGATTGAAATTGAAACAGAGAAATCATTCGATGGGGACTTGCAACAGTGCATTGGCCGTCGGGTGATTCTTCGGGATGCTGAGAGTGCGCATCATCACACTCCTCTTCTATTAAGTGCTTGCAAATTGCTTACTGTTCCGCAGTCACAGTTTCAAAAGGAAAACACGAGGGAGGCAGTATGTCAGAACCTCAAGTAAATAAAAGTCAAATCCTACTCTATCAAACTGAAGATGGTCGCCAGCGTATCGAAGTTTGCCTTGAAAATGAGACCGTGTGGCTTAGTCAAAAACTCATGGCAGAGCTTTTTCAGACCACGCCGCAGAATATCAATATCCACTTGAAGAACATTTTCTCTGAAGGAGAGCTTTCCTCAGAGTCAGTTAGTAAGGAATCCTTAATAACTGCTTCTGACGGTAAGAAATATAGAGCGCAACTCTATCGCTTAGAAGCCATTATAGCGATCGGTTACCGGGTAAGTTCTCATCGAGGCACTCAATTCCGTCAGTGGGCGACGCAGCGACTTAACGAGTATATTGTTAAGGGTTTTACCTTAGATGACGAACGTTTGAGCAAACCCGGGGGAGTCGATTACTTCGATGAACTTTTGGATCGCATCCGTGCCATCAGGTCATCCGAAAAACGGTTCTATCAGAAGATCAAAGACCTCTACACTCTCAGCGCTGACTATGCCCCTGAGCATCCTATGACCCAGGAATTCTTTAAGACCGTACAGAATAAGCTTCTTTATGCCGTCACGGGCTCTACGGCGGCTGAAATCATTCACAAGAGGGCTAATGCCTCCAAACCGAACATGGGGCTGACAGCTTGGGATGGCGCTGGTCGTGGAAAAACTCTGATCAAGCGCGATGTGGAGATATCTAAAAATTATCTGAATCACGAAGAGATCAAAGATCTGGAATCGCTTGTGGACCAATACTTAGACTTCGCTGAAAGGCAAGCGCGTCACCGGAAAGTCATGTGCATGGCAGATTGGAAGACTAAACTCGATGCTTTTCTTGAACTCAACGATGAACAGATTCTTACCCACGCAGGGACAATTTCTGCTGAAATAGCCAAAGAGCTTGCTTTGTCCGAATATGCAAAATTTGAAGAGCAACGCAGAAGCGAGGAAACAATTCATGCTGAAAAAGAGCTGCGTGAGGCGCTGCAAAAAGTCACGATCAGTAGGGAAGTGTCGGATCCTCAAGAGATCTAGCTATTTTTCCCGCATTTTTTCCGCAAATGAATAGAATGTAAGGGCATTTTTGGAGGTCTATGGAAATCAAGCGTCAATCTGCTTGAGAGGAAAGATCGGTTCTGGTTAAATCTCTGGTGTTCAGAGTGATACCCGGGATGGGGCTGTTAATCCATTGGTCGTATGTTCGAATCATACACCCGGAGTTTCTGACCGATGGAGCACGGCAATCAGCGTAGAAGCGGTTATACCGCGCACAGTATAATAAAAGGAACAAAAAAATGAAAGCTCTACTTTATTTCTGTTGGATAGGAATGGTTCTGTCAGCTGGCGTAGCCTGTTCGGGAGAAGAGCCCCCGCGTTTTTATGGAAACACCTATAATGGCCCGCTCTCTCCTAATGAAGAAAAAATGGTTAATCATGCAATAATAAGTTATAGTAAAGCTGTTAATAAGGAATCAAAATTAAACGAAAATTCTAGGTTTGCTTCTGACACTAGATGTAATAGTAAGTTTGGAATTATTCCTTATTATCATTTGGCAAATAATTTATGTTCTTTGCCTAATAGTACACATTTGCATATTGGTTTGTACACGGGAGGCTCTTTTGTTAGTGCACTTTACAATAATCAGCATTTGTTAAAAGAAAAAATTGGTATTGATTGGTTTGAAGATGAGGGATATAAACGTGTTTTCTATGCTGTCTGCGATAAGTATTTACGTTCAAATGATGATGAAAATGTATATTTCATCATCGAGCGAGATTGTTTCTCGGTAGATGTGTCTAATTTTACAAACCCAATTGATATATATATATACGATGCTGGTCACTCTTTTTCAGCGCACGAACAGGCTTTTACGTATTACAATCAGGCATTTGCCGATGTCTTTATAGCCGTTGTAGATGATTGGGAGTGGGCAGAAGTGCGTCAAGCCACATTTAATGCTTTTGACAAATTGCGTTATACCATTCTGTATCAAAATGAAATTCGATGTCACAAAAAGACCGGGAATGGACAGTACATTGCAGTAATCAAAAAATCGTTTTGAAAGCCTTGACAATATTTGGATATTGTAGCACCAAGGGAGTAGCGAACTTATTACTTCACAAAGGTGCTTTATGGGAAATGCAATGAACACGGCTTTTAGAGGCCTTTGCGCAAGTCTTCTTTTCTTGACTCAAGCCTATGCGGCAGAGGGCGTCAAGAAGACCGTCGAGCCAAAGATTCCTTTACCTCAGGCGTATGCAGCAGAGAGCAGTGAAAAAGCTACCGAGTCAGAGGTTCTTTTAACCCAAGCAGACGATGCGGAAGAAAGCGACAAGAAAATCGCCGAGCCCAAAAACGCCTCTAAGCCCGTTTGCGGTAGCCTCCCCCGTTCCTGGATCGATATAGACTACATATTCTGGAAAGTGGAAGACGCGCCAGAGCCCGTGCCTCTCATTGTGAATTTGCCAGATCCCATACCAACCGATGTATTGAATTTGCCGAACACAAATATTGTGTTGGGAGGAAAAGACGTGGATCTCGGCTGGAGATCTGGCGGCAGATTTGACGTGGGCTATCGATTTGGCAGCAGCCGCGTTTTCGGCCTTGAGGCAAATTATTTCTTCTTGCCTCTTGCCTCAAAAAAGAAGACGGTTCAATCAGCAGATAATCTTGCCTCGCCCTATTTCTATGTGCCCTACTTTGACGCGCAAACGAACATTGAAGATTCGGCGACTATTGCCCAATCGGGCAATTACGGGGGGCCGTTGAGTCTCAAGATTACCAATAAAGTCCAGGGAGCCGAGCTAAATGGATTGGGAAGTGTTTTTTGCAGAGAGTCTGGAAATGTCGATGTGCTGGGCGGTTTTCGGTATCTGAATTTTAAGGAGAATTTGCTCTTTTCTACAAGTACCCCCTATCTGCCTGGGAGCGGAACTCCCGTGGATACCTTCCAAACAAAGGATCAGTTCGACACCAAGAATAACTTCTATGGGGCTCAGCTCGGCGTGAAAGCGGAATATATCAAAAATTGGTTTTTCCTAAATGCTACAGGAAAACTTGCCCTCGGAGCGGTGTGCGGACAGGTGCATATTAAAGGGATATTCCATACGAACGACTTTAACGGAGGAGCGACAACATATGAAGGAGCCTATTTTGCCCTTCCGACAAATAACGGATTTTACAGGAAAAATCGTTTTTCAGTGATTCCGGAAGTGAACGCCAATTTCGGGTTTAAGCTCTCTAGTCTTGTGCGATTGCAATTGGGTTACATGTTTATGTACATCACGAATGTGTTCCGTCCCGGCAAACAAATTGACCGCGAGATCAACCCGTCGCAATCGGGACCCATTCAGGTTCAGCCCAGCCCGCCGCTTGTGGGCGTCGCAAAGCCGCAGGCTCTGATGAAGACAACCAATCTTTGGATTCAGGGCGCAAATGCGGGACTGGAGTTTAGATTTTAGACAGCTCCTTAGGAAGCGTGACAAAATCTTTTAAGATATTTTGTCACGCTTCCTCAATAGGCGTAGCCCAGGCCGAGGCCGAAAGAAAAGCCTCCCACTTGTCTGCTTTCCCCATAGACGTTGGGGCGAGACGAGCGAAAGTGGACGTGCTCGTAGGAGTATTGTCCGAAAAGATCGATGAGAAAATGGGGATAGGGGAAGAAATTAAAGCCGGTATTTGCAAAAAAGCCGAGCCCATTGCGGTCGACATGCCGGTCTACGTAGGAAGAGGAGTTATGCTGTCGAAGAAAAAAGACCCTCGGCCCCAGCGTAAAGTAGTATTGGACTTTTTTGTGGATTGCAAGAGTGGGTCTTAGTCCAAAATCGATCGGCACTTGCCAAAGAGTTGTCCTCTGATTTCCTTCCAAAGAATGACCCCCTATAGTCAGGTAGCTAATGGCTCCGTAAATTGCGAGTTGCTTCCAAACGGGGTAAGTTCCACTTATTTGAAACTCGAATCCCCCATGAGGGTAGACATTTCGCATCCCGGAATCTGAAAAAAAGAAATAGGCCCCCTTTGCCTCTAGAGAAGGGCTGATATTGACAGGTTCAATTTTCGGGGGCGGCGGAGGCGGAGAGGGGGCGCGCTTTTTGATAGCGACCAGCTCTTCGGATTCAAATCCGAAGAGAGGGCATCCAGCCCATAAAAGCAGCCAAATTTGTTTATTCATAGACAAATGTTTATCACAAAGGCAATTATATGGGGGAGATTTGAATTTCAATCGGATCGCTCTCTGAGCCCAAAGAATCAAAAGAGGTGATGGAGTAGAGCGTAGAGACCCCTTTTTCCCGATTGTGATCTTCAAACTCAAAGGTAGAGGCGCTTAGGGTTGCGATTTGGGCGCCATTGCGATAGATAAAATAACCGGCGATATCGTCCGATGGGCTTGCTGTCCAGCGGAGCTCGTTAAAAAATTCAAACACGAGGGCAAAATCGTTCTTTTTTTGAGAGCCTGTCAGGCTCGCGGGGGGCTCCAGGGGATTGGGAAAAGAGATAGCGATCGGAATCGGAAGCGTGCCAACTGCAATTGCGCCCCCCTCGACCATTTGCGTGTCGGTATTGATGACTGAGACGTTTGAGCCTGTCTGGCGGGTGACGTAGGCAAAGGCTCCGTCGACTGTGATTGCAATCCCCGTTGGGAAGTTGGCTACGGGAATAGAAGTTTCGACCATTCTGGTGGCTGTGTTGATCACGGAAACTGTATTGCTGTTCCCATTTGTGACGTAGGCAAAAGCGCCGTCGGGGGTAAATGCCACGCCTTGAGGACTTGAGCCAACAGCGATTGGACTTCCGTCCACCATGTTGGTGGCGGTATCGATCACAGAGACGTTGTCATCACCCTGGTTGACCACATAGGCAACAGATCCATCGGGGCTAACGGCAATTGCAAGGGGGGTTCCTCCCAAAAAAATGGAGTCTTCAACCAGATTGGTCGCCGTATTGATGACGGAGACTGCGCCCCCAGTGCTGACCACATAAGCAGTCAGTCCGTTGGGAGTCACAGCAATTGCCAGGCTATTAGCGTCAATTCCCGAAATGGTATCCACAACGGTGTTAGTTTGGGTATTGATCACTGAAACGGTATCATCGCTCCCGTTGACCACATAAGCCAATTGCTGGTTCGGGTTCATCGCGATAGCTACAGGAGTGTTTCCAACCGGGATCGGAGAGCCGACAATCGTGTTTGAGACGGTGCTGATGATATGAACATTGTTCCCGGCTTGGGCCGTCACATAAGCAAAAAGTCCATTTGGAGTGATGGCGATCGATGACGGGGAAGAGATGCCCGCCACTGTGGTGACTACCATATTGGTGTCCACATCGATGACGGATACGCTACTGTCGGAAAAGTTCCCTACGTATGCAAAGTCTGCAGAAATCCAGATTGGCAAGAAAAGGCCGATCCATAAAGATCGGAAAATTCCCATCAGAATGATTTTCTTGTGTTTCATTCCAAAACCTCCGCAACTTTTAGGCGAGGATTCTACACGCGAGAAAGTAATAGCGTTAGTTTTTTTTTAATTTTTGCGGAGAAACACAAGATAGCCTATTCCAAAGGCAAATAGAGCAATGCCTATGCCGCGCAGCCAATATACATTCAGGGGCATGCAATCCCTTCGGGGCAAGACTGGACGGGACTGATTACGCCGCTTGTATTGACGGTTCCCACATTGGCATCGTCCACATCGCAGGGACTTAACTTGAAGATGCCGTCTCCGGGGTTTGTCAAAGAGTAGTCTGTGCTGCTGTCGTTGCCGGTAAGCGTTAGGCACGCTGTAGGGGTCGGTAGGGTGGAGCCGATAACCACTGCCGTGCCCGTATTTCCTGAAAACGTGTTATCGGCAATAGAGCCTTCAAGGTCTGTATATTGTTCTATATCAAGGCCCGAGGCAGCGTTCGACGACATGTTTTCACAATTGGCGATTGTGTTTTCCGAAATACTCAATGTTAACGAGCTGATCCCCGTGGGGGCATAACTGATAACCCCTGTTCCTTCGCATCCGGTAATTTCGTTGTTTGATATCGTTAAGTCAAGATTTGAGAAATTTTGGTTGATAGCAATTCCGTTTGATGCGTTTCCTATTGCCGTAATCGTGTTGTCGCTAATTGTTATAGTGCCGGTTGTAGTGGAGCCGGAGCTGATCACGGCGATTGCGTTGTCGTCGCACCTTGTGATTAGATTGTCAGTTGCAAGCAGCGTCAAAGTATCGGTGGGAGTTGCGAGAACTAGACCGGAGCCTCCATTGTCGGACATTGTATTTGTGGATGCTGTCACCGCAAGAGTTGTAAATCCGCCCGAGGTGTGCAAATACAAAGCATTCGATGTGTTGTCGGAGAATGTGTTGTCTCTTAAAGCAATGGAGCAATTAACGGTAGTGCCGGTTGGAATGATTACAAAGCTCGATCCCAAACTCGCCTGAGATCCCGTGCCGTTATTTGTAATCGTATTGTTAAGCGCGCTGATATCGGCGCTTGTGACGGTATCGAAGCTAAACCGGATGCTGCCGGTTGTGTTGTCATTAAAGACGTTATTTTTTATCGCGGCAGTGAAGCTGTTGCTACCTGCTGAGATCTCCAGCGGAACGCTAGAGATAGAAGTTTGACCTTCAAATGTATTATCCGAGCAGACAACGGTGGATGTTCCATTGAGAGTCAAAATGACCCCGTTGACGTTGTTCAAAAATTGATTGTTCGTTAAGGATACGGAGGCGTTGCCGGGAAAGGAAGCTTCGATCGCATAAGTAGTGGTATTTTGGATCGTGCAAGAAGAGACTTCCAAGCTTTGAGGATTAGTCCCATAGATGGCATCGTTTGCTGCAGATGCAATGGTAAAACCGCTTATGGCGTTATTAGTCGCCAGGGTGATTGTATTGCCGTCTGTATCGATATCGGTATTTGTAATAATGGGAGAGGAGCTGCTTTGCCGAGGGATGGAGATTGTCCCCGCAGTAGTTTGTATCGAATGGCTGATGCCCGATCCCCAAAATTTTTGGCTTGCCTTAAGAGCGATCCCCGCATTCATGCCGGTTGTTGTTCCATCGCCCGGAAACACGTAGATAATGTTATTTGCATTAGAATTCGCTTCTGCCTGAGCCAGGCTGGGATAGGGGCTCTCAAAAGTGCCATCCGAGCTGCTCAAGTTGTTTACAAAGACAAAGAAATAGGGAAGTCCCGTTGCAGGATCGATGGCGGCAATATTTTTTCTTTTTTTGTCGATGATGACGATCTCAGCTCTATTGACCTGCTGCAGCGCGCGGCTCGTCAAGACATCTGCCAGCCTGCAAGTGTCTACGGATCTTTTTTTCTCCACTTTTGATTTGGGGCCGAAAGAAAAGTTCAACGAGATTTGTCCCTGGAAGTTGTTGTGGAAAGTTCTGTCATAAGAGTCCGAGATCTCAAGAGAGACGATCTCTTTATAAGCTCCCGCAAGTCTTGCTCTTCCGCCCCAGGTGTTAGGCCCAAATTGACCGATGTAATAGTAAGGACCTATGGCTGCATAGAAATCAAAGTCTTCCGTACGCCTGAAATGGCAGCCGAGCTCTGCATCGGCGCCTTTCATCGCAAGTTCATATTTTTGAGAAAGGAGTAAATAGTTGCCGGAAAATTCCCCAAAGATGGCGTCGTAAGAGCCGCTCACTTTTCTTCCGAGGGGCAAGTAGCCATTTATCCGAAAATCTAAAATTTCACCTAGCATTTCCAGGCCAAGTCCGATTTGATTGCAGTTGAGTCGATGAGTGTTTCGATAGTCGTAATAGGCGTTGATCCCAAAGACTCTTTTGCCGAGGATGCCTCTCAGGCCGATCCCCGCATTCGCCGCCCATCTTCCGTTGTCAAAAACATGGGCTCTGGCATCGAAAAAAGGGGTCATGCCCCATTGGCTCGGATCGGGAGCCAAAAACGTCTCTAGCGTCGTATAGCCGTCATCGTAGCCCACGCCTCCGCTCTCGATGTGGCGGAGCGTTACTCGATAATGCTTTTTGCCGTCGGGGCACGCTTCTTCCGTCTTATCGCCAAAGGCCGCTGTAAAACAGACAAGAGAGAGGAGAAGGGGATAGGGTAGGCGCGGAACGTGC
>MGLY01000076.1:1978-7827 GCA_001794935.1 Chlamydiae bacterium RIFCSPHIGHO2_12_FULL_49_9 | reverse complement strand
CGACATCGTAGCGAAAATTTAAATAAAACAAACCAATCTCTAGATTCAACTTATTTGTATATAATGGGAGCTTCTTTTATATGTAGCTGTATGAGCAAGAAAAAAGAGAGTTCTGCCCCACAAGGAAATCAGAAGAGTAAGATTACGTTTCGCTATATGGCCGAAGTCGCGTCCCGTTCCATGGGATCTTCTTATGTTTTTATCTTCGCCATCGTATTGATCATCGCATGGGCAGTCAGCGGATTTCATTTTAGATTCGACGAGACCTGGCAGCTTCTCATCAATACCGGAACGACCATCGGCACTTTTTTGATGGTCATCCTGGTTCAAAATACCCAGACAAGAGAATATCGAGCGATTCAACTCAAGCTCGACGAACTCTTGTATGGAACGGAAAACACTCGAGATAGTTTGATCCGCATCGAAGAGCAGAGCGATGCTGAGATCGACGAGTTCAAAGAAGAGTTCAAAAAGCTCCGAGAAGAGTATATTAAAAAGAAAAAAGAGTCCGAGTAGTTTTTCCTTATCTCGTTAATATTTAGAGACTTACTCCATAATTCGGCTCAAAAATGAGTTATAGGCCCTTGTTCTATAACTCATGCCTTGGAACTGGGAGTTGGCCGACTGGCTAAAATTTACATACGATTTTGCCCCGATTGCCAAAATCGAAAAGAAATTTCTTTTAGGGGTCGGCAGCGCGTCTGTCTATCTGAAAACGGCCCACCCGCAGGACTACAGTCGGTTCATGGTTGAAATTCTCAGTTTGGAGGGGCTTGAAAGCTCTAAAATTGAGGGGGAAATCCTCGATAGAGAGAGCCTGCAATCATCGATTCGACACCATTTTGGTTTGCAAGCCGAGCTAAAACGGGGGAGGATCAAAGAATCGGGAATGGCAGAGCTTCTTTGTCATGTATATGAAACGTTTGACAAGCCTTTGACCCACGAAATGCTGTGGCAGTGGCATACGATGCTTTTTAAGGGATCAAATTACCTGGCGGATCTGGGAAAATATCGCACCCATGAAGAGCCAATGCAAATCGTCTCTCATCGCCTCGATTCCCCAAAAGTGTTTTTTGAAGCGCCCCCTTCGAAAGAAGTTTTCCGCGAGATGTCTGTGTTTATCGATTGGTTTAATTCTACAGGTGGATCCGATTCTATTCTTGGCAGGGCCGCAATTGCCCATTTGTATTTTGAGAGCATTCACCCTTTTGAAGATAGAAACGGGAGGATAGGCCGCATTTTGGTAGAAAAAGCGCTCTCTCAGGGTGTGGGAAAACCCGTGTTGGTGGCTGTTTCCAAGACGCTGGAAAAGAGGAAAAAAGAATATTATTCAGCTCTCGAAGCTTGTAACCGGACGCTGGATGCGCAAGGGTGGGTTGAATTTTTCGCACAGGTGGTTTTGCAGGCACATGAAGAATCGATGGAGCTTCTTTACTTCTTAATTGAAAAATCAAAGATGCTAAATCGTCTTTCTGAGCAGATTAATCCTCGCCAAACAAAAGCGCTTCTTAGAATGTTTGAAGAGGGTCCTGGTGGTTTCAAGGGGGGCTTGAGCGCTGAGAACTATATCGCGATCACGAAGACAACAAGGGCAACAGCCACCCGCGATTTGACGGATCTTGTTGAAAAAGGCGCTCTGATAAAAACGGGAGAACTTCGCCACACTCGATACAAATTAAATATCTCAAAGAGATCCGATCAGCCCTGAAGAAGGTCTTGGTAAATCGATGTCATATATTGACCGAATTCCTGTAAAAGGGAGGCCATTTTTTGAGGGTTTCCAATAGCGCCCTCCATCGAACTGATTAGGGTCGACATGGATGCGAGTTCTTGCAAAAAGTTTGGATCGCTCGGGATTTTGATCCGATTTGCGTTTGCGATCGAGAGAATCTCCTTAATGCCAAACCGCATGTTCTCAAGATCGCTTTTGATTTTGTTCCAGTCCGGATCTGCCTTCTGCAGCTCTGCTTGAATGTCTTGTTCATATTTTTGGATCTTAGTCCAAATAGCAAGCATCTCAAGATAGGGATTGTTTGAGTCGCCTGATGGGGGGTGGAATGTTGCCTACGCCGGTTATTTTCATCCTAAAACCTCAGTTTCCATTAAGTCGATTGCAGCACAAACAGATTAAAGCGTCTAGTGGTCCTTGAAATTTTTTGAGGCGAGTCATAAGCTTCCTCGCTTTTTGATAAAAGCGAGTTATGAAGAGACTGATTTGTCTGCTTTTGATTTTCTCTGCGGTTGCGGTTGCGGACGAGGGGCCGCCTCTTTTTGTAAGTCTGGGCTCTCATTGCGAGGTCGCCTCTTATCTCGATTGGCATAAAGCGAGAACGGCTGCATATCCATTCGACTGGCTCTTTACTTTTGATTATGCAAAGTTCCTCGCTCTAATGGATAATGACTTTGCCCTCTTCATGGACAAGGCCTATTTGAAGCAAGAGTCGAGAGGAAACGTCTTCCACGAGAAGTATCACATCGACTTTTGGCACGATTGGTACGAGACCGACTTTGAAGACCGTTATTTGGAAGTCGCGGAGAAATACGAGAGGCGGCTCGAGCGGTTTAGGGAGCTTGGGAAGCATCCCGGCAAAGTCTATTTTATCCGGGCGGCTTTTGATTTGAACCTGTCTCCCCTCTATTGGAATCTGACCAAAGAGTGTTTAACGATTGACAAGAGCCATGCAGAGGCTTTGAGAAATACTCTTCGGAAGAAATTTCCTGGACTGGATTTTGCTCTCGTTGTCATCAACTATGCGGAAATGGACACCCCGGACTTGGAAGATCTGGAGGGAATTTTGGAGTACAAGATCAGAAAGTCTCACAAAATCGAAGATTATGGCCATCTGATTGATCAACTCACTATTTTTAAACGGATATGATATCGATTAATTATGTTTCTGTTTAATAAAAATATTTTTTTATTAAAATATTTAATGAATGTTTGTTTTTATTTTCTGATTTTTGTTAAAATTGCCGTCGTCAAATATTTGAGGGAAATGGAATGGGAATCGCCGTTCAAAGCATAAGCGGGCTTGAGGAGCACCTACAGCACAAATTGGCTAACCACGGTTGGATCCAAGACTGTCTGGCGGGCAAGCCGGAGTCGTTTCCCTATAGGGTTAAGGAAGATGGCAAAGCTTCTTTGATCGATCTTATTGAGCAGACGGCGATGGCCTCCGGAAAAGCAATCCACCGACTGTTATCTAATTTTGATTCCTAAAAAAGAGCGCTTTGGTATTCTCTCCGCACTTTGAAAACAGGAGTCAATTCATGAAAGCTTTAAAAACTTTTGCTCTCATCAGCCTCGCGGTCCCTTTTTTATTGCTTGCGGAAGAAGAGCCCTCTCACATTCCTGTGGGTACCAGAGGAAAGCCAAAGGCGGAGAGCGATCAGAAAGCCGTTATGCAAAGCTCCTCCCGGAGCGCAGGGTTTTTTGATACGGCGCCGAGGGTCTACTCGTCCTCCTCTCTCCATTGGCTCTATAAAGCAGAATACGATACGCTTGAATTAGAAGATGGATCCATTTGGAAAGTGGCGCCGAGAGATCAATATAGATTCTCTTCCTGGCTTCTCGATGACGCGATCCTGATCGCCCAAAACGATCGGTGGTTCTCCAGATATAAATACAGAATCATCAACAGGCACACCCGCGTCTCTATCGAAGCAAACCTTTCGCTCGGACCGATCGTCAACGGAAAATTCACTCGCTACATCTCTGCGATTGACCAGGGAAGAGGGGAACTTATCCTTTCAGATAATACCGGATGGGAAGTCGCCGAGGCAGATGCGGAAATCTTTCGCGATTGGATCCTGAACGATGCGATCTTGATCGGTGTCAATGGTTTCGGGTCTTCGAGATATGAGAACATTTTGATCAATGTGAATATGAACAACTATGTCCGAGTTAGACAATATTGAGGGGATATCATGCGAGTCAGTTGGAATTTTATCAATGAAGCCTCCCGCTTCTCTTTTTTGTCTTTGGGCCGAAAAGTTCTCTGCGTTGCAAGGATCGTCTCGGCAATTGCTCTTTCTGTTTTTGCTGGGATAGCAAGCTCTCAGCCCCCTATTGCCTTGCTCTCCGGTATCGGGGCTTTCCTTTTTCTCTTCGGCGATTCAACGAGAAGACCGGGGGTAGCATCTCGGTATCCGGCGGTTATATTGGAAGAGGATTTGCCAAGACATATTCCAAGACAGCAGGCAGTAGTCTATCCTCCGGCATCGCGTCACCCGGGGGCGCCGGCTGCTCGACCTCGAGCGATTGTGCCGGGAGATGGGTTGCCAAGACATGTTCCAGGACAGGAAGCGTCTGCTTCGGCGGTTCAATCAAGCAGCGCTGCTCCTTCTCCCAGCGACCACCCAGGGACTGGCGATGGCTTACCGAGACACGTCGTAGAGAGGAAAGCAAGGCTCGCCAACGCTGTTCAGGGAGCTGATGGGCAAGACCGGGTTGTTCCGGGAAGCGGCCGTAGAAATTAGTGAGCGATTGCCCAGAAGAGGGCGAAGGCTAGAGCGAGCTTTGCGCCGATGAGTACCATGATCCTGTGGAAATGCTTGTCGACGAAGAGCTTGACCTTTTCTCCCCAAATCGCCATTGCGCCGCCCACAAGGGCAAAGCGGAGGAATCTTCCCGCAAAAAGGTAGGAGAGGAAGGGGAGGATGCCGAGATGGAATACGCCCGCGCCCAAACTTAGCGCTTTGAGAGGGAGGGGGAGAAGCGCTCCAAAGTAAACTGCCCAATGTTCATAGTGATGGAATTGGAGCGATACCTTGTCGAAAAAGGCACTTGAGATCAGATGGGGCACGACAAAGGAACCCAATAGATCCCAAAGGAAGTATCCGATCAGATAGCCGCAAAGCCCGCTTAGGGTGGAAGCTGCCGTTCCAATCAGGATGTAGAGCAAAATGTTTCTTCGATTCTGCAGGCAGAAAAACATCAGGACAGCATCGAGCGGAATGAAGAGGAAAAGCTCGAGAAAGAAAAGGAGCGCAATCCAGAGGGGAGCCCTTTCGGAGGTTGCCTTGGCAAGCGACCAGTTATAGAACCTAGCTGTTGTATTTCTCATGGCCTTGTATTTTAGCTGTTTTGACTATAAAAAGATATCTTTCTTAAGATATTTAAAATAAATGGTTAGAGCCTAAGAACCCGAAAATCGACCGAAACTTTTTAGTTAGATAGGTTCAAGTGGCAACCCCCCTTCCGCTGTTGACGCCGCAAGACTCTTCCTGTATTGTAAAAATTATTTGAGATGAGTGTCTTGGAAAGGAATCAATCGCAGCCGAAAGGGCTTTATCTTCTCTTTTTCACTGAGCTTTGGGAGCGGTTCGGCTTCTACATGGTTCAGACGATCCTCGTCTTGTACATGAGCAAAGGGCTTGGGTACACAGATGGAGGAGCCTATCTCTTATATGGCGCATTCACTTCGATGCTTTTTTTAACCCCTGTTGTCGGCGGCTACATTGCCGATAGGCTGATTGGGTTTTCTCAATCGATCATTATTGGCGGACTTTTATTTATCTTGGGCTATGGGATCATGGCGTTTGAAAGTGAAAAAGCGCTCTTTTTAGGCCTTAGCATAGTGATCATCGCGAATGGATTTTTTAAACCGAACGTGTCGAGCCTGGTCGGCGAGCTGTATCACACAGGCGATCCGAGGAGAGACGGGGGATTTACCATTTTTTACATGGGAATTAACCTCGGCGCTTTGATGCCTCCTCTTTTTGCCGGAGCCATAGTCAGCGCCTATAGCTGGAGTTTTGGATTTTCAATTGCATCTCTTGGAATGGCAATCTCTCTTTTGACCTTTGTTTTCGGAAAGAAAAAACTCGGCCCGATTGGGGGAATGCCG
>MGLY01000076.1:0-1855 GCA_001794935.1 Chlamydiae bacterium RIFCSPHIGHO2_12_FULL_49_9 | reverse complement strand
ATCAAAGAAAAAGGCTTTTTGCCTGTTTGATTTTAATTTTGATCTCAGTCGGCTTTTGGGCGTTTTACAATCAGACCTTCACATCGCTTATGCTCTTTGCCGATCGCAACATGTCGAAGCAGTTTTTAGGTTTTACCATCGATGCGGAATTCACTCAGTTCTTCAACCCGTTTTTCATCATCCTGCTCAGCCCGATCTTGAGCCGCTTGTGGATCCGCTTAGATGCAAAAGGGCTCGATCCGTCGACGCCGACCAAATTTAGCCTTGGGATCCTCTTTATGGCGATCGGATTTTTGGTTTTAGGTGCGGGAACGCGCTATTTTAGCGTGGATGGGGAGGCCTCTCCCTGGTGGCTTGTGACGAGCTACTTTTTAGAGACTGTCGGAGAGCTTCTCTTATCGCCCATTGGACTTGCGATGGTGACCAAGCTCTCTCCTCGCCACTTGGTTGGCATGATGATGGGCGTCTGGTTTTTAACCCAATCGGCAGCCTTTGCAATCGGCGGCGGCTTAGCGACGCTCTCCGATGTGCCAAAAGGGGTTGTCGGGTCGATGTCGCTGATGATCTATACCCACGCATTCTTGGTATATGGAGCCATTTCCCTGACGCTCGCCGCCTTGAGCTTTGCGCTGGTTCCCTATCTCAAATATTTGATTGGTCATCCGCATGATCCCATCCCGACGCCGAAACAATGAAATATAGAACAAAGCTCTATCTTCTTTTCGCAGGCTTAGTCTTTAGCACGACCCTAGTCGGCTTGAGTTTTCTCTACCGCCAGGCGCACAATCTTCTTTTAGAGGAGCTTTCAAGCAAGGTACTCACAGTCGCTGCGACAACAGCGGAATTCATCGATGCCAATTTGCTAAAGCAGGTGAATCGCCCTGAGGATTCGGTAACAGAGGCGTTTAAAACAGTCTCATCGCAGATGAAGCAGATCCGGGATGCCAACCGACGAGATGACGTCTTTGTCATGTACATCTACACGATGAAGCCAAGTCAAGATGAACCTACCGTCTACGAACTCGGGATCGACGCATCGGAAGAAAACGAAGATCTCTTCCTCTACACAGGCAGACGCTATCCGGAGGCCAAAGAGCTCAAACTCTACGAGCACATTGACAAGCCTTGGGCGACGTCGGATCTTTATAAGGATCAATTCGGCACCTTCCTGTCGGGCTACGCGCCGATTATAGATGAGAGCGGCAATTACGTGGCAACGCTCGGCGTCGATTTGAGCGCAGGCTACGTGCACCATGAACTCAACCAGATGAAGGTAGTTGCGCTCATCACGCTGATTGTAACGCTTGTCGGCGGGTTTTTAGCCGCGACTTTCATTGCCCGTTTTGCTACCCGTTCACTGGATGCAATTTCAGCTTGCGTTGCCAAAATAGGAAAAGGAGATTTGAAAGCGAGGGTTTATCTCGATACAAAAGATGAGTTTGGCGAACTTGCCCAGGCGATCAATCAGATGGGAAAAGGACTTGAGGAAAATCAAAGGCTCAAGCTCAATTTCGTCCGCTATGTATCGCGCCACGTGATGGAAAAGATCATCGAGTCGGATGTCACTTTTGCGCTTAAAGGCGAGAGGAAAAAGATCACCGTTCTTTTCTCAGACATCAGACAGTTCACCCATTTGGCAGAGAAGATGAGCCCGGAGGCAGTCGTCTCGCTTCTCAACGAGTATTTGGATCGGATGCTCAATGTGATCTTTGAGCACAATGGAACGCTCGACAAATTCATCGGCGATGGGCTCATGGTAGAGTTCGGAGCGCCGCTTGACGATCCACACCAGGAAAAAAATGCTGTTGAGACGGCGATTGCAATGCATAAGGCGCTTCAAGAGCTCAATCGAAAA
>MGLY01000075.1 GCA_001794935.1 Chlamydiae bacterium RIFCSPHIGHO2_12_FULL_49_9 | reverse complement strand
GATCCAGTCGAATACAAGCTATCCGGCATTTCTCAGATGAATGTAAATCCTCGGATCGAGCTCGATTTTGCAAAAGGGCTGCGCCATATTTTGCGCCAGGACCCGGACATCATTATGATTGGGGAAATTCGAGACCGTCCAACTGCTGAGATTGCAATCCAGGCCTCGCTCACGGGCCATCTTGTATTGAGCACGCTCCACACCAACGACGCTCCTTCAGCTCTCACCCGCCTAGCCGATATGGGAATCGAGCCCTATCTTCTCGCCTCTTCCATTCTTGGCATTGTCGCTCAAAGACTCATGCGCCAAATTTGTCCTCATTGCAAAACTTCCTATACTCCTTCAGCTGAGGAACTGGCCGAGCTTGGACTCAAAAAAGAGGGGGGTAAGTTCTTCAGGGGGACGGGATGTGAGCAGTGCTTTCACTCTGGATATAAAGGGCGTCACGGCATCTATGAACTTATGCCGGTGACATCCCAAATCAAATCTCAAGTGTTGAGGAGCCAAGATGGCGAAGAGCTGAGAAAGGTGGCTCTCGCTCAAGAGATGAAGAGCCTTTTTGATCAAGGGGTCGAGCTTGTCATTTCGGGAATTACAACAAGCGCTGAACTTTTGAGAGTGACTCGCATGGATCCGGAGAGAGAATAGATATGCCCCTTTTTCAATATCAGGCGCTTTCTAAAAAAGGGAGAAAATATCAGAGGACAATCGATGCTGAGAGTTTATTGGATGCCAAAATGAAACTGGGGCGAGAACAGATCCCGGTTTTCGAGATCTCCCCTCTAAGCCAAAAACAAATCAAAGCAGGCTTGTCGAATTTGGAAGTGCTCAATTTGACGCGAGAGATCGGGCGGCTCCTCCAGGCTGGACTCCCCCTATTTGAAGCTTTACTTGCCCTTGAAGAGAAGTATCGCGCGCAAAAAGCGCATCCTTTGCTTTTAGATCTCTCCGATCGGGTTCGGAGCGGCCAGTCTTTTTCGGAGGCTTTGTCATCGCACTCGAGCTCTTTTGATCTGCTCTACACATCGATGATCTCCAATGCCGAGAAAACCGGAAGGCTTGCAGCAGCCCTCAATGATTTAAGCCAGCTTCTCTCTCGTGAGCAACAAGTCAAAAGACAGCTGCTTGCCGCTCTTTTATATCCGGCTCTTCTCTTCTCTTTTTGTCTTGTCGTTTTGTCTTCCCTTCTCTTTTTTGTGATCCCCGCTCTTCAAGAGCTTTTTGAAGGGCGCGATCTCCACCCATTCACCCAAGTTGTGTTTGGGGCAAGCCGACTTGCGTGCAAAGGGAAATATATTCTCCTTTCTCTTGCCTGCGCTTTTTTAGGGCTGGTCTTTGCTGCTTTTTTTTCAAAGAAATGGAGGGCTGGGGCGGCCGCTTTTCTTCTGAAGGTCCCCTTTTTAAAATCGATTCTCGCAAAAGCGGCATTTGTTCGATTTTTTCGAGCTGCAGCGACACTTCTTGAGGGGGGGCTCCCCCTTCTTTCTGCGTTTGATCAGGCAAGGCGAGTCATGCATCATCCCTTTTTAGAATCGGTGATTGCTCGGGCAGAGGAGAGGATTTCTCAAGGAGACTCTATTTGCGCTCCGTTTCAAAATAACCCGCTGATTCCCCCTTTGATCCCCAGGCTGCTCAGTATTGCCGAACAGGGAGGGAACCTCCCATTTATGATGAAACAAATTGCCCAAATTTATGAAGAAGAGCTTGAAAAGACACTCTCGGATTTCACGACAGTGGCTCAACCGGTCCTCCTTCTTTTTCTCGGAGTTGTGATCGGATTTGTGCTCCTTTCCGTATTGCTACCTCTGACCGATGTAAGTTCATTTGCAACAGGATAAAACCATTTATGAAAAAAAGAACCCTAACGCTTCTTGAAATTATGATCGTGATCTTCCTCATCACCCTCATCACTGGCGCCATCGGCTACAACATGAGAGGAACTCTGGATCGAGGGAGAGTTTTTAGAACGGAGCAAGCAAAAGAGCAACTTAGAGATCTTCTCCTCATCTGTCTTGCCGAAAATCCCGATGCGGAAGCGATCGCGAAGAAACCGGTCTACTACCTAAAAAAAACAGGTCTTGCTAAAGACCCTGAAAATTTAATCAAAGATGGCTGGAAGAAAGAGTTCTCGATCAAAGCAACAAAAGATAAGAGCGATTTTGACATTAGATCTGAAGCTCTAGATGCCTATAAAAAGAAAAAAGGGATTCTTGACGAAACATCGGATGAAGAATGAGACGCACACTTACGCTTCTTGAGGTAATGGTTGGAATCGCCCTCATTCTTTTGGCAAGCGCTCTTGTTGGGTGGAAACTGAGCGAGGCGATTTCCAAGAAGCAACTCTCTTCCGATTTGGAAAAGCTCCGCTCTCGGTTTTTGGTCTGTCAGAGAATTGCGGCAACAACCCAGGCCGATTGGCAGGGAGTTCTCGAGAAAAAGGGGAAAAGCTGGGTATTCGAATCGGCTTGTATAGACAATCAAAAAGCGAAAAAATTCCCGCCCCTTAAGTTAGAGGCGGCTCTGAGCATTTATCTCGATGGGGAAAAAATGGAGAGGCTGGTGATCGATTTTTTTGCGACCGGCCATGTGTATCCTGAGGGAACAATTGTCTTCTGCCTTCCTCCGGCTGACCCCAAAAAGGAAGGCGCGGAATGGAAGCTTTCCTCCATCTTCTATCGAGATGGCGACTCAACAGGAAAAAGGCTGGGTCCTATCCATCCATCAGAGGTATGAGTGGATTTTCTAGTCCTTGCCAGAGCTCTGAGGCAAATCGAACCTCGCATCCGATCCTGGTATTGAGGTGATCGTAATCGGTCTCTAGTTGCGCCTTGAACTTTTGAAGCTCTTCAGAGGGATTTTCAATTGAGCTTAAAAATTTCCACATCACATGGATGCCCTCTCCACGGGAAGATTTACCGGCTTTCAAGACGGCCTCTTTTCCTCCGGGAAGGTTTTGAACGAGGGCGTTAAATTGATCCGCTTCCGAAGCAGGAATTCTTTCCTTTCTCCATCCGTGCTGTTCGTCTGATCCCCAAGGAGAAAATTTTCTGCTTTGAGCGAGAATGAGTTCCCATGCGTGCCAAATTGCATCATCTATTTTTTGAAGACCGTGATTTTCCGGTTTTATGAAGATAAATTGTTGGTCATTTAACGAAAAAGGGAAGAAAAGAACGTGTGTTTTTGAGGCAGGGAGTTGCTTTGGAGAAAAATCGAGTCCTTGATGGTTGCTGTCAGATTGATGAGGAAGGTGAGAGGACCTCCGATGATAAGCAAAAGCTTTATTTAGAAATTCGTAAATGGTCTTTTGAGGATCTTCAATGATAAACGTTCCCTCTTCAAATCCCTGATTTTTTGAAATTGCCTTAGCCATCAAAAACCAGATAAGACCCGTCACCTTCTTCGTATAATAATTTTGTTCATTATTTTGGGGTTCATAGCCATTCAGAAGATTTTCTCTTAGAGCAAGAAGAGTCCCCCTTCCTTCTTCGACCCAACCGGCCGCTTGCTCGAATGACATATAGGGGCAGCAGTTTCCCAAGTACGAGGCAAGCTGTTCGGGAAAAGTAGGAGGCGGCGGAGGCTCGAGAAGGCAGAAACTCGCACTGAGGCTAGATGACAAGTCGGTAGGGGCGGCGGGTCTGCCTTGGTCAGCCGGAGCTTCTTTTAATCTGACGATTTCCTCTTGGAGGAGTTTGATATCAGTTTTTAGTCGAGCGGTTTCTGATAGAGATTTCTCGCTGCTTTCTTCAAGAACTCCTTGTAGGCCTTGCAGTTTGCTTTGAAGATCGGAGATCTGATTTTGCTTTTCTTGAGTTTCCTCTACTAAGCATTGATTTGCTACAATTAGGCTGCTTCTCTCTTGTTGAAAGTTGGAGAGGGTTTGTTCGACATGAGTTTCTAGTTGGGCGAGTTTTGATTTAGATTCTCTGCTGTTTTCTTCAAAAGTTTTTTGAAGTCTTTGTAGGTTGGTCTGGAGAGAAGAGATCTGGCTTTGCCCTTCTTCGTTTTGTTTTGTTAACCCCTCATTTGCTGTTTTTAGTTGCTCGGCTTCTAGATTGATTTCGAGCATGATTCTGGCAGCGGCGTCAATACGGGCCTGGAGCTGGCCTATTTGTTCTGATTGGAGAGCTTTGATGGCATCGATTTGGCGTCTTGAGATGAGCGGGTTGGCGGAGTGGAAAATAAGAGCGCCGAGATAGGCGAGCGCAGGAAGGACGAGAGTCATCCACCCGATGACTTTTAGTGTCGTTATTATAAAGCGGGGAATCGGAGTAGAGTTGATCGCTTGAGGGTTATTGTCTACGACAAGAAGATTGTCTTCCAAGGTTACTGGATAAATGTGATCATTAAAATTTAAGAAGCTTTTGCAGGAAAGTAGAAAGGGGAGCTGCATGTTTGGATGAAGGGCCAATGGAGAGGATAGATGAGTGCACATTGTTATTTTTCTTTGATTAATTGCGGATAGTATAGTTAGTTTGTTGATAAATATAAACGCGATTTTTTAAAATAATTTTTTAGAAGTTGGAGTTCCAGCATTCGTATCTGGCGAGCGGCAGGACTTCAAAGCGCTCGACGGGCTGGTAGATTTGCCGGTTTGAGATGCCGCAAGGGCCTCGCGGCGAGGATTCGCCGATTTGATAAAGGGGCAGGTGGAAAATAACTTGAGCTTCCCAGACGGTTTTGAAGAGAGGATCGTAACTTACGCTTAAGTCTAGGGCGACGTAGTCTTGATATTGGGGGCGGAGGCGGAACTGTCCTCCGCGCGTCGAGTTGTGGCACTGTCTCCCGGCGATGTAGTAGGGACCGCCGGCCATATAGAGGAGAAAGTCTGTGGTATCGATCGCAAGCCAACCGATTTCCCCATTAAAGGCATAGGAGACGAGTTCATACTTATCTTGAATGATGATGTACTCGCCCTCATAATCGTCAAATACGCAGGAGTCGATTTTTCTTTTCGCTCCGAAAGGAAAGTAGATATTTGCTCTGAAGTCCCATCTACATCCCAGAACCTCGATCCCGCCGCCAAGCTCTTGAAAATAGCCCAAATTCCCCTGGCGCCAGTCATAGTAGGCATTCATGCCGAGAATGCGGCACCAGGAGGCGGGCTCGCACGGGTCCGGAACATATCTTCCGATAAGGCCTCCGTTCGCCGCCCAAGAAGTGTCGTCAAAACGGTGCACTCGAAGATCGACCATGGGAAGGAAATGGCCCGGTCGGTAATCGGGAGAGGAAAGGATTGCGAGGGTTGAATAGTTTGTCGCGTAGGCAACCCCATTATTGGTTCCTTCAACGTGGCGCACCGAGATCAATTTTGGGAGCGGGTAGGGGTTCCAGTGGAGATTAAGCGGCGGGGGTGGGCAAATTTTCTCACACTTGGGCGCAGGAGGTGGGACATGTTGAACGGTGGGAGTGGGCTCTTTTGCCGCAATCGGTGGCTCAGGAGCTGGGGGCAGATCTTCTTTTTCGAGCTGGAACTTTTTTAGCTCGGAGATAAGGGAGGGCTCTTCACGCTCGGGAGGAGACTCTTCTTGCGCAGCCATTTTCTCTTCTTCAAGAGATTCTTGAAGGGCTGTCTCAGGAAGAGGCTTCTCTTCAATTGCCGATCGGGGCTCGACGGCCGGCAAGGGGGCGGGCTGGGGAATGACTGCCACTCGAGAAGGAGGGGGCGGACTTGGCTTAGGCTGGGACGGAGGCGTGTTTAGGGCCAGGTTTTCTTGTACAGGAAGGGGGCGATTGAAGAATAGGAATGAAAGGCGCTCTTTAAAACGGGATGATTTGCGAATTAAGTCTGTCTTCGATATTAAAACTATCGAAAATAAAAGCATCCAGATTGTTAAAAAAATCTTTTTCAATTCAAGTCCCGGATATTCTTAGCGTCCCCGTTTTTCCTTCTACATTTTAGAAAGTTTTGGGTAAAGAACCTTGAGAAAATTGAGTTTTTTTCTTACCCTAGCTCTTTCTTGCAACACTGAACTTGGTGAGTGACTCCATGAAAAAGCTTCTTTTTTCCTTGATTTTCTGTTTTGTTGGCTTTGCTGCCGAAGCTGCAGAAAATAAGTTTGATCCCGGAGGCCTTCCTTTGAAGCCGCGTCAGCCGAATTGGCGTCTGGAGATCGTCCACGCGTATTCTCATGGGGCTCCCCAGTCTGTCCTTTTTTATGAACCTGCTGCAGAGGCGGATGAACAGCCTGTTAAGGAGGTGGGTTTTTATGAAAACGGCCAGATTCAATTCGAGATGGATGTTGCGGTTGTAGATGAAGATGCGCCAGCTGCTCTTGAGTGGGGATCCAATATTGTTCCCAATGGGGCAAGGGTTGAATTTTCTCCCCAAGGGGAATTGCTCAAGATTGCAAACTATAAGTTTGGGAAACTACAGGGAGAGTGTAGGTACTTCTATCCGAATGGAAAAGTGGAGAGAGTCGTCTCTTATGCAGGCGGCGAGGTGGTTGGATCTATTCGGGTTTTTTATGAGGATGGAAAAATAAAGGAAGAGGCTCCGCATAAAAAAGGGCAGCTTGCCGGAGATGTGGTTCAGTATTATCCAAATGGCGCGAAGGCAGCGGTCATTCCCCATCAAGAAGGGAAACCGCATGGGTTGGTTGTCGAGTGGTATCCTTCCGGCGCTCTGAAGTCTCAAAGGCAATTTTTCCAAGGACTCCTACATGGAGATGGGAAAAATCCAGCGATGATCTCTTATGATGAAAAAAGAAATATTTTGGAAGTTGTCGATTTTAGAGAAGGCCAACCAGTTGGAATGCATATTCGCTACCATGCAAATGGAAAAGAGTCCTATCGCCTGAGTTATAAAAATGGGAAAAAAGAGGGCAAAGAGCAGTTCTTTAGCGAAGAGGGCGTTCTTTTGGGAGAAGGCCTTTTCCAAAAAGGGCGAGCTATCGGCAGACACTACCGCGAATATGCAAATGGCAATCTCGCCTATCTCGCGGAGTTCGATGGCGAAGGCACATTGCTGGAGCCTATAGCCGAATTCAATGAAGACGGGCAGAAGATACGGCAGTTTTTCTCTCAAGGCGACAAATTAGAAGGAGCCTATCTCGAGTGGTATCCTGATGGAACGCCAAAGCTGGAGCGTCAGTACATAGAAGGACGTATGGACGGAGAGCAAAGAGAATACTTCCCCTCTGGCCATTTGAAAGTGTGCGCCCATTACAAAAATGATCAGCATGATGGGCTACATGAGGAGTGGCATGAAAACGGCGTGCTCGCTCGAAAAGCGCATTTCCATGAAGGGAAAAAAGAGGGCCAAATGGGCGAATGGTATCCCAATGGCAACAGCAAGCTCGACGCCTACTTTCTGGCAGATCAGCCGGATGGCGTACAGACTGAGTGGCATGAAAATGGGCAACTCAAAGTCAGGGCGGAGTTTGCACTCGGCCAAAAACAGGGGTGGCAGCGTGAATGGAATGAGACGGGCGCGCCTATTTTTGAAGCCTTTTTTGATCGGGGACAAGCGGAAGGAACGATGATCACCTGGTGGGAGGCTGATCGCATTAAGACCCGCTTTCACTTTGCCAAAGGGAAGAAAGAAGGCAAGCACGAGTGGTTTTATCAAAATGGAAATCTTGAGCGCGTTAGCTTTTACAAGGATGATATTCAGGAAGGCGAATCGCTTTCCTGGTTTGCTGACGGTTCTATTCGAAGCCTGGAATGTTTCAAGAACGGGAAACCTGTAGGAGAGCAAATAAATTATTTTACAAAAGCAAATCCGGAACAAAAAAATGAAGAGCGGATTGCTCGCATATTCAACTATGATGAAGAGGGAGCTTTTCATGGCGAACAAAAGACGTTTTATCCCGAAGGCAAACTCCAAGCAGTTCTATCTTACAGTCATGGACAGATTCACGGTTTGAAGAAGATGTGGGATCCAAATGGATCGCTAGTTGAAGAGGCTGGCTACGTTCAAGGGAAAATGGAAGGCAAGCACTTCCAGAGGACCCCCGACGGCAGAGAGGCGATCACTCATTATCACAACAATTTGAAAAACGGCCCTCACATTGTTTTTAATCCGCCAAACGCTAAGGGGGAGAAGACGAAAGCAATTGAGGCGCTCTTCGAAAATGATCGTTTGGAGGGCACTTTCTTTGAGTATAGCGAGGAGGGCACGATTTCTGCTGAGACTTGCTACGTAGGCGGACTAAAAGAGGGAATTGCTAAAGTTTATTCCCCAAATGGGAGGCTCGCCGCCACAGTAGAGTTCAGCCAGGATAAAAAAAATGGATTTGTCATCCAATATTTCCCAAACGGACTTCCTTTCCGCGAGACGACTTTTGTGAGTGACAAGAGAGAGGGCGAAGAGAAAACCTATCATGAAAATGGGGACCTCGCATCGATCGTTTGCTATCGAGATGACAAGCTAGATGGCTTGTCCCAGAGTTGGAACAAAGAAGGCATTTTGGTATTTGAAGCTGAATACCTCGATGGAGATCTCCACGGGAAGTTCAATAAATACTACGATGATGGAAGGCCCTATCTTGAGCAAACCTTTGTCTATGGGAAAGCGGATGGCCTCAAGCGCAAGTATGATGAAAGCGGAAATATCGCAGTCACCAATTACCAGGCAGGAGAGCTTGTAGATTCGCCTCGCTAACTGCACTAATAAACCCGCAAAAAATGGGCTGTTTTTGCGGGCTTTTCTTTTTTCAAAATCCTTTTCAGAAGTGGTTATGGGCTGGTTTTTAAGACCTTGCTGCGCGCTCTCAAAAAATATCTTTTTTTTTGGAATAAAAGGCGTAAAGTGGGTTCTGCGATGTGAATCTATTTTGGCAGTGGCTAGAAGATGAATTCCTCGCTTTCCAAACAGGAGAATAAATATGAACATGAAGCAACCATCAAAACCACAACCAGCTGCACCTGCTAATAAAGCCCCAGAGAAAAAACCACAAGCTCCAGCTCCACAACAGCAAAAAGTTCCAGGGAAGAAATAATTCTCTGAAGGCTATCTATTTTCTGACAGAGGCTCGGGCAAGCTTTAGCTTGCCCGAGTTATTTTACGTCGAATCAAAGGCTCAATTTCCTGGGGCACGAATTCTTTGAGAGATCCGCCGAAATGGGCAATTTCGCGGATCAAAGTGGAACTGATCTGAGTGTGAGGTTCGGTCGCCATCAAAAAGAGAGTCTCAATTCCGCTAAGGCGCCGGTTAGCGAGCGCCATCTGAGATTCCGACTCAAAATCGGAGAAAGCTCTAAGGCCTCGAACTAAAAATGAGGCCCCTTTCTTTTTTGCGAAATCGACTACAAGACCATCAAAACTTTCGATCTCTACGTGGGCAACTGCGCGGGTTGCTAAAAGGAGCATCTCTTTTCTCTCCTCGATGGAAAAAAGGGAGGAAGACTTTCTTCCCGGGTGTCCTACCGCAACGGCGATGATGAGTCGGTTGCAAAAAATTTTGGCTCTTTTGATCACATCGAGGTGGCCAAGAGAGGGAGGGTCAAATGTTCCTGCAAAAAGTCCAATTCGAGTCATAAAAACTTATCTACCTGAAAATCGATATTGATGTAAGAGGGCAGTCCCAAATCGGCGGCTGCCTTTTCGAATTAAGTGTGGCGATTCATAGGGTTTGGAAGGAGATTTGGGGTTATAGCGCTCTTCAATAAAGAGAAGCGCATCCATGGCGAGGAGAAGAAGTAGGGGCTCCAGGAGTTCTTTAATTGGAGTCTCATAGGGCGGATCGATGTAGACAATATGGAAAAGAGCTTTTTGCTTATTGAGAATCTCAATGGCCTTGCGAGCATCCATTGGGAACAGTTCAATCTCAGAGCCGATTCCAAGCGCTTCTTTATTTTGCTGAATGCAGACAATTGCGGGGCTACTCTTCTCGACAAGCGATGCTTTAGCGGCTCCCCTGCTGATCGCTTCAATACCCATTGCCCCTGATCCTGCAAATAGGTCGAGAAAATGGGCATTCTGGATTTCATTTTGGCAGATATTAAATACGGCCTCGCGCAGCATCCCCTGAGTTGGGCGGGTGGATGCAATTTTAGGGGCTTTAAGAATTCTTCCTTTGTATTTGCCGGCAATTACGCGGAGCGTCATTCAAAAGCCACCTGGAGATCGTAGGGCTCTAGAAGGATGCGCGCTTCAGCCAAATGCTCTGAGTTGTCGTCGATCAGGTATCTCTCATAAAGGCCATAGGCTTTTTGCAATGCCCACTCGGCCTTTAAGGCGCGCCCCCCCTTTTTTCCGTTCATGAAAGAAACTGTTTTTCTTATGTTGATCCAACGGTTTTTCCCTCTTCCCTGAATGAATAAAATAAAATCATTGAGAGTTTTTGCTTTGCCCAGGACGATGTAGGGTTGATCCTGGTACAGATTGGGCAGTTGTGCCGTCTGTGGAAAGAGCGCGATGTTCGATTCGGGGCTGCGGCTGATTGCCCTGCAAGAGAGATTTTTTGCCACGGGCGCTTCGATGGTTTTCATCAGCTTGAGCAGTTTTCTCTTAAGCCCTTTTTTCGTGGGCGAATAGAACAGTTTTCCTTTATTAAAGGCGCTTGCCGTATCGAGAGTAGAGAGGTGGGCATCCTCTTTCATCCCCAAAGAAAAAAGAGAGACGCGTCCTCTGCTGTAAGCCGTCCAGGAATAAAGAAGCGTACGCTGATCTGTTTTTTTCGTAAGATGTTCCCCATCTGTAAGAAGAATCGCTGTGTAGGTTTCATCATCCTCCACCTCTCCCGGGACAGTCAGGACGAGAGGTTTATAGAGATCGGTTTGGGAAAAAAAGCTCCCCAGGCTGATTCGATTTAAGAACTCTTCAGCTTTAGCCAGAGATTGGGGGGAGGGAGGAAGAGAATAGGGGAAGAGTTTTTCTGCTTTGCTGTCAAAGGCAATGAGGTTGAATGTGTCATCGGAAGAGAGTTCCCCCAAAGCTTTGTGGATCGCATTTTTTGTAGCGGAGAGGCGCTCTTGTTGGATCGAATTCGAGCGGTCGATGAGAAAAATATAGTGTTGTTTCATTTTGGGGAGATCGAGATCTGGTCTTGGGATCAGGGTAACTGCGAAAATGTACCCTTCTTCTTCCTCATTTGGAGCAAAAGCGATATCGAGATCAAATGCACTTGAACAAGAGGCCGTTTCGAGTTCTGCCAGAGAGGGAAGTCGAGGGAGATTTGGAAGCGGTGTCGGCGTAGGAGTAGGAGGCGGAAGCGCCTCTTCCCTCAGTGGGTAAGCGATAAGGGCCTTCTCGGAATCTTTCGCGCTCGGACTTGGCGTCCGATCTTCGATCGGGGGCGGCATGGCTGCAATCATTGAATTTGTTTCAAGAGGAAGCGGCGGCGGAAGCGAGGGCTGGGCAGGCGGACGGGACGGGGCTGGCACAATTAAATCTTTGGGCAGATTGTTGAATAGATTGCGGGTCTCTTGCGAAGGCAAATTAAACGCCGAAGGAAGCGGCCGGTTGCAAGAGAGGAGCTCATTTACAGGAAATGGGAGGGGTTGGGAAAGAGAGTCTAAAGACAGAGTGTCTGGCCATTCAAGGGGCTCTTTGGCGGAAAAAAGGGAGATCTCCGAAGCGAGGATCTCTTTGCGGGGCTCAAGGGGTGGTTGGGCTGCGCCGCTGCTTGAAGCAGAGGGCTGAAACGCCTCTTTTAAAATGAGATCTTTTTCTTGTTTTTCAATGTAGCTTAGCCAGGGAGCGTCGGATTGAGAAGCTTTGGCTTTGGAGGCGACCCAAAGAGACTGAGTCTGGATGAGCCAGATAGCGGCTGCGTGGACAAGAAAGGAGAGGCCGAGCGAGACGAAAAAGAGACTTTTCCGAGCGTCTCGATGAGGATCCAGGTGCTTTCCTTGCTTCATGAGTCTATCCGCAATGTCGAGATAAAAAGACGGGGAGAGATTTCGAGATGATTTTTCTGATTTTTGACGAGGGGAATATTGCCGCAATATTTCCGAGGAAAAAAGCGGGAAAAGCGCTCGAAAGATCCCCCGAATTTTTTTCTCCACATTGCGGATAGACTCATAGACCCTAGTGATTTCCGACAGCGATCAGCTCATTTAATTTGTGCTCCGCCCGACTTTTTAAATCGGGATGAGCTTTTTCCTCTATAATTTGCAGCAAAAGGTCTTTTGCTTTTGCTTGCAACTGTTTTTGCTCTGAAGCATCTTTGGCGCTCAAAGCTTGCAAACAGAGAATCTCGGCATCGATGAACTGCATGTATCCTTGATAGACCTTTTCAATCCGAGGCATTTTCTCGCGGGCTTCGTGATAGTCTTGAGAGAGGAGGTCGTCTCTTCTTTCGAAATCCTCTTTCGTTTTGAATAAAAGAGCCAGCTTTTTTTCCTCCACCGAATCTCGATCCAGATTGCCGAGAAGATCCACATAATCAAGGGCTGCTTCGAGATAAATCGGCTCATTGTAAAAGGTCTTTTGCAAGATGAGGTTTTTGAGCTGCGCGATCTGCTTGACGAGATCGGGATGGGTCGGAGGCAGCTTCTCCTCGATCGCTTTTGCGATTTTAAGACGGGCGCCCAAGAGGGAAGCTGAGGCGGCGACAGAGGCGCGCGGAGAGGAATTGGATGCCAAGATGGCGTCAAAAAGGCGCTCTGCTTCTTCTTGTTTGCCGCCGTGCAGATACATTTGCCCCAAAAGAAGCTGAGTTTCTTTGGATAGATCCCAAGATATGTCTGGATGGGCGCTATACTGGGCAAGGAGCGTTTCTAGAAGAGAGAGAGAGGATTCTCTCTTGTCCAAAAGATCGTGGATTTGGGCGAGCTTGTAATAAACCGATTCGAGAAGCTGCGGCTCTTTTTCAAAGGAGAGTTTTTTTTCTTCGAGGATATGGCCGAGCAAAAGAGCTGTCCTTTCTCTCCTCGTGCCAAGTTGGCCATAGAAATCAGATAGCCAAAGGAGATTTTCCAGCTGAATTTCCGCCTTTGTTTCGAAGGCGGAATAGAGGTGATCTGCCGCCTTTTCGAATTGAGAGCGCTCCAAGTAGGAGTTGAAGAGAGAGGCGTGTATTTGCCCTTGCATCGCCTGAGGAGGGTTGAGGGCGAGGGCGTTTTCCGCCGTTTTGCAAAAGCGGTCGAAGTCGGAAAGTCCGTCCCTGTAACAAAGAGCAAGGAGAAAGAGAGAATTTGCATTTGGATCTTCTTTGCAAAGGGGTTCCAAGAGAGGGATTGCTTCATTGAAATTTTTCAGCTCAAAAAAAGTTTTGCCGAGCAGGAATTGCCATGCTTTAGATTCGGCGGCAGAGAGGGAGGCGGGAGCCGATAAAAGGGACTGAATATCTTTGGCGAGCTGTTCTTTAAATGTTTTGTCTTGAGGCGCATTCGACGCCATTTCAGCGGAGGCGGATAGGAAGTATCTTCTTGCGAAAGGAGCGAGCTCGTGCGTCGGAAATTCGGTTAAGAAACTCTCTGCCCTTTTACGACAAGAAATCCAATCGCTTGTCTGGTAGTCGAGATGGGAGAGTTCAAAGAGCGCTTGCGCTTTTTGAGGAAAATTGGGAAATCTGGCGACCACCGCTTCCAGTTCTCTTCGGGCGCCCTTCAAATCTTGCTGTTTTTTTAAAGCGAGGGCTTTTGAGAAAAGAGCTTTGGAGAGCTCTTGGCTTTGGGGATAAGTTTGAGCCAAATTTTCAATGGCTGTTTCGAGCAAAGGGAGATCGTTCATGAAAAAAGCGGCTTCAGCCAGCGTTGTAAGAGCAACCCGGGCCATATCGGATGGAGCCGCTTTTTCAAGATAGACCTGAACCGCGTCCGCTGCGCTGGCATAATTTTTCAAGGCGAGAAAACTTCTGCCTAGATAAACGTGAGCAGGAGGGGCTTTTTCTTTGGCAAGAGATTGGAGGAGGAGCTCCTTCGAGTTGATCAACTCTTCGTATTTCCCAAGATCGAAGAGGAGGACCATCTGATTGTAGGCGGCGTCAGGGGCTCTTTTTTCTCCTCTTGAGGCGATGTTTCCAAACGATTTGGCGGAGAGCTCTTTGTCGTATTCAGACTGGATAAGAGCCGCGTTAAAGAGCATCTCCTCTTCGGTCTCAGGATCTCTTTCAGAGAGAGCGGCGTAGATCTGGGAGGCTTTGGGATGGTCCTTGAGGATGCAGCAGAGATGGGCGAATCCTTCAGCCACTTCGGCAGAGAGTTTGCTTTCGAAAAGAGTTTCAAAGTAAGGGCGGGCGCGAAGGGCTAATTTTTGGAGCGTTTCCGGCTCTTTTTCGGCATTGAGGCATTGTTGATATAGAGCGATTGCGAGAAGATAGGTCGCTTGAAGCTCTTCTTCGGCGTCGATTGAGATCGGTTTTTGAAGATAGGCTTCGCATTCGTCCGCCAAAGTGGCATACCACTGCATGTGATAGAGGCACTGCATCCGATTTAGGAAAATTTGTCGGGTGAGTCCGGGATCTGTAACTTGAGCGTAGTGATTGAGAGCCGCGGAGTAATTTTTCTCTCTGAAGCAGAGATCTCCCATGGCAGAAGAGAGAGTGTGGAAATAGCGGCTTTCGGGGAACTCTTGGAGAAATTCCTCAATTTGGGTCTTGGCAATCGAATACTCGCCCTCTTGCCAAAAGTCGGCAATCCGCCGAACGAAGAGAGCCTCTTCGTCGCTCGCCCAGCTAAGGAGGGGGATCATCATGAAAAACAGCCATTTTCTCTGCATACGAACTCCTTACTGATCCGATTATACGGGTGAAGGAATAATTTGCCCACGCTCTTTACAGGGGAAGTCCACTTGGTGTATACTGGACTCCATTAAAAGGTTTTTTTGCATGGCGCTGATTTTTGTATTTGTTGCAGGTCTTTTTGTTTCCATTTCGAACTTTTTTATGAGGAAGAGCATCGATCGGGGAGGGACGACAAAAGCCTTTTTAGTATTTCAAATGGCAGCCGCGTTTTTGGTCTCCACCCTCATCGATCCGGTTCGGAAAGGAGACTTCGTATTCAATGCGCCGATCGCGAGCCTTGGGATTGCGGCCGGGCTGATCTTGGCGTGCATGGTATTTGCGCTTGGAAGAGCGCTTGAAAAAGGGCCTCCGGGATTTACCTTCTCGATTTTGAATGCGGCCACTGTCATGCCAGGGATTGTGATGGCGATTCTTTTTGGATCGGCATTCGGGTTTGTGTACACAGCTTGGCATGGGATCGGCTCCCTTTTGGTGCTCGCCGGTCTTTTTTGGGCGGGGATGGGGCTTTCTACAATGCAGGAGAAGAGAAAGTGGATCTTATTTGCCGCTTCGATGTTCTGTCTCCACATCTTGCTTCTCGTTCTCTTCCAATGGCGAGCTCTTCTTTTAAACCTTCCGCATCCCGAAGAGATCGTCTCTTTTTTCACTGCTCAGGAGATCAAGAGCGCCTGGTTTGTTCCGTTTATGTATCTGACAGCGGGGATCGTTCTTCTGGGGGTTTATTTAAAAGCGGAGAAGAGAATTCCCTCCCGAGCGGAAATGGGATTTGGATGTTTTGGCGGGGTTGCGAACTGCTTTTGCACTTTCTTTTTGATTTGGGCAACCGAGGTGGCCACCCCTCTTGAGAATGCGATTATTTTCCCCCTATTTTCCATTGTGGGAATTGTCTTGTCGAATCTTTGGGGTCAAAAGCTTTACAAGGAAGAGGTCAACTGGCGAGCTTGCCAGCTATCGGCGTTTGGGTTGATTGTCGGGACCGTGGACTGGAAAGCTGTCGCTGCCGTGATTGGACTTTAGGCTTGAGCTTTTTTCCTTCGGATAACGGAGGGAAGGAGGAGCCCGCTTCCCAAGAAAAGAAGGGCTGCCACTCCAATCGCAAGCTGGCTCGAAAATCCCCCTAGAATGATCGAGGCGGCAAATTGGCAAGTCCCGTTGCTGGCGCCGATAAGGCCGAATAGTTTGCCCTGGTTGTTTTCCCCAGAGCGATCGGAGAGCACGGTCTGATAGGCCGGATAGATCCAGGACTCTGTAAATGCGGGGATCGCCAAGTAAATCCAAAGCTCCATCACCTTTTCAGCTCCAAAGACCAAAAAGAGCCCTAGCGAGCCGCTAATGAGCGTCCACAGGAGGATGTTTTTTGCTTTCCAGCGGTATAAGAGCCACAAAATTCCGATCAGGCCGCCGACCATAAAACAGAGGCTCAGGTAGTTATTGAAAAAGCCCACCTGCGCCGAGGTGAAATTGAAGCGGAGAATGAGGAAATCGGAAAGAGAGACGATTAGGAGGTACCATCCGAGGAGGTTTAAGAAGAAGAGGAAGAAGAGCCTTTGTTTCCAGGTGAGGACAAAGACGTTTCCGATATTTTTCAAGAATTTTGAGGGAGAAAAGGTCGCGTTTTGAGAGACATAGTCATCGGTGAAAAGATAGTAGGTGCATACAAGGGAAAGAGCGTAGACGCAGCAGGAGAGAATGCTCGGCCAAATAAAACCGCCGTAGGAGATGAAGGGCTCCTCCATCAGAAGACCTCCAGAAAAGGGGCCCAAGATCCAGGCGCAGCAGCCCAAAACGGAAAGGAATGCGACTCTGGGTCCTTTGCTCGGGCCATTGATTTCGACGATCGCTGCATGGGCCATCGACTGTTTGCCGGAAAAGAAGCCGATCAGGGTCTGGGTGATGAGAAATAGAATGAAGTTGCCGATCCAAAGGGAAAAAGCGCAAAGAGCCATGCTGAATAGAGAACACCAGGTTCCGGCTTGAAGAACTTTTTTTCTCCCCAGCAGATCGGACAGATCGCCCAAAATGGGAGAACCAATCACCTCTCCCAGGGGGAAGGCGGCAATCGCGATTCCAAGGGAGATCTGGGAATTCCAAAAAAGTTGTGTAAAAGGGGTGTTTTCAGATGTGATGTAGACCGCAATAAACGCAATCGCAGCTCCCCAGCTGAAATAATCTGCGAAATAGGCCAGATAGAGTGTAAAAAGAGAAGAACGCCTTTGCTGTTGTTCCATTTATCTCAACTCAAGAGAGAGATCATTTGTTGCATAGCGAAAGTTCTCACAGCCTAAAAGGGCGACCCCTAAAAAGAGGAAGTCCTGTCCGCAGTTTATACTTGGGTTTGTGCGGAACTTTTAGGCAGACTCTCGTCTAGTCTCTTTGAACCTAGAGATTAAAATTGTCCCGATTTTTTATAAAAGAGGTTTTTTTTAGAAATGGCGTAATTCTGAATCTTAAAAAAATCTTTTTAGAGGGCGCCGTAGGAAATGATCAGATCCTCGGCTTTTTTGAAATTAGCCCGCTTGAGCTCTTCATAGACCTGAAGGCCCTTGGCATTCTGCCCCTGCTCGAAATAGAGTGCTCCCAGGCGGAAGAGAGTCTCTTTGTCTTGGGGGCGCAGCTTGAGGAGGGTCTCCACTTCGCGAATCTCCTCTTCAGGCATTTCGAGACCCCGATAGCCGACAGCCAGCTGCTCGTGAACCCAAGGGTC
>MGLY01000074.1:7208-18653 GCA_001794935.1 Chlamydiae bacterium RIFCSPHIGHO2_12_FULL_49_9 | reverse complement strand
CGCCGCTCCCTCATCGCTCTCTGAAATCGAGCCGCGCCTCATCAGCCGCTTTGAGTGGGGCCTCTCCCTCAGCCTGGACAAACCGGATATCCGCCCCATCCTCGAAAAGAAAAGCTCCCTCTGGAATCTGCCCCTCTCTCCCGACCTCGCCCAATTTCTCCTCTCCCGCTTTAAGAAAAACCCGCTCCAGGCGCTCCAAGCGCTCGCCCTCCGCTCCAAAGGCGCTCCTCCAACCCCTCTCATCGCCGAGAAACTCCTCAGAGATCTCCTCGAAGAAGAAAATAGACACATCCTCACTCACGATGAGATCATCAAGCTCGTAGCCGCCCACTACGGAGTAAAGACAGAAGATCTTCTCGGAGACTCGAAGATGAGAGAATACGCTCTCCCCCGCCAGGTAGCGATGTATTACTGCAGAGAAAAGCTCAAAATGCCCTTCCAGAAAATCGGAGAGCTCTTCAAGCGCGACCACTCCACAGTCATGACGAGCGTCAAACAAATCCAAAAAGCAATCGAAGAAAACAAAATCGAGCTCATCTCGATCGGATGAAACACCCAACACAAAAGGAGTAAAAATGGTTGCCCAAGTAAAATCAACAAGATCGATCTCCATTGAAATGTGTCACCAGTGGGGCATTAAAGCCACCAGGCCGGTCGTGCTGTCTGGACCTCAGGAAAAAATTTTGGATGATGGGGTGGTGAAGAAAATCATTGGACTCTGGCACGATGCCTCCAAGAAACGACTCGCTGCAAAAAATTACGAAGAAGACCTCTATGCGGGCGAATATGGGATCTTGGAAGAATCCGGGTTCAATAAAATGGCAAGACTTAAAGAGATAGCTGAGAGCGCGGATCGATTATACCAGCAAGTACTGGCCGAAAATAGTCTCTCTTTGGAAGCGATTATACCGCGCGTGATTTGAAAACAGGGCGCCCCCTTGCCATTTCCCGATTTTTGAACCACTCTCGGTATAACAAGCTTTACTAAGGAGATTTTTCACATGAATATAAACAGTCTGTCTAACGCTCTCATGCTAGTGCTCCGTCAAGCCTAAAACGGGGGGTAGTTGGTTCAGATTTTTCTGTGTGACAAAGCGCGGAGCGCGACAGCAACTTGCATCAAGTTGTTGAGCGCGAGCGCGCAGTCACGCTGGAAAAGATGAACTAAATACCCCCCATTTTAGGCTTGATGGAGCACTAGTACAAACTGCGGGTGGCGTACAGAAATGGCTCACCCGAGCGCAAGCTATCGCGCAGGCGGAAGCCTATAAACTCTTTGCGGTTGTGGTTCACGGGCAATACGGCACCTATCTACGCCCCTACCCGCATCATCCCCGTTTCCATGACCTAATCGTTCGCTAGGGAGTTGATTCATCGACTCCCAAAGGACACAGATAAGCAGGAGCGCCATAGGAAGCGAGAATGGGGGAAAAGGCCCCACCTTTTCCCCAAGTCCCCTTTCCCGCAATGCGCAACTTGCGTGCGCATTGGGACGCCCTCACGGCAGCCCCGAGCGAAGCTCGGTGCTCGAGTCCTAAAAACGCCAAGACTTTGGCGTTTTTCCCACCCCCAAAATGCAAAAGGCCCCGCGAGAGCGGGGCCTTTCTGTTTTGGGGGCGGGCGGACTCGAACCGCCGGAGGCCGAAGCCGGGGGATTTACAGTCGGTCAAGATATATACACTGGAACAAACTATACAACACAGGCGCAATATAATCAGTTGGTTAAGCAAGTTTAGACTGCACTGTTCTGCTTTGTTTTATGCCAGTTTTGTTTGGTCTAGTGCGTAAAATTTGCGTAATGGAAACTTTTACCAAAGCCGAAAGCCGCTCAATTAGTTTCGTAGACGATTACCCATCTTTGGTTCTCGATTGCTTCGCAAGGATTTTGGCAATAAACGCTATAGACGTTCCCACCCCATTGACGGATAGAAACTAATTGAGAATCGCAAGCCCACCTGTTTCCAATCCAAGTCATCTGCTGACAAAATGCCAGCACAGGAAAAATTACTGCGATTGCCACTAAAAATAGTGCTTTTCTCATTTTTTATCCTCACCCGATAAAGCCCAAACCATGCAAAAGGTGGCCATAATTGTTCCAAGATATTCAAGGCATACGGTAGCTATCCCCACAGCGCCTTGGTCTTTTATTGTGCTACTAGCCATTATAGTAAAAACAAACAAAACTAGCGTTCCTAAAATTAAAATAACTTTCTGTTTAGAAGTAATATTATTAAAAAATTCTCTCATACCTTTCCTGCTAAAATTAATTGGTTGTCAGCCCAGTGAATATAGTTGCTCCACGCCCTATCCCTGAGATCCCTATAAGTTTCGGATTCGTACCATAACTCTACAATCTTTCTCATGTTTTCCTCGGCATACCCTTTCGAGATATCAAGAGACCTTCCATTATTGACTATTCCATTTTTGATAAACAGATTGCCGATGTTCCTCTATCTGATTCACGACAGCTTCTTCTTCTTGGACGAGATCAATGACTTCTTGAAATAATTGATTGTATCTTTCAGCACTTATTTCATCCTGGAATATCAACTTCCCCGCCGAAACAGAATAATAACCATAAAATTCAGACAAAAAATCAATTAACCTTATAGCTTTTGATGCAAAACTTCTTTCAACATTGTAATACTCATCTATGAGACCCTGGCTGCGGGCTCTGCCTTCGCAGAAACCTTTGAGGGCAGCTTCCTTGTAAGTATCCTTGTCGAAATGGGCGGAATTGATTTGCATCTCAACTTGAGACATTCCAGAATTCAATTTATTTTCGCTGTCATTTAGCTTATTGATGAATCTTTCCAATTTCTCCTTTGATTGAACGAGATGGTCATAGTCGCTAAGCTTGTCAGGAAGCAACATGTTTTCCAAACCGGCTATTTCATGATCTAGCTCAGAAGATACTTCCTCTGAAAATGCTATTGTTTGCTGCAATAAACGTAATATCGGGGCAAAATCACCATACTCATCGGTAGAGTAATTCTTACAAGGTTCTTGCACGCAAGTTCCTCCAAAAAGATCCTGACCTATCTGGGCAATTTCATGTTTTGATTTACTTAAAATTTCCTTTTGCTTTTTTAAGTTTACAGATTCATAAATTGTGCATAGAGAAAATGAGACAGAACAACAGAGCAACCAAAATTCCAACTTCCCTTTTTTGAATCTTTTTCTTAATGAGTTTAAAACGAAGAACCCCAGAAATGCGTATCCCAAGGACCCACCCACGATCTGAGCAACTCCATCTGAAGGGCAATCATAATACCCAGAACAAGCCCTGTATAAAATCACTCCGAAACTTCCGAGAGCCAGAACTGAAAAAATACTGATCCAATGCTTTTTTATTACTTCGAACATAAACCACATCCACCAAACAATTAATTAATAATAAATAACAAAAAAAACAATCACATCAATATGGATATCCAATATTATTTATGGAATCATACATAATGCGTTTCCTGGCAACAATCTCCTCAGAATCATCTGGATTAACTTTCAAATATCTAGAGATCGACAGCCCTACTACATATTGCTGCGAAGGGTCTCCTCCTGCAGAAATAGTGTAGATCTTCAATGGACTTCTAGGGGATCTATACTTCAACCCCAGTTCAAAGATATCCAGATCGTAATTGTATGAAATTAATGGGAAATCATGAACTGCTCCTGCCGACAGAAAAATTTCAAGAGATTCCTTTGGACATTCTTTTTTGTCCCCATATAAGGCACTAAGCAAACAAAGAACTTTCCAAATTCGTTCTCTGTTTACAACACATTGACTTTCTCGAGGAATACGAGGTTCTCTAAATACCCGCCGCGTGTAACCGCCAGGTTGCTGAGTGAGCTCAAGCATTAGCGCAACTGCATTAACATCATTTGCTCTCATAGCTGAATATATTGGTCCGTAATCGCTACCAATCCATTCATAATGAAGAAGAGCTTCCAAAGCAGACGAGTATTGAATGTTTTGCACGTTTATGGGAGAAAACTCACCCAGTTGATTAAGATACTCAAGTCCTACACCATCAACCATCAGGGCTTCGTCCAATGGGATTAAGGACTCTTTTAAGTCATCAACTTCATCTAAATTCTCTTGTTGTATAACTCGTCCAGAAATTATGTAGTTTTGGTATACGCTTTGAGTAAAATTATTTATATAATCCACAATATGGCCCTTGTTTTAATCGCGCGCCAGCATAACAAACACTAGACTTAAAGTCATTAGATCTATCGTCTCTAGATTCAATGTTTTAATAGGGCTAGCCTTCTTTCAAATCACAAGGCTATGCATGAAACGGAAGACAGCCAACTTAAAGCCCAAAGATAGAAAGACATCCCTCCAAAAATCATTCGGCAGCTTTGTCAGGGCTCGCAGGACACAATTAGGGCTGTCTCAGGAGGAATTGGCTCAAAAAGCGGATATGCACTTTACATATGTCAGTAGCACGGAAAGGGGTGAAAGAAATATTTCATTGGTAAATATTGCAAAGCTTGCCAATGCCCTTGAATGTTCAATGAAAGATCTTATGCCTAAATAGAGGGATCTTGCCCCCTAAACCACCCGTATGGGGGAGGGTCGCACGCGCGCGCATTAGAGCTTCAGAAAGCAATCACCTTTTTTCCGAAATCTCCCTGCTGACCGTCTTCATTTCCTTTAAAACGGCCCGCTCTCTTCTTCTCTTCTCTATGGCCCGTAAAGTCATGCCACCGTGCTTTTCCCTCCGGAAAAAGACCCCTCCGTGCATCTTGCACCGCCCGTTTTTCATTCCAGGTTGGCAACATGGGCCACCCATCTTGGTCCGGCACTTAGCACCACAAAGCTTCACCCCTCGAATTGGCATAGTCGTCTCTCTTCAGGCAAGACAGTCTGCATTAAAGCATCCTGCTGTCCATTGTAGTTGTAATTGACGGTGATATTCTGCATTCCGCCCCCTCGTTTCTTTACCAACTGCTGCATGGCCTCGTTACTGAATCGCAATAGGTTCAGTCCTAGCTTTTGATCTTCGCGGCATCCCTTTGCCAGTCTTCGCATCCCCAGCATGTGGCTAACGACAATCTGAGCGGCAAATAAAGTTTCCAGCGAGTCCCTTGGGTTGATGCACTTCATAAGAGATAGAATGCCTTCCAACTCGTCTTTTGATATGACCCGCTTCTTCTTGAAAACTTCGAAACCACTTTCAGGCTCAGCTTCTCTCCCATAGATGGCATATGCCGCTTCTTCCAGTAGCGCTTTGGCTTCCTTTTCTGAATCAACGTGGAAGGCCAACATGAGAGGAACCAAAGCCTTGGGAGCTTCGATAGAAGCGGGGGGAGACTGGTTTTTTTGATGTTTAGCCATGCCATTACACCCAATAAAAGCCGATTGCTCTTGCCTTTCCCTTTATGATATCCGTTTGTTCCCGATGCTTTCGAATCGCCTCACTGATCTTAACCAATGCCTTTTCATCGCCTTTTTCCTTCGCATTTTTAAATCTTATCCATAGTTTGAAGAATTTTTTACCTATTTCTTCCTGGTATTTTTCTAATATCTCAAAGTCATATAGATCTATAGCTTGCAAGATTTTTCCTACCATCATGTCCCTGTCCCCTCCAGAGTAACTGGCCGTTCATCCTTTTTTACATTTTTGATGTTAACGACCTGCCCCTGATTCACGTTATATTGAACGCTGATTTGCTGGGCGCCCTTGCAGCGATATTTCTGAAGAGCTTCCAAGACCTCATGCCCGAACTTGAATAAGTCCAAGTTGATCGTGAAACTCCCCATACTTGAGGTCGATTTCATAGCTCGAATATAAGTAACCACAAACTGGCTGGCGAGAGCGGCCTCTATCGCGTCCGTGGGTTGCAATGCCTCGACTAAGTGCATGGCCATTTCCATTTGCTCGCTTGTTGCGAGGGCTTTTGGTGTCTCAGAATGACCAGATTCCCATCTTTCTACGGGTTTTAAAGAATAGGCCAACCTGACAGTATCTTGAATGATTCTTTTAATCGCCTCTTTGTTAGGTGTCGGTTTTTCTGCTCCGATTGGATTAAAATCTGCCGGAACCGGGTAATAAATATCCTCCAGCCTCTTCTTCTTAGTCGCCATATTTTTTCTTGATTTCGTAGTAGTCATCTAACGCCTCTTTGTTAATCATCCTCGCTCTGTACATGTATTCAATGAGAGCGTCCGTGTCACCGCTCGTCTTCTTTTTTAGATTTCTTTCTTCTCTCTGCCATTTGATCGCCTCTTTAAAGCCCAAAGGATCGTCAATCTTTGGCCCTCTCATCACATCACACCAAGCCAAGCCTAAAATCGATTACAGCCCATCTGAGGGCCTAAATTCGAGAAAGGCCTTTCTGACCCGATTTTTTCGCCTAGTAACAGACGATTGTTACCGATCAATCGCTTGAAACCCAGTGATCTGGATCGTCTGGTAACTGGTAGCAAAGATTTAGAAGGGGGGCAGCACTTTAATGGCCTACCCCCTCTCTTTCTCAATGTTTTTATGGTGCATATGTCTCTCATGGAATTTCTTGTTACTTTGCTACTAAAGGATATATAAATCTGATTGTTAGTCAGATAGGTGGTAGCAAACCGATAGCTTCTAGGTATCATTGGTATCTCCATCTTCTATCTGTTCGACAGGGATAAGAATGCAGCGCTTATTTGCACCACCCATCTTAGCCTGACCATTCACCACAGCCCCTTCTATCCTCGATAAGGGGCCCCTGATATCCAGAGAGCCGTATTCGGTGTCTTTCAAAAGATAACGTGTAACGTTCTCGCATCGGATAGCTAAAAAACGCCTGCCTTTGTGTGTTGCAAAACGAAGCCCATATCTATCCAATTCTTTTGAATTCTCTTCACCAGGACTCCTCCTTGATAACTGTAGCAACTCGTCTATCGAATAAGTGTCCCCTCTTACCCTTACGATGCTGGCTAAAATGGTATCCAAGAGCTTATCTCCATCATCTTCTGATTGCATCGTCGCCCAAGGGGGAATGATTGGATCAGCCAACTCAGGAGAGGCCAATATCAAAAGAGAAGAGGCATACATGAAATTCTCTATGGTGCGGATCTCGATTCCCGGCATCTCTTCAATGAGTAAATTTCGATCTGCATTGATCTCTTGGGCCTTAATCTCAATCTTTTCCCATGACGCAATCAAACTGGCAACAATTTCAGCAGCGATCTTCGGGGCCTCTTCCAAATCAAACTTTTCGAGCATCGGAGTTCCCTCTTTGAGCTTTTTAAGCTCCAGTTTAATGATTCTAGACTCTTGAGCTGCGTCTTGCATGAGCCGCTTGGGGAGATAAATTGATCCGAACCAAGGCATATGGTGGAGCTGGTAGCGATGAGCCTTTTCGGCGCCGGTTCCACTAGTCTTCTGGCCTCCTTTGTTAAAGAGCTTGGCCAACTCAAGAATTTCGGGAATATGGCGATGCTTTTCAAACTCATCGAAAATGGGAATGCGCCCACTATTTCCGATGGTTTGTGCTGTTGCATGAGCCGTGCTTTTATCGAGTCGCTCGACCAGTACTCCATAAATAGTTTGGAGAATAAATTCAAAAAAAGTCGATTTCCCCGTTGATTTCGCTCCAGTCAAATAGATCCATGGCCGCCACTTCATCGCCTGCTGTACGATCGAGAGCATAACGAAGGCCGTTGCGAAGGCAGCCATAGAAGGATCAACCCAATTCCACAGCCTGACTTTTTCGTAGAGGCGATTAAAAATCCGTTTTAGCCCTTCAGAGCCTGACTTTAATGACTCCTCAAAAACTTCCCAGTCGAGCCAAGGCTGAACGTTCGTGTTAACGAGCTTCCCCTCAAAGATCGGCTCCTCTAAGTATTTCAGCCCATTTTCATCGATCTTTGCGACCTTATTACCCGAAATAACGATCCACTTTCCTTTGATAAACCAAACGCCAGCCCAAAGGGGAGATACATCGTCGATGAATCCTTTTTGATGCGCTGCATCGATGAGTTTAGTTTTCAAGAGGCGCTCCCCTTCCTGATCCCGAAACCATTCTGACTGCCCTCCGATCAGAAGCCTCAACTCATCTTTGTTAAGGCGGCCGGATGGAAGAGATATGAGGCGACCGTTTTGCCAGATCAAAATCTCATTTTGGGAGTTGTAGCCCAAAACATGAAAGGGAAGCTGCTCTTCGCTGTCTTTTGACTTTTCGACGAGCGCGGCACTATTTCTCAGTTGAGCGATTTCCTTGGTAAGCTCCTCTTGAGCCTGTTTCTTCTGCGCTAGGCTCTCTCTTTTATGCATCAGGATCGGATCTTCCGGACTTAGATTCTTCTCCAAGATTTCTCGACTTAGAGTGTCTTCTTCTGACAGTAGGGCAACAGATTCTGCATAATGTTTTTCCTCTAGGATATCGACCCGAACCCAAATATCTTCAGCTTCCTTTTCATTCTTGGTCTTATCGAAGTATGGGTCGGCAAATGGCTGAAAGGTGACGCTTACATTTCTAGAGCCCAGGATCGTTTCGATCTTGCCTTTTGAGCTTGTCGGACAGCTCCAAGCTCCAGCGACAGCACTCCAATGGCATCCCGCCGCCTTAAGACCCTCTTTGGTGATTTTTAGCCCTTTCTCAGCCCCTTTTTGGGGGCGGATCAGAAAAGCAGAGGGTTCAACTGCTTTTTCTTCGTTCTCCTTCACTGGGGATAAAGAGACTTTTGGTTTATTCAGAGGATTAGTATGCTCGTTCATATGGAATAATCTTATTGCGTAGTTGAAAGCCCCTCTCAAGCTATGAACTCGAAAGGGGCGAGGCTTAAAGCCGTAGACTTCTCGCCAATCGCATCACCTCAGTTTGATACTCTCCCGGGTTCAGACTGAGGTTTTTTTTTCGAAGCTCATACTCGTACCAAATGTTTTTCTGAGCCAAGTAGGCGATCCGTTCGCCTCGACGTTGGTTTTGAAATGCTTTGTGCATCCGAAACCTCCTGCATTAAAGGTTGATATTTGGGAGCTTTGTGAAGTCGAGCCAAACAGGCGTCCCATTCAGCCTGATCAATTAAGACTCGTCTGTTGTACCGAAGAATGGCCGTCGCAAATGGGCTTTCGGCTCCCATTTGAATGATCGCCCTGACAGCGCTTTCGCTAGAGGGCCATTCTCCTTTTTCTTTGTTCGAGGAGCAAAATTTTTGAACCGTTTTGACGATTTTTTTTACACTTGGAAAAGATTCTGTTATTTGACTTGCTGTCATGAAGGCTACCTTTATTCAGGGTTACTTGTTTAATTCTGAATTGTGGCCGACAGAGGTACTTTAAATAAGATACGACAGACCAATTGCCATCAGAGACTGATGGGTTTCGTCCGCGGAATGGACCCATGAAAACGAATGGCTTTTAAGAAACTCTGATGATATTTTGATTATCCTTATGAAGAGCGATGCTCAAATCTAGGACTTATAAGTTTTCCTCACTCGCTTGTCTTTTCCTCTGACCTTTGCATCGACCGGCTGCAAACCGGCTGTTCTTGCCCAGCTCTTGTAGGTAGATTTTTCTCGAGGAGATTTTATTACCACATTCCCTGCTTTGACTTGCCCATCCAGCCACTTTGCAACGTCACCTAGTTTTGCCATTGGATGTTTTTCCCAATAGCCTCGCATTTTTTCTACGCCTATCGTTATGTCATCAACTCGAGTATCCATATGCTTCATGCTTTCACGATGCTTTCCCTTCTCGATTAGCGGCACGCTATTAGATCCTTCACCCACCTGACGCAAAATAAGAATGATCTCCTTAAATAATCGATCTACCCACTGCTCTAAATGCTCTCGTTGGAAAAACCGAGTCTCTCTGTTTGGGTCGTCAGTAACGGAAAAATCGCATGCCAATCTACGCCGGTAAGCATCCCTATACTCGCTGTCCGCATTCAGCCACATCTCTACTCCCTCGCCACAAGCCTCAGGCCAAGAAATGCAAAGGATGTTCTTTCGAAGGCCCCAGCACTCCTCAAAAGTAGTTAATGCCTTCCAAAGATATCTTGGATCGGCGTCACCTTTCAGCGATAACTCTACATGGCTGCTCTCCTGAAGAATTCGCGATGCCGACGGAGCAAAGGTGATATCCCATGTCTTTGTAATTGCTGAGACATAAATAATCTTAAGCTTGTAATAAACTCTGTGGCACGGAGGCACGTCCTTGGACACGTCAAAACAAGTCCCGCTTCGCCTGACCTCTTCAAAGATTTGGTTTGCCGCTTCGCGCAAACTGGGATGAATATCTTTTCCATTTCGGATTTGCTGACACGCGGCATCCATTTCGGAATAGGCGCGCACAAGCAAAGTCTTATCCCTGTTCACTGTATCCCATTCGTGGATCAGCTCTTTAATCAACCGCCCATCTCTTAGCATGGGAATTATCCGCGTCGCGATCCGCTCAAAGGCTCCAAATTTCGTGGAACATCCGACCAGCAGCTCTCTTTCAGCCTGTAATTTTTTTTCCAACTCGTCTATCTCCTGCTTATTGATCCGAAGCATGTTCATCTCCCTTTGACAGGCTAGCCTGAGTTCTTGCCATTACATTTGCGATGTGTTTTCGGGTATAGTGCCGGTAACGGGCGGTCATACGAGGAGATCGATGCCCGAGTATCTCCATGAGCTCCCCTTGACTCGCGCCATTCATCGCCATGTGCGAACAGGCGGTATGTCGAAGATCGTGGAAAACGCACGAGTCGATCCCCGAATCTTTTAAAGCTTTAAGAAATGCGCTACGAATACCCGCGATTGGCTTTTGACTGGCTCTGTGCCTGGCAGGAAAAATGTACCCCTTCTGACCGACTCCGTAAGTTGAACATCCCTTGAGTGTCGTTGCTATCTCCTCGATGAGTGGGACAACTCGGCAATCTCCATTCTTAGTCTCTTCAAGAAAAATGGCTCGTTGCTCGAAGTCGATGTTTTCCCACTTGAGGCCCAGGATCTCACCCAAACGCATCCCGCTGATCAAAGCGATCCGAACGACTGGATAAAGATAGGGGTTTACTGAACGGAAACAGGCCTCGATGAGACGCTTGATTTCCTCTTCGCTTAAAAAGCGATTCCTTCCACGAGACTCGCTAGGCTTCGAAACTTTACTCATCGGATTTTCTTGCAGCCATTGCCACTCCTTAACAGCCACCGTCAAAACTTTAGAAAACCCAGCTAAATACCGGTTAACCGTCCCTCCGCTTCTCTGTGTCTTTCGATAAGTGGTTCCAGATAGAAGCTTATCTCGACATGCAGCAATCCGAGCTGGGGGTAGGTCGGCCAGAAGCAAGTGACCCAGCTCCTTTTTCCACCAACCAAGAATTCTCCCTTGCTTTACCTCATATTTCTGATACCTATGACCCCACTCTTCGATAAAACGATCGATTAGTTCACTAACCGTATGCCTCTTTGCCTCAGCTGTCCGAAAATGACGACCGTCGCGGATCGCAGACTCGGTGTCCTGAATC
>MGLY01000074.1:0-7180 GCA_001794935.1 Chlamydiae bacterium RIFCSPHIGHO2_12_FULL_49_9 | reverse complement strand
AAGAGGCGCGCTGCGGGCGACCGCCCTTAACCCGGACTTCGGCGTGATAACTGACGGCCCCGTCTTTCTTTGGAATCTCACGAATCGTGCCCATAAAAATTTCTCCAAAACAAAACGGAGCAATTTAGCACAAGGGGGGATAAACGACAATCAAGGGATATGTAATCCCATAACTTCTAGTACGAACCATCTAGAATACTAGTAGTTTATGGTCTGTACATTGGTGAATTTACGCAAATTCTACGCAATTAAAAAAAAGAGAACACCTCAAGCCTTTTGAACGCAAAGAAAAAAACAGAAGGATCCTAGTCGCGATCGAACATTCTAGGTTTTGTTTTTAATGCTTTAGCCAATTTTTTTGCTTCTTCAGGAGAAATTAGCTTTTTCCCCGTTTCGATTTTACTAATAGAAGATCGAGAAAGTTTCATCTTTTTAGCAAGATCCTCTTGGGTTAAGCCCTCCCTTCCCCTTAATCCTTTCAGAACAACGCTCCTGTCTGGAAGCTTCCTGTTTTTAGCCATGCATCACATCTCCATTTAGTACGGCGCCCCCTCATGGGTGCCAACATAAGTAATTTCTATAAGCCGTATTCCTTTTTCAGTAGCCTGCCACACGGCCACATACGTAGGATGACCGGCCTTGAGCCAACAATGGTAAATCCGATTCTTTTTATCTAGAGCACTGAAATGTGCCCATTCCTTCTGGATGGGACCGAATTCTTCTAGAGCGATCCGCAAAGTCTCAGCAATGTAGTGTATACCCAGCGGGAGCTTTTCTAGCTGCTTTTTCGCTTTACTAGAATACGACACCGCCCATTTGGCGCTCTCCACCCCCTCTCTACTCGCCTGCTTATGCTTAGATCTCTTTATTCCCATCTTATGCAGTCTGGTGCGTAAAATTTGCGTAATTGAGGTGCCGGTGAGGCACCTTTTTCTATCTGATTTTTGACTTGATTTTGTCTATGAGAAATGGGGGCGGGCGGACTCGAACCGCCGGAGGCCGAAGCCGGGGGATTTACAGTCCCCTGCAATTGCCACTATGCGACACCCCCCTTGAGATGGGGAAAAATTTGCTGGCGAAAGGAATTGAACCCTCAACCATCCGATTACAAGTCGGGCGCTCTGCCAATTGAGCTACGCCAGCATAGAAACGCGCTGATTCTAGCAAAAAAGAAACATTGCGCTCAACTTTTTGATGAATCATCTTCTTCTTTTTTAGGCTCTTCGCTCGAGAGTTCAGGTTCCGGCTTTTTGGGAGTCTCGGCCAAGCGGCTATGAAAAAGAGAGGTCAGCCCGGCTGTTTTTTTGATCTGGGGAGCGCTGTCAGGCTCGATCTTGGTCGCCTTGAAGCGCCCTCCGAGCATTTTGGACTCGCAGCACTTTTTAAACTTTTTCCCCGACCCGCAAGGGCAAGGATCATTTCGTCCGGGCTTTTTCATAAGAATCTTTTGTTTATGGCGCCCTCCATTTTAGCAAGAAGAGAGCTAAAAGTCCATCATTGACTGGAGGGGGGCCCCAGGGGTAGACTCTCTCAGTCGTTATGGATACAAATCTAGCCTTACACGTTCCCATCGCCCGCCCCCCTTGGACCACCCTCGGCAAAGAGCTCGAGAGCTGTCTCAGAAAGGCCCTATTTGACTTTTCGATGCTCGAAAAAGATGTGAGCAAGGTGGCCATCGCTCTGAGCGGAGGGAAAGACTCATTAGGCCTGTTGTACCTTTTGCATTCGATTCGAGGTCGGGGGTTTCCCCTCTTTGATCTCTACGCCATTCATGTGGATGGGGAATTTTCCTGCGGGGCCGGCATTGATGGGGGCTTTTTAAGAGCTATTTGCAAAGAATTGGACATCCCTTTGATTCAGTGCGCCTCAACTCAAAAAAGGGAAGATTTAGAGTGCTACAGCTGCTCAAGAGAGAGAAGAAAGCTCATCTTTAATGCGGCAAAAAAGGTGGGAGCTACGACAGTGGCCTTCGGGCATCACAAAGACGATAGCGCCCAGACACTTCTTTTGAATTTGCTCCACAAGGCAGAATTTGCGGCGAATTTGCCGAAGGTGCACATGAGAGATTACGGAGTTACGATCATCCGCCCTCTCATTTATGTGTCGGAAGAGAGTTTGAGGACCTTTGCCAAGCAGTATGGTTTCATGAGGATGGCGTGCCAGTGCCCCGTCGGACAAAACTCGAAGAGAAAAGCGGTCGATGAGCTTTTGAAAGAGATCGAAGTTCACTTCCCCCATGCAAGGGGCAATCTCGCCAAAGCGGGACTCCTTTACGGCTCGAACAAGGCAGCAACTCCTTGAAGTTATCGGCTCTAAGGTGTATGTAAGTAGTATGATGGAATCTTTTTTTGCCAATTCGTCTCTTCTTTTAGAGTTTGCGATCTTCACCAGCTACTTCGCGGCGCTCATTGCAGTCGCGTTTTTTTCGTATCAAAAGCAAAAATCAGATACCGATTTCATTTTGGGCGACCGCTCGCTCAACTTCTGGCTCACTGCATTATCCGCTCATGCAAGCGATATGAGCAGCTGGCTCTTTTTGGGCTATCCGGCTCTCGTTTTCATGACGGGCCTTTTTTCCGCTTGGGCAGCGATCGGCCTCACCGTCTTCATGTTTTTAAACTGGCAGTTCATTGCGCCGAAACTCAGAGTTGTAACAGAGCAATCGAACAGCTTGACGCTCAGCTCCTATTTTGAAACGAGATTTGGAGATACATCGGGGAGCCTCCGGCTCATCTCCGCATTTATGTCGGTTCTCTTTTTCACGTTTTACATCTCATCGGGACTTGTGGGACTGGGTGTTCTTGTCGAATCGCTCTTTGGCCTTAGCTATTTGGCCGGGATCAGCATCGGCCTTTTCATCGTCGTCCTCTACGTCTTCATGGGGGGATACCGGACTGTGGCCTGGATCGATTTATTCCAGGGGTTTTTCCTTCTGGGAGTGATCGTCTTTATCCCCGTCTATCTCTTAATTCAATTCGGCGGCCTGGACCCTGTCATGAAGGCAGTCGAAGCCAAAAACCTGACGACGTCCCTTTTTCCCAACTTTTCTGCCTACACAATCACAAAAATCCTCCTCACCTCTTTCGGTTGGGGCCTCGGCTATCTGGGTCAACCCCACATCTTGACCAAGTTTATGGGCATCCGCTGTGTCAGCGACATGTACAAAGCAAAGATCGTGGGCATTAGCTGGCAAACAATCGCTCTCGCCGCCGCGACTCTGATTGGCTTGATTGGCGTTTTTGTTTTCCCTCAAGGACTCGAAGATCCTCAGCAGGTCATTTTAAACATCGTAAAAACGTCACTTGCTCCCTTCTTCGCAGGACTTGTTCTCTGCGCTATTTTAGCTGCGACGACAAACGTCATGGCAGCTCAAATTTTGGTTGTCGCGTCGAATCTCTCAGAAGATTTTTATAAAAGGCTCTTTCGAAGGCATGCGACTCCTCAAGAGATGCTCTGGATCTCAAGGGCGAGTGTTCTTTTGATCGCTGTTTTGGGCTTTGCGATCGCCTTCTTTAAAATCTCCACGATCTACCAGCTCGTCTTGTATTCATGGTCTGGACTCGGGGCCTCATTTGGACCGCTTTTACTTCTCTCTCTTTATCTTAAAAGCATCAACAAGTATGGCGCTTTTGTAGGTATTTTAACGGGCGGGCTCACCGCTGCCATCTGGCCTTATTTCGACAATCTCTACCAATGGGATATCCCCTCTTTGGTTCCTGCGTTTGCCTTAAGTCTTTTTGCAATCCAAACCGTTTCTTATTTGGCGAGAAAACAGCTCTCTCTTCCCGTGGAACCTTGAAAACTACTCTTCTTTCGGGAATACTTTGGTTAAAATGAGGTATTCGAATGTCCCCCCACCGCCCCTTCCTCTTAATGACCAATGACGACGGCATCCACGCTCCCGGGCTCAAGCACCTTTGGGAAGCGGTTCACGAGTCCGCAGATGTGGCCATCGTTGCGCCCCAGACAGAAAAGTCGGGTTGCGGTCTTTCAATCACTTGGGCCAAGCCGCTCCGCATCCACACGATGATCTGGGACAAAAATACCCCCGCCTGGTGCTTGAATGGAACCCCCGCCGACTGCGTCAAAATGGGACTTAGCGTCCTTTTGAAAAAGAAGCCCGACCTCATCATCTCCGGCATCAACCGGGGCTCAAACTCGGGAAGGACGATTCTTTACTCCGGCACTGTCGGAGGCGTTATTGAAGGCGCTCTTAAGGGCATACCCGGTATCGCGTTTTCCTTTTCTGATGTCGAAGCCCCCCCTTTGAGCGCGACGAAACAATACATTTTCCCCCTCATTCAACACCTATTGAAACACCCGCTCCCAACCGGCACTTTTTTAAACGTCAATTTCCCCTGCAATGCGAAGGACGAGATCAAAGGTCTCAAAATGGCCAAGCAGGGGAAGGGCTATTGGGTTGAAGCGCCGGATCAAAGGATCCACCCCGAAGGACTCCCCTACTACTGGCTCGGCGGCAAGTGGGGCGCTGCTCCCGATGAAGATCCCGAAAGCGATGTTGCGCTTCTCGAACAGGGATATATTGCGGCGGTCCCCATCCATGTGGGACACATGACGGATCTCGAGGCATTTAAAAATCAAAAAGCGCTGACCGAAAAACTATTTGATATCTGAGCTGTTGAGCTTGGCTACCGCCTCCTTTTGGGCGCCCTCAACAATCTCTTTCGCTCCGGGTATTTCGTAAAGCCTCGCCAGCTCAATAAAGAGCTCTTCGCTTGCGAGCGAGGGCTCTTTCAAAATCTCCCCTTTTTGAACGGGCAGCTCGACGCAATCCCGGTCCTTACCGGAGCGGGGAAACTCCTTCCTCTCAGGAAGGAGTTCTTCAAATTCATGCGTCTGAATCAAGAGATCTGCGATTCGGTTGAATCTCTTTTTGAGCTTGGGGGATGCTCGAATAAGGGATTCTTTTGTCTCAATCTTTCTCAATTCGAGAGCCAGTTTTTTTGTCTCCGCCTCCCCCTCCATCCTGAGATCTTTCAGCGAAGTCGGAGAGCAGGCGGCTAAAAGAAGCAATAAAAAGATTCTCATCCAAGAGCCTCAAAAGAAATATCTAAAACCGGATAATTTTCCCAATCGGGATCGTCAAAATGCCACCACTCGGTCTCGAAAGGTAAAAAACCCTGAGCGCCCATCGCCTCTTCCAAAATCTCCCGATTTTTGATGGCAAGAGGAACGGCTAGAGCATAGCTCCTATGCGCCTTTTCTGAAAAGTCGTCAAAAGAGGTGGGCATGAGGAGCTCTCTGCCCGACCCATCGATCAGGGTCACATCGACCGCAGCTCCCCGGTTGTGCTTCGAGCCGATCGCAGGGTCTGCAATGTAGCGGGGATCGGGAAGAAAAGACCAAAAAATTTTTTGAATCGAAAGCGGCCTATAGGCATCAAAAATTTTGAGGGAGAGCCCCCTCTTTTCTAAAGAGAGCTGGGCCAGGTGGAGTCTCTCGGCCGTTTTGGAAAGGAGATAACACTTGGGGGCGGGATAGATCGCCTTTTTCAAAAAATTGTAAGGCGTCGCATAGACGATTTCCTGGACGATTCGAGGGCTGATTTTTTTGAGATCTACGAGCTCTTCCATTTTTCTTGAGCAAAAACTTAATTCCAGCGTAACATGGATGTTCTTTTTGGGCGTATAGCTCAGTTGGTAGAGCGCCTGTCTTACACACAGGTGGTCATAGGTTCGAGTCCTGTTGCGCCCAACGGCTTTCATACGCGGGAGTAGTTCAATTGGTTAGAGCGCCGCCCTGTCACGGCGGAAGTTGCGGGTTCGAGCCCCGTCTCCCGCGCATTTTGTAAGAATGCGTCTTTCTTTTCTGTACAAACAAGCCTCTCGTCAGTATTCTTAGGTCAGAAAAACAGTCGCAGCTTATGGGTCAACCGCTTCCGCTAAAAACCAGAATCGTCAATCATATCATCAGCTATTTCGGCATGACTGTCGGCGCTTTTTTTGCGGCGATGGCGATCCGCATGTTCCTCATTCCAAATGAGCTGATCGACGGCGGCGTCATCGGTATCTCATTGATCTTGGCGCGCCTCTACGGCGCCTCTTATCTCTCATTTTTTCTCTTGCTCCTGAATCTCCCCTTCATCTACTTGGCCTATCGCTTTATCCGAAGATCTTTTGTGCTTCATATGCTCGCAGCGATCGTCTTTTTCGCCTTCTTCTTATCGATCCCCGAAAAACTCCCCCTGTTCGCAGCGGATGCATTGGAGGCGATCGTGATTGGCGGCGCTATGCTGGGAGCGGGAGCAGGCCTCATCATCCGCCATGGCGGCTGCACAGACGGAACGGAAATCCTGGCGATCCTGATCAACCGAAAAAAAGGGTTTACCGTCGGCCAAGTGATCTTCTTCATAAACATCTTTATTTTTACCGCCTATGGCTGGATCTTTAGCGATTGGCATATCGCTCTTCGCTCGCTCATGACCTACATCGTCGCCTTTAAGATGATGGACATCGTGATCGCAGGCCTGGAGGAGCTCAAATCAGTTCTCATCATGTGCTCCAAACCCGACAAACTCAGCAAAATCATCACTCATGAACTGGGCCTTGGACTTACTTTCATCAAAGGAAAGGGGGGCTATTCGGGCGAAGACAGAGATATTTTGTTCATTATCGTCGAGCGCCTCGATCTGGCGGAGCTCAAAGAGATCGTTTTAAGGGAAGATCCGGCCGCCTTTATGGCGATCGAAAACTTACATGAAGTAGCCTATGGGCGCACAGCCAGAACGGCTCTGAAGAGAAAATCGAGAATCAAGTTTGCCAAGGGATTTTTCTCATGATCAAACACGACCATGAAGATCCCCACATGAAGCCCCACAAGAGGGCTCATACACTCGACTCTTGGCGCATCTTCAGGATCATGTCGGAGCTCGTCGATGGGTTTGAGACAATGACGACGCTCGGCCCCTCAGTTGCCGTTTTCGGGTCGACAAATCAAACTCCGATCCATCCCAAATACTATGATCTCGCTGAAAAAATTGCCGAGAAGATCGTCCTCAAAGGCTTCGGCATCATTACGGGCGGCGGCCCGGGCATCATGGAGCGCGCAAACGAGGGCGCGCAAAAAGCAAAGGGGCGCTCGTGCGGACTCTGCATCAACCTGCCGAATGAAGCGAGACCCAACCCTTACATCGACAGAAAATATGAGCTCAATTTCCGCT
>MGLY01000073.1:4040-20370 GCA_001794935.1 Chlamydiae bacterium RIFCSPHIGHO2_12_FULL_49_9 | reverse complement strand
TCCAAACCTCTTTTCTCAAGAAAAAAATCAGAGCGAAAAGGGTGCCTGCGTGACAGATGAGATCAAAATAGAGAAGGCGCTCCCCATCTGAGAGGCCTAAAAACCACTTGGCAAGACGAAGATGCGCGGAAGAGCTGACGGGGAAGAATTCGGTTAAGCCTTGAACCAGGCCCAGCAAAATGGCTTGTAAAAGAGACACATTCACCGGCTGAAAAAATGGGCGATCGACGGGGCTCGAACCCGCGACATTTGGATCCACAATCCAACGCTCTAACCAACTGAGCTACGATCGCCGTAAAAACCTTAAATACTATCTAAAAGAAGGGCTATTCGTCAAAGTCTAAAAATTTTTTAGACGAGCTGGGAAAGGAAGGTCTTGGCGGGGACAAGAATGGGGCCTTTTTCTTCAAAACAATTCTTGTCGACAAAGGGGAGATCAAAAGCGATCTGGAAGGCGTGAGGAGCTCCCGTCTCTTCTTGGAAGCGGTAGAGGCTGGAGGAGAGTCCTTTGGCTTTTGTTTTCACTTCAACCAGGAACCATGGCTTTCCGTTTTTAGTAACCAGGAAATCGACTTCAATTTTATCTTTTGTCCGGAGATAGTAGAGGCCAAAATTCCCGAGACCCCGATCTGTCCAGAAATGGACCGCTTTAAGCAGGTGGCTTGCGACGAGATTTTCATGGTGGTGGCCCTCTTCTTCAACCAAAGACCAGTCCCAAAGATAAAGCTTGGGCTCTTTTAAAAGAGAACGGCTGATATTTTTCGACCAGGGCTGAATTGAAAAGCAATAATAAAACGATTTAAGAACTTCTATCCAACGGCGGATCGTGTCGATAGAAACGCCTACCTTTTTAGACAGGGAGACGTAGTCCATTGCCTGGGCTGCCTGTTTTCTCAAAAGTTCTGCAAGCAGCTCGAGCTGAGCGAGCTCCTGGATTCTTGTTCCATCTCGAATGTCTTCTCGAAAAAGCTGATCTTTTCGTATGGCTTGAAGACGACGGGAAAATGATTTTGAGCGCTGGAGGAAGGGCTCAGGGAAACCCCCATGTTCCATGAGGGCATTCCAATCCTCATCTGAAATGGGCTTGGGATTTTTCCGAATTTCGTCTTCGATCAGATAGGGAGCGGTAATTTCCGCAACTGTCAAAGGATGGATTCGATAGTAAAAATAGCGACCCATCAAGCTGTCGCCGCCTCTTTTGTAGACGTTGAGCCTTGAGCTGCCCGTAATAATCATTTTAGAGGTTCTTTCATAGGCATCGAAAAAGCCTTTTAAAAATTGCTTCCATTTCCTGTATTTATGGATTTCATCGAAGATGAGGACGGGTTTTTCTTTGGCCAGTTCCAAAAGATCCGCCTGCTTTGCTATGGCGTCCGGTCCCTCGATAAAAAGGAGCTTTTCCGCCGGATTATCCCAGTTAAAATAGGAATGCCTAGGATGGATTTCAGCTGCAGCCAAGCTCAAGGTCGTTTTTCCAACCTGTCTTGGCCCCATTAAAAAAACCATTTGCCTAAGGCGCAGAAGGTGATCCTGGATCAGTTCCTGATAGATTCTTCTCATACGACCATTTTACGATAGATCGTATTTTGGTCGCGACTAATTTGCGATATATCGCTTTTTGGTCGGATATAAGTTGCTCTTTTTCAGTTGTTTGAGTTTTATAAAATATGGAAATGTAAAGGAGGCAGAAGAGGTAAATCGGCAAACTCCAGGCAGGGATATTCGAGATAAAGAGCGAGTAATCGAGGGCTGTCGGCGGATAGGAGGTCAAGTTGAGGATCTCTAAGGTGAAAAAGCTGGTTGTCTTGAAGAGGAAGATAGCCAGTGGCGGAAATGCGAGATGGACAAGCAGCGAAATGAGAAGAAAAAAGATTGCAAGGCCGGCGAGGAAGGGGAAGAAGAGATTGTAAAAGAGACTTAAACAGGGGAACTGATGAAAGTGGTAGAGAAGAAGGGGCAAAATGGCTGTATTGACGGCGAGCGTTAAAGAGATTGCTTTTTGCAGGAAGAGGAGGAGAAAAGAGGCGTGTTTAGAGAAAAATCCAAGTTCTAATAGATCTGGAAAAGAGTGCTTGGGAAACAGATTTTTTTCTAAGAGCGGATAGAGAAGTAGAATGCCGAAGCAGCTTGCAAAGCTGAGCTGAAAGCCGATCTTTGAGGAGACGAGGGGATTGATGATGACTTCGAGAAGAAGAGCGGCGCCCAAAAGATTTAACCCGGAGGTGTTTCTCCTGAGGATTTGAGAGAGGATGTAGAGGTTTGCCGCAGCCCAGCTCCTTTGGACGGAAGGAAGGGAGCCGACAAAGAGGAAATAGGCATTGATCGCAATCAAGAGCAAAAATGAGGTATAGCGCTTCGGAAGCAGGAAGTTTAGAAAAAAAGAAGAAAGGGCGATCAAGACTCCAAAGTGAAAGCCGGAAATAGCCAAAATATGCTGGAGACCCAGTCTTGTAAATTCATATTGAAGAGATCGGTTCTCGACATTTCCTGTGATGAGAGAGGAAAGAAAAGAGGAGGCTTTTTTAGACGGGATCTTTTTTTGTAAAAATAGGGCGAATTTCTTTTTGGCCTTGTAGCGGAGTTGCGCTAAGGAAAAGCTCTTTTTAACAGGAGTCCATTTTTGAGGTTTGAAAAAGAGATCGTAAGGCCTCTTGGGGGAGATCTTTCCCGATAAGATGTAATCGCAATCCCCCGGAGGATGATCCTTACTGTAGCAATAGATAGTGCAGGGAATTCGCCCCTCAGAGAGAAAGAGAGAGCCTTTGTACACGAACCCCTTTTTGAATGGAGATGTGTAAGGTTGTAGAGATTGGGTGGCGAAATAGACTCCTTTTTCTTCTCTCGGATCAATTATGGGCTTGTAGAGCAAGTGGGAGTAGAGGGCGGCGGCTCCGAGTAAAAGAAAGAGCGGGGTTTTCCCTTGAAAGAAAAGATAAAGGCTCCAAAGAAAAGGGAAGAGAAAGTTCCAGGGGAAGGGCCAAAAAAGGGCGCTGCTCGACCCAATGAGAAGGGTGACTCCGTAGAGAAGCGCCGGATTTTTCTGCCAAAAATTATTGTCTGATATGAGGAAACTCTTCATCGATCGAGCGGTTGATCAGGCGCGCGCCTCTTTGGCTCGAAAAGTAAGAAAAGAGCCATTGGGTTAAGACGACGAGCCGGTTGCGGAAACCGATGAGATAAAGGATGTGGACAAAGCACCAGGCAAGCCAGGCCAAAAAGCCGCTGAACTGGATTTTGCCGAACATACCGATCGCTTTTGTTTTGCCGATGGTCGCCATCGTCCCTTTGTCAAAGTAGACAAAAGGGGGTCTTTCCTGTTTGGGGATTCTTTTGCGCAGGATTTGGGCGACATATCTTCCCTGTTGAACCGCGACGGGAGCAAGGCCGGGAAGAGGTTTCCCCTTTTGATCCATTGCGGCTGCCGCATCTCCAATGACAAACACTTCCGGGTGATCCGGAATCGAGAGATCGGAGTCGACAGCGACGCGCCCTTGCTTATCGAGGGGAAGTCCCAACGTTTTTAAAACGGGAGAGGCTTGGTTGCCTGCCGCCCAAAGGACATTTTCAGTTGGGATTAGGGTGCTTTCGACTGTAACGCCCTCTTTTGAGACGTTGGTCACTCTTTTTCCGGTGATGACATTCACGCCAAAATGCTCGAGATATTTTTGCGCCTTATTGGAGAGCCTTTCGGGATAGACAGGGAGAATGTGGGGAGATCCCTCGATGAGATAGATCTTGGTTTTTGTCGTATCGATGCGGCGAAAGTTTTTTAGCATGGTCTCATAGGCGATCTCAGCAATCGCGCCCGCCATTTCAGCTCCCGTTGGTCCGCCGCCGACGATGACAAAATTGAGGTACTTTTTTGCCTCCGAAATGCTGTCGCATCTCTCCGCTTTTTCAAACGAGATCAAAATCCGCTCGCGAACCTTGAGGGCGTCGGCAAGTGTTTTGAGTCCAGGGGCGTATTGCTCCCACGCGTCATGGCCAAAATAAGAATGCCTGGCGCCTAAAGCGATGATCAGGTACTCGTAGCCCACACGATCGCCATTTTGCAAAACGACCTGCTTGTTCTCCTTGTCGATTTTGGCGATCTCGCCCATGAGAACAGTGATGTTTTCGTAAGGGCTTAAAATCTCCCGGATCGGAACTGCGATATCGCCCGGCGATAGGGCGGCGCTGGCCACCTGATAAAGGAGCGGCTGAAAGAGGTGATGGTTGGTTTTATCGATGATCCAGACATCGAGCTTTGAAGCCCCAAGCGCTTTAGCTGCATTGATGCCGCCGAAACCGCCCCCGAGAATCACTACTTTCGCACTCGCCATAGGATCAGTATATCAAAAATGGATTAATATTAAAAATAAGTAAAAATGGGGATGTTGGCGCACTTGTAAAAAATAGTTTTCAATATTTTTTATTTTGTGAGAGAGTGAAAGATTGATTGGCTGAATTTAGAATAATCAATGAATTCATTAGTTCGAGAGTTTTTTAAAGTTGGAAGCGGCGAAGCTCCCCATTTTCAAGAAGTTGTCTTTTTAAGCGAGACAAGACTTTCTTGGGAAGAAGCTTCCAGGAAAGCGCCCGATCTTCCCCGCGGCTGGTTTGAACTCTCCTCTTTATCAACTGAAGATCGGATCGAGTTTACGCGCGATTTTTGGCTCGATCGATTGAGCTTTAATCCCGCGGCGTATCCGCTGTTCATCGAGTTTTTCGATCGGCTCGATGATGTGGGAGTCGTTTTATCGCGCACAAGAGAAGATGAGCCCCTCACAGCGGAGATCGTCTACAGCCTGAGAGATAGCGGCTCTTTTTTTCGGGGGCAGCCGCCGGCGGAAGAGAGGGATCTCCAAGATCTCAAAAGGGAAATTCCCCTGACTCTGCCCCGCGATTATTTGAGATTTTTTAAGATTCACAACGGGTTTGGCAAGCTCTCTGAAATGGGCTTATTAAAAGTGGAAGACATCGTTGAAGCAAGAGAGCGGGTGAGTGAACTTTTGCTGAAGGCAAATCATCCGGTCAGGTCAAGCGGCAGGCTCGTCGATCCGGGCGCTCTTGTTCCTTTTTATGAGGCGATCGGCCTTTCTTCCTATCAGTGTTTTTATGCCGATTGGTATCCGGGCAGTGAAATGGGTAATGTATATTTATCCGGAATCGATTATACAATATCAGAACGATCCGAAAAGAAGGCATGGGCGGAAAACCTCGCCTTTGCCACCTTTTCAGAATGGCTGGCTTATTATCTTCAGGGGATGAATATCTCTCCTTAAAGAATGTTAAGGTATGTATTTAGTTCAGCATTTCTATGAGGCGCATGCGAGGTATCTGGGGCTCGAGTTGGTTGCGGGCAAAAGTGGTCTGTCCAGGCGCATCAATAAAGCCGAAGTGCATCGGCCGGGTCTAAGCTTGACCGGGTATTTAAAGGGTTTTGTCGGCGCCCGCATTCTTGTATTTGGCAAGCAGGAGATCGAGTATTTAAGAGAGCTCGAATCAAAGATCAGAGCCGAGCGGCTGAAGGCGGTTCTCACCCCGTCGACGCCGGCCGTCATCATCGCTCGCGGATTTCGCCCGCCGAAAGAGCTGATTGTCCTTTGCGACAAAAATAAAATCCCCCTTTTTAGAGCGACATCCACCGCGACGAATTTGCTCAGCCGCATCACCTTTTTGCTCCTGGAAGAATTTTGTCCGAGCGTCACTTTGCACGGCACTCTTGTCGAGATGTTCGGCGTCGGCGTTTTGATCCAGGGAGAATCATCGGTCGGAAAGAGCGAGGCGGCTTTGGGGCTCATTGAAAGGGGCCACAGGCTGATTTCAGATGACGTAGTGCGCGTGAAGAAAAAAGAGGGATCTTATTTGGCAGGTTCAGGGCCTGAACTCACCCGCCACTTGATGGAGATCCGGGGGATCGGGATCATCAACGTCGCCCACCTTTACGGCGCGGTGTGCGTCCGCCCCGACAAGGGGATCGACATCGTCGTGAAGCTCGAAGAGTGGGACGATCAGCACTTTTACGATCGAGTCGGCCTCGATGAAAAATTTATCGATATTTTGGGAATTAGCGTTCCCTATCACGTTCTCCCCGTCAAACCCGGAAGGGACGTCGTTCTTCTTTTGGAGACGATTGCGCTCAATCACCGATTAAAGGATATGGGATACAATTCAGCCAAAGAGTTTAACGCAAAGCTGCTTGAGACGATTGCGAGACGGCAGAAGAAAAAGGTAATTCATGAAACTCATCCGTAAAGTGAAAGTGAAAAACTCGCTGGGACTCCACACTCGACCTGCAGCCGCGATCGTAAAATTGTTACAGCCGCGCAAATCAGCTGTATTTTTTACTTATAGAAACGAGACGATCAATGCGAGAAGCATCATGAGCATTTTGATGCTGGCTGCAAAGAAAAATGCCCAGATTGTAGTTACAATCGACGGCGACGATGCAGAGGCGACGATGGAATATCTTGTGAACGCGTTCGACCAGCAGTTTGGGGAAAAGTGAATGGCTGAGGCGAAAGAGGTCATCTTGCGCGGGCTGCCCATCAGCAAGGGCATCGGCATCGGCATGCCGATTTTCTTTGCCGGCGTAGATGAAGATTCGCCTCAAGTCACCATTTCCAAAAAAGAGATCGAAGAGGAGATCATCCGCTATAGAAGAGCGCTCGACTTAAGCCGAAAAGATCTCGAAAAGCTCCAGTCGATGTCGATCCAGGAGGGCCCTCCCGAGATCGTAGCTATCTTGGGCACGCATCTCGAAATGATGCAGGACCCTCTGATGACGAGCGGCATTGAGGAGAGAATCCGAGAGACGCTCCAAAATACCGAGTCGATTTTCCGCCATCTGATCGAGGAGTATAAGCAGCGGTTCAACTCTTTACAAGACGCCTATTTTCAAGAAAGGGTGCGCGATATTGTCGACGTTTCCCAGAGAATTTTAGGCCATTTGAGGCCTCTGCAAAGACTCAAAATGGGCGAGATGCCCTCCAATTCGATCATTTTGACTCATGAGCTTGTCCCATCGGAAACAGTTGAGGCGAGTGCGACGCTCGTCTCTGCTTTTGTGACAGCGGCCGGCGGGATTACCTCTCACGCTGCGATCATCGCGAGGGCCAAAGGGATCCCCTATGTCGCCAATGTCGATATCAAATTGCTGAAAAAACTCGAGCTTCAATCAGTCATCGTCGACGGCTCTCAAGGGATTGTGATTGTCAATCCATCTCGCAAAACATTGAAAAAATACCAGGAGCTGAAAAAGGGGCATTTGGAGAGCTACAAAATGCTCAAGAGTGCGTCCCACTTAAAAGGGGAGACGATCGACGGCTATGAGGTGAGGATTTTTGCAAATCTGGAGAACCCAAAAGAGATCGATCTCCTCATAAAAAACGGCGCCTCGGGCGTGGGTCTTTTCCGCTCGGAGTATCTCTTCCTTTCTAGAAAATCGTTCCCGACGGAAGAGGAGCAGTTTCAGATCTACAAGCGGATGGCCAAAGCTCTTCGGGGCCGCCCTCTCGTCATCCGGACTTTTGATATCGGCGGCGACAAAAAAGTGGATCTCCTTCCCGACGCGAGAGGGATCGATTACTTTGGGTCGATCGGCGATGAGCTCAACCCGGCCCTAGGCTGCCGTGCGATCCGCTTTCTCCTTCGCTATCCGGAACTTCTAGAGGCGCAGCTTCGCGCTATTTTAAGAGCGAGCGCTTTTGGAGAGATCCACATCCTCATCCCGATGGTCTCCGATTTGGGCGAGCTGAGAGAAGTGCGCCAGCTCATTGCAAAAATTCAAAAAGATCTCAAAGGGAAAAAGATCAAAACTGCAGACCATATCCCCGTCGGCTGCATGATTGAGGTTCCCTCGAGCGCCATCATGTGCGATGCGCTGGCCCAAGAGGCTGACTTTCTCTCTATCGGAACAAATGATCTCGTTCAATACGTGCTTGCAGCCGATCGGAGCAACCCATCCACCTCCGATCTTTACTTCTCAACCCACCCGAGCATCCTTCGCCTGATCCGGATGGTCGTAGCCTCTGCCAACCAATCTCGCAAACCGGTCATTCTCTGCGGAGAGACCGCAGCAGACCCTTCTATCATCCCGATCCTCATCGGACTCGGCATCCGAGAATTTTCTGTCGCAGCGCGCCACATCCCCGTAGTCAAACACACGATTCGCAAATGGCGCATCTTGGAAGCCTGCCGCCTCGCAGAAGGGGCGCTCGAGCACGCGTCTGCTCAAGAGCTCAAAGAATACCTCGCCGCAGAGACAGTTCGCTAAAATTTTTAGAAAAGGCCTCTCGGTATCATTGGCTGGTTTTGGGCTTCCGCTTTCGATGCGGTGTCTTGTTTCTTCATTTTATATCCAATCGTGGATAGAACGGAGGAGGAAAGTCTCGATATCAATCCCTCCTTGGCCGACCAGAAGGGGCCGAGTGGACGGATAGAGTTTGCAGAAAGAAGATAGGCCCGGTAAAAATTCTTTGCGAGAGCCGCTTTTTACTTCAATTGCAGTGATAGAGCTGCCTTGTTTGAGAATAAAATCAACCTCTTCTTGGTGATCTCTCCAGTAAAACAGTTCAATTTGCGTTCCGCGAATTGCATTCACAAGGTGCGCTCCAACAACAGATTCGGTAAGTCGCCCCCAAAACGGAGTATCATTTTTCGCTTCGCTAAAGGTTTTTCCTGATTGAGCGCTCATAAGAGCTGTGTTGACTACTTGCAATTTTGGGCTGGAATTTTTTCTTCGGGCGGAATCAACGGAAAACTTATCGAGGCCTGTAACTAGACCTGCGCCTGAGAGAAGTTCAAGATAGTGAGCAAGAGTTGTCGTATTGCCGGCATCGTCCAACTGTCCCAACATTTTCTGATAGGAAAGGATCTGCGAAGAATATTTACAGCCGAGTTGAAACATGCGGCGGAGCAAAATGGGCTTATTCACTTGCGTCATAAGAAGAATATCGCGAGAAAGTGTGGTTTCAATTAACGAATCATTGATGTAGTTCAGCCAGCGGTTTAAGTCTGTGATCAAGGGAGCCGCGCCGGGATATCCGCCGAAATAAGTGTACTGACTCAAATCCCAGCCAAAATTTTCTCTCATTTCTTGATAAGACCAGTGGGGAACGGGAAGAATCTCAAATCTTCCCGCCAAGCTTTCCGATAATCCTTTTTGCACTAGCCAGGGAGAAGATCCTAAAAGGACCACTTTTAGAGGAAGAGCATCTTTTGTGTCTTCATCCCATAATTTTTTGATAAAAGAAGACCACTGAGGAATTTTTTGGACTTCATCGATGATGAGTATGGCGCTCCCCTGGTTTAGACTGCGCGCGGTTTCCCATTGTGTGAGCAGCCAGCTAAGATCTTCTATGCCAACCGTATCTGCGGACGCGTAGTGTATGGGGAGGTTCAGATGCTCTTTCAAGGCCAGCGCCATAGTGGTTTTACCAACCTGTCTAGGGCCTAAGAGAACCTGCATAAACCTCCTCGGCTCTTTAACTCTCTCGAGGAGGGTTTTGAAAATGGGGCGTTGTTTTTTGCTCATTCTATTGAGTGATTTTACTCAAAGCGGTGAGCAAAAGTCAATAATCAGAGCAAGTGACTTATTCTAAGTATTTTAAAGAGATTAGCTTCCTGCGGACAAGGGCCTAAAAAAAGCCCCTTGTCGGCAGCGGATTTTGGGCTTCTGCCTTGGATGCGGCATCCTGGAAAGCTCCTATGATGAGATCTTGGAGCCCTTCAATGTCGTTTGGATTGACGCACTCGGGTTTGATTGCGATTTTCTTGAGCCCTTTCGATCCATTGAGCGTGACGGTGACGAGGCCTCCGCCTGCGCTTCCCTCGATGAGGGTATTTTGCATTTGACTTTGCACCTGGCTTAGCTGCTCTTGCATCAGCCTGGCCTGTTTCTTCATTTTTGAAAATCCGCTACCCATTTTTCACCTCAATTGTTCTTTAAAGAGCCTTCGAGCTCAACAGCTGCAAAACGCATCAGAGTATCATAATGGCTCGGATGTTTTAAAGGAGATGGTGTTTTTATTTCAGCCGCAGGGGGAAACGCAGGTGCGCTTGTCTCTGACGGGGGCTGGGCCTTTTGTATGGGGGAAGGTTCTTGTTTCGGAGCGGGAGCCGGCTCTTTCGGTGGGACCTGGGGACTGAATGGGACCGGCTTGAGCTCTGTCTTTATGTCTGTAGGAAGGACCTCTTTTGCGAGTTCGGACTCTGCTTTGATAGGCTGAGGCGCTCCTATTTTTGGAGGGAGCGGCTGTTTTTGGGAGAGGGTTTCTTCCAATTCGGTGAGTCTTTTGACGATCACCTCGATAGGGACGCGGTGGCGGCTTCGTATGATTTGAAGGAGGATCGATTCGAGGGAGGCTCTTTGAAAAGAGCTCTTTTGGAACTGGGCTTCCGATTGGATGAGAAAATCGAGGATGTAGAGAGACTGGGCCTGAGTGTAGAGCTTGGCAGATGAGGCGAGGCGGGAGACGATCTCCGGGGCAAGCGCTTTTTCTCCCATCGTTTTAAAAAGGGCGAGTGTTCGATAGCGCTCAAGGAGCTCTTCAAGGAAGTGGCCGAGATCTTTTCCTTTTTGGAAGAGGAGATCTGTCAGCTCAAAAGCATAGGCGATGCGGCATTCAGAAAAAGATTCGTCAAGGGCAAAGAAGAGCTCCTCGGAGACAAGGCCGAGCGATTCGCGGACAATCGATGCGGTGATTTGGTTTTGGGCAAAGCAGAGGATCTGATCGAAGAGCGATTCGGCGTCGCGAAGGCTCCCTTCCGCAAAAGAGGCGATGAGATGGAGCGCCGCGGGCTCTACATCGCGGTTTAGATCTCGGGCAATGGAGCCGAGTTTGGAGGCGATGAGAGAGGGTTGGATCCTGGCGAGATCAAAGCGCTGGCAGCGGCTTAAGATGGTTGGGAGCACTTTGTGGGGCTCTGTCGTCGCGAAGAAAAATTTCGCCTTTTCCGGCGGCTCTTCGAGGGTTTTGAGAAGCGCGTTGAAGGCCTCTTTTGTGAGCATGTGCACTTCGTCGATGATGTAGATCTTATATTTCCCAAGCGCCGGAGCGTAGCCGACCGTTTCATTGATTTGTCGGATGTCATCGATGCCTCGATTGGACGCGCCGTCGATTTCGATGACGTCGAGCGATTGACCCGATGTGATCTCGACGCAGGAGGGGCACTCGTTGCAAGGCTCCAGATCGGAAGTGGGCGACGAGCAGTTGAGAGCTTTTGCGAAGAGGCGGGCAAGAGTCGTTTTCCCCACCCCCCTGGAACCGCAAAAGAGATAGGCATGAGCCACTTTATCGAACCGAATGGCGTTTTTTAAGGTGGTCACGGCAGGTCCTTGACCTACCACATCGGAAAAAGATTGGGGTCTGTACTTGCGGGCAATGACTTGATATTTTTGTGTCATGTGTCTTATCTTTAACCGGTTAAATATTTATCCTTTTGATTTTTGATTATAGCTCTAATAAAATTTAGCGTCCAGCGCGAGAGGAAATCGAAGATTTGATATGCTGGGGATATGAATCAGAACCGGGATAGGATTAGAGAGGGCTGGCAAGAGTGGCTCGCTTCGAACCATCGAGGCTGGCGCATCGTCGTCGGCTTCGTCTGCGTCATTTGCCTTGCGCTCTTCCTTCACTTCCGGGAAGTAAGGCTCGAAGTTCTCGAGTTGAATGCGACTGCCGGCAGATACATCGTCGCGCAGGTCGACTTTGAATTCCCCGATTATGAGACGACCATTGTCCTCAAGCAGCAAGCGATGCAGGACGTCGGCAAAATTTATCAGATCGAAGACAAGCAGATCCGCGAGGCGAGATACAGCCTCGAAGAGACGCTGATCCACAATAAAAATTGGCGCAGCTCCGCTCCTCAAAGCACCTTTGAAGAGATGTATAAAGCGGCAGATGAGCTGGAGACGCTCCTTTTAGAGGCGAGATTCACCGACCCGCGAACAATCCAAAAGATCCGCGAGCTCGATCTTCCCGATATCTCCTATTTTGACTTTTTGCCTCCTGAAGAGGGCCCCGCAAACCTGCCTCTCGAGTTTTGGAACCGGATTTCGCAGCAAATCTCTCAGAGCGACGCGTTTCATCCCGACAGCGTAAACTATGTGATTAGATCTTTTCAGCAAAGGGACTGGAACCTCGTCGACGATGTGGCTTTGGAACACTCATTGAGAGCGCAGGTGAGCCGCACAGTTCCTGAGAAGGTGACCAAGGTGCTCGCTGGAACGAGGATCATCAACCAGGGCGATCGGGTCACGTCTCGCCATCTGACGATGATGCAGGCGATGAAGACGACGATCTCGGAAGGGCGCAATTTGTGGGATCCATTGACGATCATCGCGAGTTTATTGCTCTCGATTCTTTTTGTTGGGATCAGCGCTCTCTACTTTAGAATCAGCCAACAGGCTTTCATCCGCTCGCTCCAGCAAATCTCTTTGTTTGTCTGCATCGTCATTTTGACGCTGATCTTTTCCAAATTCACCGAGTATATCCTCCTGAAGAGCAACTCGGGAATTATTGGATCGGTGAGATATCCGATCGTAGCTCCTTTCGCGACAATTTTGATCTGTATTCTCCTCTCTCCGAGAACGGCTCTTTTTGCGGCGACCTTTCTATCGATTATTTTATCGGTGAGTTTGGCGGTCGACCACAGCCGCTTTTTGATTTTGAATCTCGTTACGTCGATTGTCGTTATCATCAGCGCGAGGGGGCTCAGAAAGAGAAAAGAGGTGTTCGGCGTCTGCGCCAAGTCGTGGCTCAGCTCTATTTTGGTTCTCTACGCGTATACTCTTGGAGAAAATCACCTGGCGAGTTATTCGCTTCTCATCGATATCGGCGCTTCGATGGTCTTTCTTTTAGCGACTGCTGTTCTCGTCGTGGGACTTCTTCCGGCGCTAGAATCGATCTTTGGGATCCTCACCGATATGTCTCTCATGGAGTACATGGATCCGAGCACAGATCTCTTGCGTCAGTTTGCTCTTGAAGTTCCCGGCACCTATCAGCACAGCCTTGTTCTCGGCAATTTAGCTGAAGTCTGCGCCCAGGCGATCGGCGCCAATGGCCTTTTCTGTAGGGCGGCAACGCTCTACCACGACATCGGCAAAATCAACAATCCCCAATTCTATACCGAAAATCAACAAGGGGCGGTCAACATCCACCAGCTCCTGACTCCCCTTGAGTCCGCTCAGGTGATCATCTCCCATGTTCCCGATGGAGTTGAGATCGCCCGTAAAAATCATCTCCCGGAGCCCTTCGTCGATATCATCTGCGAACACCACGGAACGACGCTTGCCTACTACTTCTATCGAAAGCAGCTCGAGCTCAAAGGCGGGAAAAAAGAAGAGGTCGACGAGAGTCAGTTCCGCTATCCGGGGCCAAAGCCGCGCACAAAAGAGTCGGGGATCGTCATGATCTGCGACAGCATCGAGGCGGCCTCCCGCTCTCTGGAAGAGATCAACGAGCAGAGTTTAGAAGAGCTGGTGGGCCGGATCGTCGCAGAAAAAGCGGAAGACGGGCAGTTCGACGACTGTCAGCTCACCTTTGAAGAGCTTGGCCGCGTGAAAAAGGCGCTCGTCAAAACGCTTTTACTCTCTCACCACGTTCGGATCAAATACCCCAAGAAAGAGAGACTCAACTCTTGAGCGAGACGCGCCTTTGAAAGGCGCTGGATTGGCTGATCGCAAACCAGGGAAAAAGGGAAAAACCTGCGGGTTCCAACCTGGTTTCTTTTTTCAATGGAGTTGGTTTGATTGGATCCGATGTGGGAAGAAGAGGAGCCGGCAGGAGAACAGTCACTCTTTGATTTAGATCTTTAGGAAAGCGGAGCGTGCATCGGTCTGCGATAGACTCGATCGAAAATGCATGAACGCATTGAGGTGTAGTTATCTTGGCGACGAAGGGTTCCCCTCTGATTGGAAAGAAGAAGGGCACGCCAGGCTTGATGAAGCTAATTCTTGTACCCAGAACTGTGTTAGAGTTCTTGTCTTTCATCTCAAGCCTGCAGTTGTCATCCATCTGAGATCTAAATGGCAGATCAATAAAACATCGGATAGAAAACCTTTGGTTGAAGAAAGGGTGGCGAAGGACTTCTTTCGCTGAAATCCTCTTTTCCGGATTGAATTTCAGCAGTTGTTTCAAAAGATCGATAAAACGCTCCAGATCTTCTAAATCTTCTATTTCATTGCAAAATTTTCCTCGGATCTCCCACTCGAGTCCCGAGGATTCCTGTTGAAATCTTTTTTGATGACAGTAGGAGAGATCCTCATTGTATTGTGCTGGAAATAAAGGCTTTCCGACGTAAAGTTCAAATAGCGTGCAACCGAAGCTCCACAGGTCGGCTCGCCAATCATAGGGCCGGCCGAGGGCTATTTCAGGAGCCCGATACCAGAGAGTAGTCGTTTCTCCGTGGTTCTTAGAGCCATTAAAAAACACTCTGGACAGGCCTAAATCAATCACTTTGTTCACTGTGCAGTTAGCGGGCTTTATGTCCAAATGGGCAGTGAATCTTGCGTGCATAACAGACAAAGTTTCTGCAAGGATCTCGGCCATCCTTTTCACAAAATCTAAAGGGTAAGCGAAGCGCTCTTTCAGGGATTCTCCACCATGTTCCATCACCGTGCAAAAGAGCTTTTGTCCCTGGAGTTGAATTTTTGTAAACGCCCCGAGAGATGGGATATGAGTGTATTGACTAAATAACTCAAGAGCAGCGGCCTCGTTTATAGGGATTTTGGCTTCCTCATCTTTTTTATAAATTTTTGCTATAGTTCCATTGTGCAATTTGACGACTCGGCCATAGGATCCTCTGCCGATCTCTTGGGGATTCCCAATGGCGGTTTTTTCCGGCCCTGTCAACTGGCGGTCTTTCCATTGAAGAGAAGTGCGAGCAGTATTGTAGTCACAGAGAACGTAAAACTTTCTCAAATATTTAGTGAGTTTTTTTAAACTTCGGCTGGAATGTGAGGCTGGTTTTGGCTGGACGGGGTGGGAAGAAGTTGGGGGGATCATAAACCCGAAGAGAAGTTTTGAACGAGAGTTTTGAGTCTTTCATCTGCGTGGACAATTGCCCTTTCGATGTCTTTGGTGTCTTTCTCGACGATTTCGGCGTAGATCTTCACTTTCGGCTCTGTGCCGGAAGGGCGGATGACGAGCTTTGAGCCGTCGTCTAACCAGAGGCGAAGCACATCTGATTTTGGGAGCTCGATCTCGATCTTCTTGCCATTTTCATGGGTGAGAGTTGTCTGTTCAAAGTAATCTTCCATTTGAACAACCGACCTATTGCCGATTTGAGTCGGAGGGTGTTTTCGAATGCGCTGCATGAGCTCTTGCATTTGCTTCATACCCGCTTGGCTATCGGGAAAGGAGAGATTGGAGAGCGATTCTCGATGAAGGCCATAGTGCTTGTAGATCTGATGGAGCCGATCGATGAGGGTGAGATGTTCTTTTTTGGCGAGCGCCGCGATTTCTGCGATGAGGCACGAAGAAGAAATGGCGTCTTTATCGCGCACAAAAGTGCCGAAGAGATAACCATACGACTCCTCGCCTCCGAAGATGAACTGATAACCATCTCCTTTTTCCCAAAGGGCAATCTGCTCGCCGATGTATTTGAATCCGGTGAGGACATCGACGCATTTTCGATCAAAACTCTCAGCGATTTTGGCAAAGAGCTCTGTTGTCACAATCGTCTTGATAAAAGCGGCATTCTCCGGCAGTTCGCCTTTGGAAGAAAGGGTATTGCAGATGTGATGGATGCAAAGACAGGCCGTCTGATTGCCCGTTAGGCGAACCGCTTTGCCGCGATGGAGGACTGCGATGCCCACCCTGTCTGCATCGGGATCTGTCGCAATGAGAAGATCGGCCTTTTTCTGAACGAGCATCTCCGAACCAAGCGCTAATGCTTTTTCCTCTTCGGGATTGGGCGAGGGGGCATTGGGGAAGTCGCCATCTAGAGATTTTTGAGCTTCGACAAAAGAGAGCGATTTATAGCCCCACTCTTTTAAAGCCTCCGGCAAGAGGCGGATGCCTGTTCCATGCAGGTTTGTATAGATGATCTCGAGAGGAATTTTGGCGAGCTCGGGGAGCATTTGGAGCTTTCTCAGCTCCACGAGGTAGGCCCTGTCAATTTGTTTGCCGATCTCTTCAAAAGAGCCGCCGGTCAAAACTTGAGAGGGACTTTCGATGAAAGAGACCTCTTCCATGATGCCGGCATCGTGAGGAAAGACGACCTGACAGCCGTCGGGCCCATAGACTTTATAGCCGTTGTACTCTTTCGGGTTGTGAGAGGCGGTGATCATCACGGCGCCGGAACACTGAAAAAAGCGGCAGGCAAATGAGACAAGGGGCGTCGG
>MGLY01000073.1:2883-4034 GCA_001794935.1 Chlamydiae bacterium RIFCSPHIGHO2_12_FULL_49_9 | reverse complement strand
CTCTCTGGAAAGAAGAGCGCGGATGCCATTGGCGGATAAAACGCGGGCTGTCTCTTCGGCAAACTCTCTCGAGTGGTGTCTCACATCGTAGCCGATGAAGACCGAGTGGCCCTTTTCAGGTTCTGGCTGTTTCTTGAGGTAGTTGGCAAGACCTTGGGTGGCTTTTCCAATCGTGTAGCGGTTCATCCGATTGGCGCCGACCCCCATGAGCCCGCGCATGCCGCCGGTCCCAAACGAGAGGTCTTTGAAGAAGGCGTTCGCAAGGGCTGTGGGGTCTTCTTTTAAGAGGCGGCGGATCTCTGACTTGGTCTCTTCGTCGAAGGGACCTTCCAACCACGAAGCGACACGCTTTTGCACTTTTGGGTCTAGCGACTTTCCTGCCATGGGGGCAATTATACAAAATTTGCTCGAATCAGGGCAAGTCTCATTCCTTGGTTTTAATAATTTCGTTGGTTGCGTATAATGCAGCTCAAAATTTGGCTTTTGGCCGAGGAAATTGTTGTATGATTGGGACACTTCCGGAGAAATTTCACCCTTATTTAATAGGTCATCCTAAGTGCTGCCTTGACCCAGCGGCTCAAGATCAAATCAAAAATATTCTTTCTCAGCCCAAAGTTTTTTTGAAATCAAATGTGCTCGGTGTGGGGAAATGGATTTTAAAACATACGCGGACAGATTTTATCACCACCGAAGATACGCACCTTTATCGCGTTCGAAAGGCAGAAAAAGTTCGCCGATATATCGAGGCGAATGGATTGCAAGAAGAGCTGATTGTTCCCAAAAAGTGGATTTGCAGGTGGCGTGAGGATTTTTGGACTGTCAGTGAAAAAATAGATCTCTCTGAAGAGGTCGCCAGCCCCATTAAAGGGTTCCAGGAATGGGTTCGTCCTGAAGAAGCTGCACAAGTGGGAGGACAGCTGAATGCCCTTTGTAACTTGGGGAAACCCAGGCGAGAGATCAACCCAACACAAGCGAGGGCTCTCGCCGAGCTTTCCATATTGGGCTATACAGATCTGACTTATAATAATCTTTACTTCGACAAAGCCGGAAAAGTCGCTATTATTGATACCGAGCCGGTAAAAAGGGCGTTGAAAAAGGAAGTTTTTGCTGGTTCTCTTCCCAGGTTCTTTGGGGACAAAGGGGGCTTTTTA
>MGLY01000073.1:0-2861 GCA_001794935.1 Chlamydiae bacterium RIFCSPHIGHO2_12_FULL_49_9 | reverse complement strand
TTTTGTTATGTGGAACGCCTCTCCTATTTTGGCTGTTTTTCCTCTTGGAGGAGCTGTCCTGGTTCTTAAACCAATTCTTATTGCAATCGCAGTAATTAAGACGATTTCTCTATTATCTCTTGTGGCTTCGAATTCTGTACTTTGGATGCTGAGCCGCCACAGAACTCCTGATAGCGTTGAGGCGATTGCGCAGATGGAATTGAATGGGGCTTTTTAATATTTTTTCCATACGGCTTCTTATACCGGGAGTGATTCAAGAATCGGGAGCTGACAAGGAGGCGCCTCGAATTTGAGCCAGGCGTAGCTGGCGTCGAAGCAGCTCAACCTGAAAGGTTGGGCGATGGAGACGGGTCTCAAATTCGATGGCTGTCCGACGCAGTCAGAACCGATCCTTGAATCACGAGCGGTATAGACAAATCTTAGACTGACTCCTAACGCAATGAGGAGAGCTCTAATAATTCTCAGCCCAGGGTTTCCTCTTGGGGAAAGAACCCGATAAAGCTGTTCCCCGCCTTTTTGTCCCCACATTGCGGATAGGTTCATGGGGGGCAGGATGATTTTTATTTCTCTTTCGATTACTATTTCCCCCAATCTATGGAACCTGTTTTGTCTGTTAGAAACTTGAGAAAGATTTACCCCGGCAAGGGGGGGCACCTCGCTGTGGATGGGATCTCGTTTGAGTTGGGAGCGGGAGAGATCCTCGGTCTTTTGGGGCCGAATGGCTCCGGCAAGACGACGACTATTCAGATGCTTTTGGGTACACTTTCTTTTAGCTCCGGAGAAATCTACTACTTCGGAAGGGATTTTCCCAAGCATCGCTCTGAGGTTTTACAGAAAGTCTCGTTTGCGAGCACATATACGAGCTTGCCTTGGCTTTTAACCGTTCAGGAAAATCTCGAGGTGATGGGGCGTCTTTATGGGATTGGTCCGAAAGAGGCGAGTAAGAGGTTTTTCCCTCTTCTGGAGCGGTTTGGGATTTTGGATAAAAAAGATGTGCGCGTCTCGGCCCTTTCTGCCGGTCAAATCACCCGCCTTGTTTTGGTGAAGGCGTTTTTCATCGATCCGAAAATTGTCCTTCTCGACGAGCCGACGGCGTCTTTAGATCCCGAGATGGCCAAAGAGATCTGCCAGTTTATTTTGGAAGAGAGGGAAAAAAGGGGGCTTTCAATCCTTTTCACCTCGCACAAGATGGATGAAGCGGCTCAGCTTTGTGATCGAGTCATCTTTTTGAAAAATGGCAAAATAATTGCCAATGACGTGCCGAAAAAACTCGCTCGTTCGATCTCGGCCTTCCAGGTAAGACTTGTCGTTCCCGATGGGATGAAGAGAACGGTTGCCCTCGCTGAAAAAGAAAAGCTCTCGTATCAGGTAGAGCGGAGGACGATTCAGGTGACTTTGGAAGAGGGGCAGATCCCCACATTCTTGACCGCTCTTGCCCAAGAGGGGGTTGTCTACTCGAATATTAAAATCGAAGAGCCTTCTTTAGAGGACTACTTTTTGCAAATCGCAAGGAAACAAAAATGAGTCTTAGCCGCATTTTAGGTGTCTTCTATCGCTATTTTTATGTTCTCTTCAAAGGCTCCAACTCGCTGGCCGATCTATTTTATTGGCCTCTTGTCGACATTCTTCTTTGGGGACTCACCTCGGTTTGGATCCAGAGCCAGCAGCACGTCCCGAATCTTCCCCTTATCTTGATGACGGCGCTCATTTTTTGGCAGGTGACTTGGAGAGGCTCGGTCGATGTATCGGTGAGCCTTTTACAGGAGTTTTGGAACCGCAACTTGATGAATCTCTTCTCGACGCCGCTCAAAATTTCCGAGTGGGCTTTTGGAGTTGTCCTCTTTTGTTTTTTCAAGCTTCTCATCACGGTGGCTTTCGGCGCTTTACTTGTGTATCTTCTCTACGCGCTGAACGTCTTTACCGTGGGATGGATCTTTATCCCGTTTGCCGCCTCCCTATTTATTTTTGGTTGGGCGCTCGGCTTTTTGGCTTCGAGTCTGATTGTCTATTGGGGCAATCAAATGGAGGCATTCGCTTGGATGGTCGCTTTCATCTTCGCCCCGTTTAGCGGCGTCTTTTATCCGATTGCAACGCTGCCTGCATGGGCGCAAGGGATCTCCTGGTGCTTGCCGACGACCTATATTTTTGAGGGGATGAGAAGCATTTTGAACACGGGGGCGTTTCCCGCCTGCTATTTCTGGATCAGCATCGGACTCAACGCGATCTATTTAGTCTCATCTATAACGCTATTCAATCACATGTTCAGAAAGAGCCGTGAAAAAGGGCTCGGCCGTCTCGAGTAGAGAAAGGGATTGAACCACAGAGGACACAGAGAGCACAGAGAAGAGAAAGGAAGAATTTTTTTCTTATCTCTGTGCTCTCTGTGTGAACTCTGTGGTAATTTTTATTCTTTTTTGCTGAGATCGAAGTTTTGATCGAGGAGATTGTCCAGGTAGGTCAGACATTGTTCTTGAATCTTGATTGAAGGAACGAGCGGCGCATCGGGATGATTGATCCCCTCGCAGCGAAGAGCCGCTTCTTGCCAGTCCTGGGGATCTCTTAAGTGTTGGATCCACCAGGGGAATGTGCGGCACTGGATCGGGCGCGATTCATAGACTGTGCACTGGTTGTTCTTGAGAAATACGCAGTCGTAAGAGCCCTCCATGTCGAGGAGAGCGTATTGCCCATCGACGAGGCGGGTGTATTTTTGACAAAATTCCTCGATGGTCAGAGAAAAGCGGGAAGAGAGGTTTTGAAGATCGGTGAGAGAGAGAAAGACATAGCCGGGAGAGCCGGTGCAGCACTTGCCGCAGCCCGTGCATTTAAAGCGAAGCCCCTCATCGAACCAGGGCTCTTCTTTG
>MGLY01000072.1:10051-12296 GCA_001794935.1 Chlamydiae bacterium RIFCSPHIGHO2_12_FULL_49_9 | reverse complement strand
GGCTGGGAACCACCACATTCGACACTGTGAATAGTTCTTTTGTGGGCGCATTTGTGACAGATACAAGCGGGTCGATGAATGGAAGAGTCAGAGTGGGGATCTACGATCCGAACGAGATGACTTTTGAAAGAGCTCAAGGACAAGATATGACGGTTCTACCTGAGTTTTTGACTGTTTTTCTCAATGCGGGAACAAATGTTGAAATCCAGGCGAATAATGACATTGCAATCGACGCGGCGATCACGTCCAGTAATCCCGGCGGCGACGGTGGCGATCTCACACTCACTGCCGGAAGAAGCATCGAGATCAACGCCGACATCACGACTGATAATGGCGCCTTTACAGCAACTGCAAATGATCCTGCGGCAGTGAGCGCAGAAAGGGATGCGGGAGATGCCGAGATTGCCGTCGGCGCAGGCGTGACGATCAGCACAGGATCTGGCAACCTCACCTTGGAGATTGAAGGAACGACAGATGCTGGCAGCATTTCGTTGGGAGTGGGATCGACCCTCACTGCGACGACCGGAGATATTCTTCTCATTTCGGCAGTTGACATCACAGCGCCCGGCGCCGCGACCATTCAAACAACAGGAGGCGGCGATATCACACTCGTTGTCGACAACGCATTTCCCACAGCGCCCGGCATTGGTCCCGGACTTTTCGATATGGCCGGCGTAACGATTACCGGCGAAGGACTGGTTCGTCTTTACGCGGGAGAGTTTGGCATCAGCACTTTCCCCGCCCTCATCAATGGAACGGCCTATGATCCAGCAAGTGGGCTCAACCAGACAGGAAATACCTATTATCCGGATGGATCCGGAGGAACTCCCTTCCACGTATTTTATAAATCAGATGCTCCCCAGCCGCCTTCCCCTGCCGCCCCCACAGACGAAGAGCGCAACCGGGGGAAGTTCAAGTACTTCGCTGCCATGTCGGAGCCCTTTACGAGATGGACCGCTTATGCCTATCTTGGGGCTGAAGGGTATCGGATCTACGCTCCCATGGGAACTGGCCTCGTCTACTTCTTCCCTTACTCTCTCTTTGAGTACGAAAGGGATCACTATGATCTGATCAAACGGGCCAGCAGAAAAATCGGACGGTCAAAAGAAGGGCGACTGTTCTTTAAGAAAAAAAGAAATTCTTTCTGAACCCTTCTTGCCAATTATTTTTGGTTTGTGTAAACAAGAACTTAACACAAAACCAAGGATCTCTTTATGGAAATTCAGCGAGACCTCTCCTTCGGAGATGTTGAAATGATCCAATATCCCCAGCAAGGTAGTCTTCAGATTATTCTTGAGGATGTTGAGCTTAAAGGCGCTGCGGACTCTGAAGAATATAGACAAAATGAGCTTCTTGCCAACCACACCTGTGAGGCTTTTGGAGGAAAGAGGGTTGCGCTTGTTATGGCGGGCGGGTTTATGGCTCTTGGATGCGGCGTCGGGTTATTTACCGGAGGAATCATAACGGCGATCAAGACTCGCAGTGTGGGGATTGGGTTTTTAGCTGCCGGGGGAGGGCTTGTTGCGGCTTTCGGTCTGGGAAGTGTTGTCGATGCGCTCCGTTTGAAGCAGATCCCTCAAGTCATTTCAACCCGAAAACTTTGTTTTGCCGCTCTCGAAATTTTACTCGCCGGAGGATGTCTGGTCCCGTTTTTTCTTCCCGTGCTGGAATAACGATTAAAAAATTTATTTACAAAATAAAAGGGGCTTGAGTATGAGGGAAGTGAAGGCTCATGAAAGAAGGAGTTGGCCCTTTATGATGACAAAACATTCTCATTTAATTGACATGGTTGCCGTAATTTTACTGCTGATCGGCGGTTTAAATTGGGGACTAGTTGGTCTTTTTGGATTCGATTTAGTCGGATCTATGTTCGGCGAAATGTCTGCATTTTCTCGCATTATCTATGTTCTGGTTGGCTTAGCGGCTATCTGGCGCATCGTATGCTGGGTAAAGTGCAAGAAGTAATCTGATAAAGGGCCCCAGCACAGTGTTGGGGCTGCTTTTTTTTCTTCCTACGCTTCAGTAGGAGTTTGCGGCGCCGTTTTGGGTCTGATATAGCCTTGGCGCAGCTCTGCGCTATAGACCATCCAAAGACCAATAGATACTATTCCTGTCGAAAGAAAGATCACAGGCGACGGAACTTCTCCCAAAATAAACCAACCGTTGATCGATGCAAAAATGGGGCTCAAGAGTCCCATGAATGAGATGAATGTCGCTGTGAACCGCTTCAGCATGAGGCCGTAAA
>MGLY01000072.1:4400-10004 GCA_001794935.1 Chlamydiae bacterium RIFCSPHIGHO2_12_FULL_49_9 | reverse complement strand
AAAGAGCCCATATTGCTTGACGCTACCGGCAGCGGATTCCAGCTGTCGATGAAAAATGAGTGAACGAGCGCCATGAGTCCGCCGACAAACATGCTCATCCCATTGGCCATCATCGGAGAGACCTCTGAGTCTTTAACGAGAACTCGCAGCAAGATCCACCCATAAGAGGTGCAAAGGGCAGCGCCAATCATGGAAAGCTCCGGCCAAGAGAGGAGACTAAAGCCCGAAATGAGCTCTTCTGCGCCCTTCTGGGCAGCCAAAACAGGGATAAACCCCAAGAAACCGACTGCCATGCCGAGCCACTTGCGCCGGTTCATCTTTTCGCCGAAGTGCAGATAGGAGAAAAAGGCCGAAAAGAAGGGGCACAAGCTGTAGATAAAGCAGGTCTTGGCCGCGCTCAAATGCTGCAGGCTCCAAAACTCAAGGGCGTTTGTCAAATAAATACTAAACAGTCCCAGAACGCCGAGTGAAAAAAATTGTTTGCCGCTCATTTTAAAAGATGCGCGGTTTTTAAGGGCTAAAAAGCCCAAGAGAAGAACGCTGGCGAGCAGCATCCTCGCTGCAGTCAAAAAGAGCGGAGGGGAGTGCTCCAGGGTGATTTTTGCCAGGGAAAAGACGCTAGACCAGGTGGCGTACATCAAAATAAGGGTGAGAATCGGCATCTTTTAATCCCTGGGGGTGAAAGAATGCGGCGAGGATACCATAAAGAATCTTATTTGATCAAGAAAAGCTAGGACAGAAATTAAAGAAATTTTTTACCATGAAAAGAGGCGAAGTTCGTTGGATTTTATCTCCCGGATTGTTTAATCTGAGAGCTCTTGTTTTGATTGTAATTCCATGAACGAGCTTCTTTTTTTCATCCACGTCTTTTTGGTTGTCAGCTTTGTGATGGGCGCGCTCAGGCTCGGCAAAGCGGCTCTGATTGCTTTGAGCGCAGTCCAAGCGGTTTTAGCTAACCTGTTTGTTGTAAAACAGATCGATCTCTTTGGTTTTTCTATTACCTGCAGCGACGTCTTTGCCGTGGGGGGCATCTTATCGATCAATTTGATACAGGAATTTTTTGGAAAAGAGGCCGCCAAATTGGGGATGCAGATTTCTTTGCTCAGCCTCTTTTTCTTCGCTGTGATGTCGCAGATCCACCTGGTTTATACGCCATCGCTTGCTGACGGAACTCAGAGCAGCTTCTTTACCATTTTCTCCTCGACGCCAAGAATTGTCTTTGCATCGGTTTTTGTCTTTTATGTGGTGCAGAAGTTGGATATCCAGCTCTTCGGGTGGATGAAGAAGGTATTTGAGGGAAGAAATTTGCCATTTCGGATCGGGGCTTCTCTTGTGGTGTCCCAGTTTTTAGATACAATTTTATTTAGCTTCCTCGGCCTTTACGGAATCGTGGATTCGATTTCAGACGTCGTTTTTGTCAGCTTCTTTGTCAAATGTCTCATCATTGCGTTTAGCAGCTCACTCGCCGCATTTTCAAAGCGGTTTGTCAAGGAGATCGCTTGACGTTTGAAATTCTCCATCAGTCAAAAAAATCGAGAGCCAGGGTCGGGCGTATCTATACGCCGCACGGGATCATCGACACGCCGAACTTCGTAGCCGTTGGAACGAATGGGACTCTAAAGGCTCTCGACAACCAGATGGTCGATTCGATTGGGCTTCAACTCATGTTCTGCAACACGTACCATCTTTTGCTCCAACCCGGACCGGATGTGGTGAGAAGGGCTGGCGGACTCCATAAATTCATGGGAAGGAAGATGCCGATCATCACCGACTCCGGGGGCTTTCAGGTTTTTTCTTTGGCCTATGGTTCGGTTGCGGATGAATTGAAGAGCAGGGGCGCTAAAAAGCAGGGCGGCCACGTGATGAAAATCAGCGAAGAGGGAGTCCTTTTCCGCTCGTATCGGGATGGCAGTCCGGTATTGCTCACTCCGGAGACCTCTATTCAGGCGCAAAAATCGCTCGGCGCCGACATCATCATCCCACTCGATGAGTTGCCTCCTTACCATATTGGTTTAGATAAGCTGAAAACCTCGCTTGAAAGAACGCACAGGTGGGAAAAGAGATCTCTCGAAGAGCACTTGAAAAATAGGGCGAATCAGGCGATGTATGCGGTTATTCACGGGGGAGTGGATCCAGAGCTGAGAAAGAAAAGCGCGGAATTTCTGACTGCCTTGCCGTTTGACGGATTTGCCATCGGCGGCTCTCTTGGAAAAACAAAGCCTGAGATGGTCGAGATGTTAAAGCAGCTCATGCCGAGAGTGCCTGTAGAAAAGCCAAACCACCTTTTGGGGATCGGCGATCTGGAATCGCTTGAGCAGTGCATACCGCTCGGGATCGACACGTTCGACAGCTCCTATCCGACAAGGGCTGCCCGCCACGGTCTTTTACTGACTCAGGAGGGGGGCGTGAAGGCTGAAAAAGCGGAGAATGCAAATCACTTTGCGCCAATCGAGCGCGGCTGCTCATGCTGGACGTGCAAACACTTTAGCCTGGCGTATCTTCACCACCTTTTCAAAGCGCGCGAGATGACGGCCTATACACTTGCGAGCGTGCACAATCTCCACTTCATGGTAGAGCTCATGCAGCGCTACCGGAATGCGATCTTGCAAGACCTTCTTTGATTTTTTCTCCCAATCTGATATACCGACAGGGATTCATTTTTGGAGATCGACCATGTCAATTAAAACAGACAAAAAAACTGAAACGCCTCCGCTTCTCTACCCGCCGATGGTAGAGGCAATCTTCGAGCTCCGCTGGGAGATGGAACAAAATCAACAGACAGGCACTCTTCGAGACGTTGCCTATCCGATGATGTATGGGCAGCTCTACGAGCTGATGAAAAAAGAGTTCCCTGCAGTCGAAGATCTTTCAAGCATCCACACTCATCCCGAAATGGCCCCCTTTACCCCGCGCCACAGGATGAGAAAAGAGGCGAATGGCTATCCGCTCATTCAGGTGGGGCCCGGCATTTTGACAATGAATCATGCGAAGGGTTACTCATGGAGCGCGTTTCAGGCTCTGACTCTTCGCCTTGTTGAGGCGGTTTCGATTCTTTATCCAAGAAAGTCGCGCCCCCTTGTTTTTCTCAAGTGCGAAGTGAGATATGTCAATGCGCTTTTCTTTGATATTGCCAAGGAAAATCCACTCGCCTTCTTGCAAGATAAACTCCATATCGGGATTCATTTGGACGAGGAGATTTTTGCGAAAAATTCTCTCTCTCAAATCCCGAATGCGGTGGGGCTCAACCTCATCTATCCCCTGCAAAAACCGCTTGGCCATCTTGGGATCAGCGTCAACTTGGGCCAGGCCGATCAGAAGCCGGCTTATGTGCTCCAGACTCTTATTCAATCTTTTGGAGAGACGGTGCCATTGGATGCGAAGGCGTTTTCTCCCTGGTTAGATCAGGCGCATGACGTCGCTGAAAACTGCTTTCAGTCATTTTGCAAGGGAGCGCTCATGAACCGGTTTTGCGGCGCATGAAAATAAAACGGGTTGTCGTTACAGGCGCTGCCGGACAGATTGCCTATAGTCTTTTGTTTCGGATTGCAAACGGAGATCTATTTGGGCTTAATCAGCCGGTAGCTCTTCATCTCCTCGATGTGGCGCTTCACGAAAAGACGCTCGAAGGGGTCAAGATGGAGCTGGATGACTGCGCTTTTCCTCTCATTCAAGAGGTGAAAATCGGCTCCGATCCCGAGGAGATCTTCGGTGGAGCCGATACCTTTTTCCTCGTCGGCGCCAAGCCGAGAGGCCCCGGCATGGAGAGAAAAGATCTTTTGCAGGACAACGCAAAAATCTTTGTCGAACAAGGGAAAGCGCTCAATCGAGTCGCATCTAAAGAGGCGAGGATTTTAGTCGTCGGCAATCCGTGCAACACGAACTGTTTGATTGCCATGCACCACGCGCCCAATATCCCGAAGAGCCACTTTTTTTCGATGACGCGGCTCGATCAAAACCGGGCGCAGCATCAACTCTCTATAAAAGCGAATGTGGGCCTTGAAGAGGTGAGCTGCGTAACGATTTGGGGCAATCACTCAGCGACCCAAGTGCCCGACTTTGTCAACGCAAAGATTCAGGGGAAAAAGGCGACGGATGTGATCCTGGATCGGAAATGGTTGGAAGGGGACTTTGTCTCCAAAATTCAAAAAAGGGGCGCTGAAGTGATCAACGCTCGGGGCAAATCATCCGCTGCATCCGCTGCGAACGCCGCATTGGGTGCAATGCGCTCTCTGATCGAGCCCACAAAGGCGGGAGATTGGTTTTCTATGGGCGTTTATTCTCATAAAAATCCATACGGAATTCAGGACGATCTTGTCTTCTCTTTTGCCTGCGTATCGAAGGGGTTGGGCGATGCGGAGATTGTAAAAGGGCTTGAAATCGATCCCTTTTTAAAAGCCAAAATTGCTATAACGGAAAAGGAGCTCCTTGAGGAGCGGGATCTAGTTGCTCATTTGCTAAGGTAGTTAAGTGGAAGAGAGAGTTCTTTTTGAGATCACAAGAGAGCATCTGGAGACGGGTCTTCGAGGAGTTCCGGTCGGCTACTGCACGACCTCTCATGTCGATCCTGTAAAGGGACTCACTTATGTGGGCAGACCCATTCAAAGACTCTCTTCTCGAGACCCGCTCGAGGTGATCTATCTCCTCTATTTCGGCGAAGAGGGAAGTAAAGAGCAGATCGCAAAATTCCAAAAAGATCTCACAAAAAGAGCCACCTGCCAAAAAGAGACGATCGAGCACATCGAGCGCCTTCCCAAAGTGGGCGCTCCGATGGACGTTTTTGCGGCAGCGCTTTTAATTGCCGGCATGTATGAAACTGCTGGCAACTACCGCGAAGACTGTCTGAGTGTGATCGCAAAGCTGCCCCACATCACAGCGGCGATGATCAATAGTCACGCGGGCTGGGGCGAGACTCCGTTGCCGAACCTCGAGCTTGGCTACATGGAGAGCTTTCTTCACATGCTCAATATGCCGGGCGCTAAAACGGCTGAGCTTGCCCAAGTGTTTCGCCTCTTCAATGTGCTTCACTTCGATCACTGCGGCGGCAATCTCTCCACTTTTGTCGGCAAGGCGGTCGCCTCCGGACTCGAGCCAATGTATGGGTCTTTGGCAGCCTCGATGACGGCTCTCGCAGGCCCGCGCCATGGCAGGGCCAATCAAGACTGTTTGCAGTTTGTTCAGTCTGTCTTAAAAGAGGTGGGAGAAAACGCGAGCGGCTCCGATATTGAAAAACTCATTCGAAAAAAGCTCTCGAATAATGAACTCGTCTTCGGCTTTGGACATGCGGTTTTAAGAGTTGAAGATCCAAGAGCGACTGTCTGCTTTGATTACTGTAAAAAGCACTTCTATTCGCACCCTCTTGTCAAAATCGCGCTGCTTCTTCGAACAGAGGGGACAAAGGTGCTCAAAGAAAATCCGAAAATCTCAAATCCTTATCCGAATATCGATGCGATCACAGGCTCGATGTTAATGGCGGCGGGCTTCCCTTATCCCCAGTATTACACCGTTCTTTTCGGCCTTTCCAGATGTGTTGGCATCGCAATCCAGATCGTCTACGAGAGACTCGAGGCGCGCGGAGGGAAAGGCGTTCCGATCATGAGGCCTCTT
>MGLY01000072.1:2730-4327 GCA_001794935.1 Chlamydiae bacterium RIFCSPHIGHO2_12_FULL_49_9 | reverse complement strand
CCTCAGGATGTTTCGACTTGCATTCAAGTCGCTGTGCTGTAGGCTACCACAGTTAGAACAGGAAAAACGGTGTTTCAGACGAACACCAGAAGAAAGACATTGAGAACAAGTTTGCGAGGTATAGAAGGGGTTAACATATTGCACCTGAATACCAAGAGCTTCTGCTTTGTATTCTACAAACTGGCGGAGCTGATCGAACGACCAGCGATGCAGACGGGAGCGCATCTTTTTCCCAGCTTTGACCTTCTTGCGAATGTTCTTCAAATCTTCCATAATGATCGTGCAGCAGCCGTTTCTTTGAGCCTCCAGAACGATCTCTTTGGAAATGCAGTGATTGACGTGCTTCACGTTGCGCCTTTCTTTGCCAGAGATATGCCTCAGCTGCTGTTTAGCAGACTGAGAACCATTGCTTTGAAGGCGCGCACGCATTCCAAGGAATCGATCCCTTTGCGCTCGAAGAGGCCCTCCTCCAAACAGCTTGCCTGTGGAGGTTGCGGCCAAAACATTTTCTCCCAGATCAACGCCCATTGCCTTATCGGCTATTGCTGGCAAAACATCGGGCAGATCGAGGACGAGGTGAAAAAACCATCGTTTTCCTTTGCGAACAAGCTCTGCTTCTTTAGGAGCGCCGAAATCGAGAAACCCTTTGTGAAATCCGCTGATTTCCAGAGGGATCTTGATCCGCCCTCGCAAAGTAAACAAAGACAACACTCCATTTTTCAAAGAGTAGGTTCTCTTATCAAAATGGACGGAGCACCCATTTTTAAAAAGCACCTGCTTTGGCCTTCTCAGCGCTTTCAAACAGGCAGCTGTTTTTGCGATCGCATTGCAGCACATTTGAGCCCCAAGCTTTGGCAAAGAATGTCTCAAAGAGCGGTAACAAAGGTGATGCAGGCGAATGCGGTTTCGCTCTTTTTCAGAAGCGGCAATCGCAGCAGTGCGATTGCATGCATTCGCGAACATGTCCTGCAATTCGCAAAGAGCTTCGCGTTGAAATTCCGATATGTTAAGCTTGATCGCAATTGTTCTTTTCACAACGAAGAGTTTATGCCAAGTAAATATTTAAAAGCAATTTTTAGGGAGCGGCAATTCCTCTCAGCCCTGGAGGGCTGGGTTTCCTTGCCGTCAATGGGATGAGAGAGCGCTATCCAGCCATAGAACCCAATCGAACGGGCTTTTTAGATGTGGGCTCAAATCACAGCATCTACTGGGAAGAGAGCGGCGATCCCAAAGGCTTGCCCGTGATCTTTCTACACGGAGGCCCCGGGTCGGGAACAGACGCCGGCCACCGCCGTTTCTTCGATCCGAAGCGCTACCGAATCATCCTCATGGATCAGCGCGGCTGCGGGAAGAGCAAACCCCACTCGAGTCTTAAAGACAACACGACGTGGCATCTTGTCGCCGACATTGAAAAATTAAGAGAACAGCTCAAGATAAAAAAGTGGGTTGTTTTCGGCGGCTCTTGGGGAAGCACGCTTTCTCTTGCCTATGCGGAAACGCATCCGGAAAAAACGCTCGCGCTCATTTTGCGAGGGATCTTTCTCGGGCGCAAAAAAGAGCTTCGCTGGTTTTATCAATTTGGAGCGCACCACATTTT
>MGLY01000072.1:0-2718 GCA_001794935.1 Chlamydiae bacterium RIFCSPHIGHO2_12_FULL_49_9 | reverse complement strand
AAAACGCGCTGCGATCGCCTGGTCCGGGTGGGAAGGGGCCGCTTTAAAGCTCTTATTCGATCCGAATCTCTTTCTCCAATTTACGGAAGATTTTCATGCCGATGCAATCGCGAGAATCGAGTGTCATTACTTTGTGAACAATTGCTTTTTTGAGACGGACAACTGGCTCATTGAACACGTAGGTAAAATTAGACAAATCCCAGCGATCATCGTTCAGGGAAGATACGATATCGTCTGTCCAATGGAGAGCGCCTGGGAGCTTCATAAAGCCTGGCCGGAGGCGGAGTTTGAGCTAATTAAAGATGCGGGTCACGCGGCGAGCGAGCCGGGGATCCAAGATGCGCTGATTCGAGCGACGGATGCGTTTCATCTTCGCTTCCAAACGTCTTCATAAAGATCCAGACGAGGGTGTTGAAGAGGGGAAAAAAGGTCAAAAAGATTCCCTGCACGAGAAAAACAGCCCGTTCTTTCCAGGAAAGAGGAGCCATTTTAAGAGAATCGAGATCGACTCCTTGAAAGGCCTTGTTGAGCCGCTCTGTTCCTTCGTTAAAAGGGGCGATGACAAATTCTTCTATCCAGTCTGCTCTGATTGGGCTGAGGAATGCCATGGATTCCGATTGTTTTTTGCTGTCAGTTGCGTCTATTATCTCCCACTCATGAATTTCTAAGGTATCTTAAATGCATATCGCTGTCATCGGAGGAGGGCTCGCCGGTCTCTCCGCTCTCTGGCATCTCCTCCAGCACTCCTTTGTCCAAGCTACCCTCTTCGATATTGGAGGAGGCGCCTCCTCCGTTTCCACGGGACTTCTCCATCCTTTCCCGGGCAAAGAGGCTCTCCGCTCTCTCCGCTCCGAAGAGGGGCTTCAGGCTGCAAAAATTCTTTTAAAAACAGCTCAAGAGGCTCTTCAAAAACCTATTTTTGAAGAGGGCGGGATCTTAAGACTTGCCGTCACGGAAATTCAAAAAAAAGACTTTCATCTCAGATCCGTAGAAGATCCAGATGCAATCTGGTGGGATGAGGCGAAAGTCCTCTCTCTTCTTCCACAGACAACGCTCGCTCCCGCCCTCTTCGTCCCCAAGGGGATCACCGTCTATTCCAAAAGATATCTAGAGGGGCTTTGGCTTGCTTGCCAGAAGAAAGGGGCAAAACTTGAAAAGCGAGAAGTTTACTCCCTCTCCGATCTCAAAGAGTTTGATGCGATCATCTTAACTGCTGGCTCCTCAACGCTTCGCTTTGAGGAGTGCAAAAATCTACCCCTTGCCCTCACCAAGGGCCAAGCCCTTATTTGTCGCTGGCCGGAAAGACTCCCGCTTAGCCTTGTTTCTCAAGGCCACATAACTCCGACAGAAGACCCTCACCTCTGCCAAATCGGCTCCACCTACGAAAGGAAGTTCTCTTCTCCGGATCCCGACCCCTCAAAGGCCCTCGAACTGCTCCAGAAAGTCTCTCTTTTCTACCCCCCTGCCAAAGACTTTAAAGTGGAAGAGATCCGCTCCGGCGTTCGCATCGCCCCTAAAATCGGCTATCAACCCCTCATTCAAAAGATCCATCCCAACGCCTGGGTCTTTACGGGACTGGGCTCTCGCGGACTCCTCTACCACGCGCTCCTCGGAAAAAAAGTAGTCAATGAAGTTTTGAAAAAATGGAAAAAAAACTATCATGTCATTCCTCGTACGATAACAGGAGAAGTATGGCGCAGCTAAAAAATGTCTACACAGAAAAAAAATGTGAAGAAGTAACAGCTTTTGTCTCGGCAAAAGCAAAAATCAAAGATCCTTCGATCACTGAAAAATATTACGATTTGGTCACCGACTTTTTTGAGTTTGGCTGGGGAAAATCGTTCCATTTCGCTCCTCAAACAAAAGAGGAGAAGACAAAAGACGCCATGCTCCGCCACGAGCTAAAGGTCGCAGACGCTTTGAAGCTCAAAGCCGGGATGAAAGCGCTCGATGTGGGATGCGGCATCGCAGGTCCGATGAAAAACATCGCCCAGCATAGCGGAGCATCCATTATGGGGCTCAATATCAACTCCTATCAGATCAAAAAAGCGAAAAAATATATCGAAGAGAGCGGGCTGGAAAAAACATGCAGTTTTCATCTCGGCGATTTCATGGAAGTAGGTCTGCCGAACCAGTCGTTCGATGCCATCTACTCCATTGAGGCGACGCCCCATGCTCCCGACAAGACCAAATGCTTTCAAGAGCTCTATCGGCTCTTGAAGCCGGGCGGATGTTTTGCTGGTTACGAGTACTGTCTTCTGAAAAATTTTGATCAAAATAACCCCCAGCACGTTCAGATCATGGACGATCTCGAGCATGGGGGCGGGCTTCAAAAGGTGATGCCGATGGAAGAAGTGCGCCGAGCTTTTTTGGATGCCGGCTTCGAAGTGCTCGCTTTTCAAGATGACTGCACAGAAGGTCTAAGCTGGACTCTTCCTCTCGAAAAGGGATTGAGAAGCTCCAAAATCGGACGAGTGTTGACGAACGTGTTCGTGCGCATTTTGGAAGCGATAAAAATCGCGCCAAAAGGATCTTCCAAAGTGAGCAGCTTTTTAAATTTGGGCGCCGATGCTTTTGTCAAGGCAGGCAACCTGAAAATCTTTACCGCTAATTTATTTTTCCTCGTCCGCAAGCCGAAGAGTAATGCGTGAAAGGATCCTTTTTATTCTTGGGGACGAGCGCATCTGCCGGCGTGCCGATGATCGGATGCAAATGCGA
>MGLY01000071.1 GCA_001794935.1 Chlamydiae bacterium RIFCSPHIGHO2_12_FULL_49_9 | reverse complement strand
CTCTGCCGGGGACGGCGCGACATCGCAGGGCGATTTCCACGAAGCAATGAATTTTTCCTGCGTCCACAATCTGCCGATTGTTTTTGTCATCCAGGACAACGGCTGGGCGATCTCTGTTCCCGTCGACGAGCAAACAGCGGGCGGCACGATTACCAAGATGGCCAGAGGCTATGAAGGGCTCTCCGTATTCGACATCGACGGATGCGACTATGTGGAGACATCAGAGGCTCTTTCCCAGGCAGTGAAAAAGGCGAGATCAGGTCTTGGGCCCAGCCTTGTTGTCGCAAAAGTTCCCCGTATCGCAGCGCACAGCAGCAGCGACGATCCGAAAAAATACAAAAGTGAAGAGACTTTGGCGGAAGAAAAATCGCGCGATCCGATCGCCCGCTTTGAAAAGTGGCTCCTCGATGAAAAATATTTAACTCAAGATGAGCTCGATCTTTTAAGAAAAAAACATTTTGACGAGATCGAAAACGCGGCAGCTCTCGCCGATCAGGTTCCATTCCCAACAAAATCTAGCGCATGGGATGGTGTCTTTAAGCCATTTGAAGTTACAGGATCTAGAGAATCAGCGCCCGGCGAATCGATCGTTATCATGGACGCGCTCAACCATGCGCTTTCTGAAGAGATGGAAAGAGATCTGGGCGTTGTCGTATTCGGACAGGATGTGGCTCGCGGCAAAGGGGGCGTTTTCGGCATTACGCGTCTTCTCACAGATAAATTCGGCGAAAAGAGATGTTTCAATACGCCGCTTGCCGAGTCGACGATTGTCGCTTTGGCAATTGGTCTTTCTGTCGACGGTTTTCATAAACCGGTAGCTGAGATCCAATTTGCCGACTACGCGTGGACAGGGATGAACCAGCTCTTCAACGAACTTTCCAGCTTCTACTACAGATCCAATGGCCAATGGAACTGCCCGGTTGTGATCCGGATGCCCTACGGCGGCTACATTCAGGGTGGACCTTACCACTCTCAAAGCATTGAAGCCTTCTTAAGCCACTGTCCGGGACTTAAAGTTGTGATTCCGAGCAACGCAGCTGATGCAAAAAGACTTCTCAAAACAGCGATCCGCGATCCCAATCCGGTCATCTTCCTCGAACACAAAGCGCTCTATCGCCAAAGACTTTTCTGCGCGCGCCCTGAAACCGGCGCTGACGAGCTGCTTCCTTTCGGACAGGCAAATATTGTTCGAGCGGGAACCGATGCGACGATCATCGCATGGGGCATCACCGTGATGATGGCTGTTGAAGTGGCAGAAAATTTAAGCAAAGAGGGGATTTCGGTTGAAGTGATCGATCTTCGAACGCTTGTGCCTCTCGATTTCAAAGCGGTTCTCGAGTCTGTTAAAAAGACAGGAAAACTCCTCATTGCCCACGAAGCTGCCCGCAACTGCGGTTTTGGCGCAGAGCTTGCCGCAAGGGCTGCCGAAGAGGCCTTTTTCTTCCTCGACGCCCCTGTTCAAAGAGTTGCTGGAAAAGACTGTCCGGTTCCCTATTGCAAAGACCTCGAAGAAGAAGTTCTTCCTCAGAAAAAAGACATCGAAGACGCTCTTCGCAAACTCATCTCTTTTTAGAGGCAATTGCAAAACTGCTTTGCCCAGAAAAATCGATGATTTTGAGGCCATTTGCGAGTGGCGGCATGGCCGCCACGGTCCCTGCGACGAGCCCAACCCCTGGTGGGTTGGGTGAGGAGCTGGGACGCAAATGACCTCAAAAGGGCGATTTTTATGGGCAAATGAGTTTTGCAATCGCCTCTTTAGATAGATAGCGCAAAGCGGTCGTTGAAAAAGCGTTTGCCGCGCCGCTTGGATAGGATCGGCGTTTTGCGAGCCGCCTTTCGGATCAGATTTTCTTCGACATCGCTGCTCAGTCTTTCGAATTTGAGCAGCTTTTCTTGAATCTTGTAGCTTGCAGAGCGCTTGTTTTGCACTTTTAAATTCTCGCGCTTTGTCTTCAAAAATTGATCCATACGGATCAAATGCTGCAAGAGACTCTCTTGCGTTTTTTGAAATGCATCGATCTCTGTCTCAGAGAGACTTTTTAAATCGACATCATGGATGACTTCGGCATTCCGTATGAGTTGATCCAGAGTCGAATCGATCTCCAGTAAAACATCTTCTCCAAACATACAGTTTCCTTTTTCTTCCGTTCCTAATTCCAGTCTTTAAATGATGTAATTAATTTTGAAAAGAAAAAAATTAAATCTAATTTTTGAGAGCGAGTTCGAGATTCGCTCCTTTTTTTAAGACAGGAGCAAAAAGATCTCCAAATTTTTTGAGTCTTTGAAAAATTGTCTTCATTGTAAATGCAGTTGGATCGAGTCCTTTTTTCACCTCTTCCCATTTTAATGGCGTGGAAACGGGAGCTTTGGGTCTTGCCCGAACGCTATAGGCAGCAGCGATTGTCTGACCCATATTATTTTGGTGATAGTCGATGTAGACTTTCCCTTTTCTTTTGGAAAGAGAACGCTCAAGAGTTGAGATTTGAGGAATTTTTTTCTGAACGATTTTTGCAATCAGCTCGGCAAACCTTTTCGCCGTATCGTATGTGTATTTGGCGCCAAGAGGAACTGCAATGTGAAGCCCTGTCGCTCCCGAGGTTTTGCAGTAGCTGGGCACTTTGATCTCATCGAGGACATCGTGGATCGTTTTAGCCACTTCAATCACTTTTTCAAAAGAGGCGCTCTTGGGATCTAAATCGAAAATGACGTAGTCGGGATATTTGAGTTTGCCCACTCTTGACAAGAAGGGGTGCAGTTCAATGCAGCCTAAATTCGCTGCAAAGAGAAGACTTTCCTCATTTTGGATCATCAGGTAGTTGACTTGATTGATGGGCGCCGTTTCAACCCAATCGGGGTGTTGGAGGAGATTTTTTTGGAAAAATGAAGCGCCTGTAATCCCATCCGGAAAGCGTCTCATCGACTCGGGGCGATCTTTGAGGTGGGGCAAGATCCATTTGGCCACTTTTTCATAGTAAAGGAGAAGATCTCCCTTGGTAATCTTTTCTTTCGGCCAGTAGATCTTGTCCAGATTGGTGAGTTTTGGCCCCTTCTCTTTCGTTGAAGGGCTGCTCGATTTTTCCGACTTTTTAAAAAAAAGCCAGTTTTTCGTGTCTTTCAATCTGACAAGATAAAAGGCGCCCTTTAATTTTTTCCCCTCGAGAGTAAATCGGATTGATCCTTTTTTAAGCCCATCCTGGACCAGCTTTTCCGATTCTTTGGCATCAGCGCCATCCACGTTATAAAACCCCTCATCCCAAATCGAGACGGTTCCCTTTCCGTAGCCGGAGGGGATGACCCCTTCGAAGTCTTTGTACTTATAAGGGTGGTCTTCAACGAGGATCGCAAGGCGGCGCACCGAGGGGTTCGAAGTGGGCTTTTTGGGAACGGCCCAACTCTTCAAAACGCCTCCGAGCTCAAGTCTTAGATCATAATGGAGGCTTCTCGCATGGTGCTCTTGGATGACAAAGGCAAGTTTTTTGCTTTTTCCCCTTTTGATCTCAGCTTTTGGCTCAGGGGAGACTTTGAGATTTCTCTTGGCCTTGTACTTGAGTAATTTCATCGAGAACCTTTCTTATCCAATGAGTCAAAAAACAATTGACTGTCAAATAAAAAAGTTGGGATGAGGAAAGAAAGGGAACTCTATTGATTTACAAGCCGATGCTCGCCACTCTTACCGAGGATTCCTTTGACGATCCCAACTGGATCTTTGAGATCAAGTTCGACGGCTATCGCGCGTTAGCTCATATAGCGAAGAAAAAAGTGGGGCTCTATTCTCGAAACGCAAAGCTATTCAATGCGAGATTTCCCACCCTTGTCGAAGAGCTAAAAAAGATCTCCTTTGACTGCGTTTTAGACGGAGAAATCGTCATTTTGGACGAACGGGGAAGATCCCACTTTCAGCTCCTCCAAAATTATGAAGAGAGCCACAAAGGAAATCCCGATTATTACCTCTTTGACATCCTCTCATTTAAGGGAAAAGATCTCAGACAGCTCCCGCTCAAGGATCGAAGGGAGTTCTTGAAAGAGCTTTTGGGCAAATACAAATTCAAGCATATCCATTTTAGCGAATCGATTGAAAAAAGGGGAAAGGCCCTCTTTGAAAAGGCAAAGAAAGCAGGGCTTGAAGGGATCATCGCCAAGAGAAAAGAGAGCCGCTATCACTCAACGCGGAGCAGAGACTGGCTCAAGATCAAATCGAAAATGCGACAAGAGGTTGTGATCGGGGGATTTACAAAACCGAGAGGCTCTCGCAAATATTTTGGGGCGCTTCTCATCGGCGTCTATGAAAAGGGAAAGCTCATCTATTCAGGACACGTCGGAGGAGGGTTTAATGAAAAACTTCTCAAGCAGATCTATTCGAAAATGGTTCGGCTGGTCCGAAAGAGCTGCCCCTTTAAAGATGAGCCTCATCCCAATGCTCCCGTCGTCTGGATCCAGCCAAAACTCGTCTGCGAAGTGGCCTTTACCGAGTGGACAAAAGATAAAATCCTCCGCCAGCCCATCTTCCAGGGAATGAGAACAGATAAATCGGCCTCACAAGTTCGAAGAGAAGTGTGAGAAAAACAAGTCGTGTATAGAGACGCTTCTCTATTGCGCTACTTTTTGTCATTCGAATTATTGGTTATGGGTAATATGAGAGGTAAATAGTTTTCATTAGAAACTAGCTTTTTCTGGGTTTTTTCCTCTAGCTCCAGTCGTGCTCTTTTTGCAATACCACCACCCGCTTTTGCAGCAGTTTTATTTTCGACCATGCCGGTGGCATCGGCGCTTTCAGCTATTTGCCTTGTAGACAGCTCAGCCAGAGCAGTAAAGATTAGTTCAGCTTCGCTCATGTGATCACGTAGATTTTGGGTCTTCAGGCCTTTGAGATTTTTATGCTGTTTTACTGTTATGTCTGCCCATTCCTGATGAATGATATTGGTGAGAATAGCAAACTCTTTATTCTCTTTGATGTTATGGTTTTTCCAGTAGTCGGTGAGCTTGTTGCGCGTCTCTTGCCCCGTCATGCGCTGTTGAATCCATTTTTCACTTCGCCCATGTTTCTGCCAGGTTTCTCTAGCTCTATCCAATGATCTTTCCGGGTCAGTCATTTCTTGTATGCGCTCATATCCTACTTTTGCCAGCCAAAGTTTTATCGGTTCTGCTTTTGGACTAGGGACCGATTGGATGAGTCGCAAGATGGTTTCAGCATTAGCAACATCCGTCAGGTATTTCTTACCATCAGCAGCTTCTAATTTCAGTCGCTTACAATTTGTAAGCGACTGACTGCCTTCTTTCTTAAGTCGGTTTTTTAAAACGTTCCAGTAATTTCTAGCTGTTTGAAAATCAGTTTGTTGAGTCAAAACTTGGATGATGTCTATTAGTGAAAAATACCAAGTTTCGGTTTCTTCGTCATAGAGGCGGCGTATTTTATAATCTTCAAATATTATCAGGTCATTTTTCATGAATCATGATTCCTAATAGGGTCCGCCAGTATAGATTCAGGGGCGGATTCCTTTCAAAGAAAAAACCAATTCTAGAAAAGATCGAGGAGAATCTTTAAAATCCTTGAGACATGAACGAGTCAATTGCAAAACTCCACGCCCACGAAAAAACAGGGATTTTGAGGTCAGTTGCGAGGGCGGGGGCCACCCCGCCCGGCCCCGCCGACGGGGGCCAGCCCGAGTGGGCAGGCGAGGAGGCGGGGTCGCGACTGGCGTCAAAAGGACGTTTTTGCGGGGCGAAGAGTTTTGCAATTGGCTCGAACGGATTTTGTCCTCTCGCATCAGGCTCTAAAGGCAACTGCATTTATGTTGGCGCGAAAAATACGCGCGTGTTGATCGATGCCGGCATTAGCTTCAAAATGACAGCAGCGCGTCTTGCTGAAATTGGTGTTGAAATCGACACGATTCAAGCCATTTTAATCACCCATGAACATGTCGATCACATTGCAGGATTAGCGGTTCTTGCAGACAGGTTGAAGATTCCCGTTTTAGCCAATGCTGAAACGGCAAAGGCAATCTGTGCTGCTTTGGGAATGAGACCTCGCTTTAAAATTTTTACGACGGGAGAGCCATTTGAATTCGGCGATCTCTTCGTACAACCTTTTAGCGTTCCTCACGACACGCTCGATCCTGTTGCATTTAGAGTGGAGGTGGGTGGAAGGAGGCTTGGATTTTGTGCAGACTTGGGTCATGTCACATCGCTGGTTCGGAAGAGTTTGGA
>MGLY01000070.1:4833-5946 GCA_001794935.1 Chlamydiae bacterium RIFCSPHIGHO2_12_FULL_49_9 | reverse complement strand
CCATCTCGTCTGCGATCGCTTTTGCGATTTTCCCCGTAATTTGGTTCTCGTCGATCATCTGGACGAGTTTGGCTACGTGGGAAGGGGGAATGCCGATAGTGGAAAGCGATTTACCTCTCTCTTTGAGACGGCCTGTAAATTCGACCGTAATCCAGTTGCAAAGAGAGCGGGGATTTGCGCAGGTTTTAAGAGCTTCTTCAAAGTAGTCCGAGAGGGGCTTTTCGTTGATGAGGGTGGAGGCTGCGTAGGCGGTAAGGCCCAGATCGGAGACATATCTGCGGAAACGATCATGGGGCAGTTCGGGAAGATGGGAGCGGATCTCATCGATCTCTTTTTGGGAGAGGACAATGGGAACGAGGTCGGGCTCCGGAAAGTAGCGATAGTCGTCTGCGCTCTCTTTTCTGCGCATGAGGACAGTCTCTTTTGTATCGGGATCCCAACGGTATGTGCCGGGAGGAATGAGATCGATCGGATTTCTGTGGGGATGACTTGTATAGAGGGCGATTTGACGGCTGATTTCAGATTGAATCGCCATCTCGAGGAAGGTGAAAGAATTCATATTCTTGATTTCAATGCGAGGGCGGAGCTCTTTGTCTCCTTTAGGGCGCACCGAGATGTTGGCATCGATGCGAAGAGAGCCTTCCTCCATGTTGCAGTCCGATGCATCGAGATAGAGCATAATGCTTCGGATCGCCATCGCGTAGGCGGCAGCCTCTTTGGGAGAGTGCATGCAGGGTTTGGAGACGATCTCGATCAGGGGCGTGCCGGCGCGGTTGTAATCGACGCCTGCAAATGAGGAGAAGTGTTTGAGCATCCCCGCATCGTCTTCAATGTGGGCCCTATCGATTTCGAAAGTTTTTGACTTTCCTTCGACGTCAGCGGCGATGACGCCTCCGCGGAGAAAAGGATTTTCAAATTGGGTGATCTGGAAATTGCGCGGGCTGTCCGGATAGAAGTAAGACTTTCTATCAAAGGTGCTGATGAGCGAAATCTCGCTGCCGACAGCGAGGCCGAACTGGATGGCTTTTCGGACTGCTTCGCGGTTTAAGACGGGAAGCGTTCCAGGCTGGCCCGTACAGACGGCGGAGATGTTTGTGTTGGGCTCGTCGCCAA
>MGLY01000070.1:4598-4824 GCA_001794935.1 Chlamydiae bacterium RIFCSPHIGHO2_12_FULL_49_9 | reverse complement strand
GAGCTGGGCTAAAGAGTTTGGATTTTGTGTTGAGCTGGACGTGGATCTCCAGGCCGATCACAGGTTCCCAAAGCTCGTAGGGAAGATCTCGGTTCATCAGGCGCCTCCATTGAAGGCGGGGGGGATTTTCATGTGGCGGGTCGCTTGTTCGTAGGCGTAGGCGTATTGCATCACGGGCACATCGCACATCTGCGGGCCGATGATTTGAACGCCGAGCGGCAAGCCT
>MGLY01000070.1:0-4591 GCA_001794935.1 Chlamydiae bacterium RIFCSPHIGHO2_12_FULL_49_9 | reverse complement strand
GTTCGAAGGCGCCGGACGGCGCGACCGGGATCATCACGGCATCGCAATCGGCAAACGCTTTTTCAAAGGCGTCGATGATGAGAGTGCGCACTTTTTGCGCTTTTTTGTAGTAGGCGTCTTGAAAGCCCGCGGAGAGCACATAGGTGCCGAGCATAATTCTCTTTTTCACCTCCGCTCCAAAGCCCTCTTTTCTTGAGCGCTCATAAATCTCTTCGAGCGTTTTGGCGCTTTCAGAGCGAACGCCATAGCGGATCCCGTCGAAACGGGCGAGGTTTGTCGACGCTTCAGCGGTGGCTAAAATATAGTAGACTGCAATTGAGTGTTTTAAAATGTCGAGATCGATATCGATGATTTCAGTGCCGAGCGATTTCATCGTCTCGAGGGACTCTTTAAAATTGGCGCGGATTTCGGGAGAGAGTGTTTCCAAAAAGTGCCAGGGCACGCCGATTTTGACGCCTGGCTCAAGACGGGGAGAAAGGGAATAGGTTTCAGGGGGAAGATCGAGGGAAGTAGCGTCTTTCGCGCAGTGGCGGCCGATCACCTCCATTGCGAGGGCGGCGTCGGCGACGGTTGTCGCCATAGGGCCGATCTGATCGAGGGAAGAGCCGTATGCGACAAGCCCGTACCGGGAGACTCTTCCGTAAGTGGGCTTAAAGCCGACAATTCCACAAAAACCGGCGGGTTGGCGGATCGATCCGCCTGTGTCGGTTCCGGTTGCAATTAAAGAAAGCCTTGCAGCAACGGCTGCGGAGGATCCTCCGGAAGAGCCGCCGGGGACGCAAGTGGGATTCCATGGATTTTGCGTGGGAAAGTAGCCCGAGTTGGCGGTCGTAGAGCCCATTGCGAACTCGTCGAGATTGGTTTTGCCCAAAATGAGAGCGTCTTCCTGCTCGAAGAGCTCCACCGCGGTGGCGTTAAAGGGCGCTTTGTAGTTTTCCAGAAACTTGGATGCGCAGGTGGTGATCTCTCCCTGGATGTGCATGTTGTCTTTGATCGCAAGGGGAACAGCCGCCATTTTGCCGAGCGGTTTATTTTGCGCCCGCTTTTTGTCGAGGGCTTCTGCTTTTAAAAGAGCCCGGACGCCGAGGATCGAGAGGAAGGCGCCGAGGTCTTTGTTCTTCTCGCCGATGCGTTTCAAAAAGTGCTGGGCAATGGAGACGGCAGAAACTTCGCCCTTCAAGAAGGCATCTCGGATTTCGATGGCAGAGAGGTGGTGGAGCGGTTTCATGGGGCTTTCAAGACAGGCGGGACGCGGATCATCCCCCCGATTTGGTCTGGGGCGTTGGATAAAAATTCAGAGCGGGGGAGGAGGTCTTTGACAGCGTCGTCTCGCATCTGATTTTTGAGCATGGAGCGGAGCACATAGCGGCAAGTTTTGACGCCTTCTGTGTCGACTTCATTGAGTTGAGAGACATAGTCGAGAACGCGGCTTAAGTCTGCCAAAATATCGGCGTCTTCTTCAGGAGAGCAGTCGATTCGGCAGAGTTTTTTGAGCCGCTCGAGAGAGGCGGCGTCGAATTGAGCCATGGCCATCTTGTAAGTAGTTGCAGCTCTAAAAATAACAGGCTTCCTTCGGGGAGTCAAGCGATTCGATGATGACAATCATTAAAAAATCTATTAGCATCCAGATTATACCGGGAGTGATTCTTGAATCGCGAGCGGTATGAGTGGGGGGAGTCGGTCCCCTCTAAATACCTAGGAATTTAGGAGGACTTTCATGAAAATCATCCGATTTATCGCAATGCTTCTCGTCGTTGTAGGAGCTTTGAACTGGGGTCTCGTCGGCTTTTTCGGCTTTGATCTCATAGCTCAAATCTTTGGACCTATGTCGATGCTCTCCCGCCTCGTCTATGGCTTGATTGGCCTATCGGGTCTTTGGGGAATCACCCTTCTTTGCAAATGCTGCGGCGGCTGCAAGTGCGGTCCTGGCTGCAACTGCAATAAAGGCGGAAGCTGCGGATCTAACCGAGATTAATCTTGCGCATTCTGGTGTCGGGAGCCTCCGGTTTTATCGGAGGTTCTTTATCTTCCTATTTCACTTCGAAAAATCACACAATTTATAAGCTTGTCCGTTCGGTTGGCGGAACGGATCTTTGGAACCTTGAAAAAGAGGATTTGGAAGGATTTGACGCCTGCATCCACCTGGCGGGAGAGCCTTTGACTTTGGCGCGGTGGAGCGAGGTAAAAAAAGAGAGGATTTTGGAGAGTAGAAAGAGGGGGACGCTCCTCCTCGCAAACGCTCTTGCAAAATTAAACAGGCCTCCGAAAGTTTTTCTCTCCGCATCCGCGATTGGGTTTTATGGAGATAGAGGCGATGAGATTTTGGATGAGAAGAGTGGGAAAGGAGAGAGTTTTCTAGCCGATGTTTGCAGGGAATGGGAGTCAGCGAGCAGATCGCTTGAGGAGAGAGGAGTGAGGGTTGTTCGGACTCGCTTTGCCATGGTTTTGGGGCCAGGAGGAGGCGCGCTTCAAAAGATGCTCCCTTTCTATCGCTTGGGACTTGGGGGGCGCCTTGGTTCGGGGCGTCAGTGGATGAGCTGGGTGGCAAGAGATGATCTCATTCGAGCGATCGAGTTTATTTTAGTAAATGACATTCGAGGGATCGTCAACATCGCATCGCCCCATCCGGTAAGACAGGAAGAGTTTGCTCGAACTTTATCCGAAATGCTTCATAGGCCCGCCATTTTCAGGGCGCCGAAGTGGGTTCTCCGCCTCTTGCTCGGAGAGGCGGCGGATCAGATGATTTTGGCGAGCGCGCGGGCATTGCCTCGCGTATTGGAGTCTTCCGGATTTTCATTCCAATATCCCTACCTGAGGGATGCTCTCGAGAAAGCTCTCCAAAAATAATCGCCATTTTTGTAAATTGAGAGGTCTTGTCCAATTCAATGAGGTTTTATGTTTCTTTATGCAGTTATCGCGACCGCCACAGCTCTGATCGGATCTAATGGTCAAGAAGAGAATCAAGCTACTGAAAATCAGGAAGAAGTTATTGTGTTTTCAGATCTCGAAGAGCTCCTCGGCGATGAGGCGTCAGAGATCGTTTTTGACGATGTTGTGGAAGAAGATGTAGAGGTTGCGCAATAAACTGAGATCATATACCCGTGGGATTAACAGTCTCTAAAGCTATAAGGGGACCCATATGACTCAGTTTGCCGGCTTAAATCCCTGGCTCTCCATGTGGAGCCAGCCAAGAAGCACAATCAGGGCGATTGTTCACATCAATCCCTCCTACGGGGTTATCTATCTCGCCTCGATGTATGCTCTCCAGGGATTCTTGTACTTCTCAAACCTTTGGTCGGCCGGCCTCTCTCTCCCTTTATATGCGATCGTCCTTTCCGCTCTTGTTCTTTCTCCCTTGGTCGGGATGGCCTGGATCTATATGGATGCTTTCGTCTTGGGGCTCACGGGCAGATGGCTTGGGGGAGACGCCATGCCGTCTCATCTAAGATCCGTATTGGCCTGGAGCAAGATCCCTTTCTCTATCAATCTCTTGATGTGGTTTATTCTTTTGGGGACGAATTCCGAGGCTGCCTTTATTTTAGATGGAGGGGAGCCCTCTTCTCTTTTCATCAATTTCATCACATTTGTTGTTTCCATTTGGTCTTTTGTTCTTCTCACTCAAAGCCTTCGGGAAATTCAGGGCTTTTCGATCAGCCGATCGATTGCCAATATCGCCCTCACCAAAGTCGTTCTGTTTATCTTTATTCTACTTCTATTTAATCTTTTTAGGTTTATGAGTTTGATATAAAGTTTCATAAACTTATCTTTTTAATTTATTTGATTAAATAATGATGCAAAATTTAAAATACAATTAATGGCTCGTCTTGACGAGTTTTCCGGTGCCTCTATCTACCTAGCTGAGCTACAGGTGCAAAAAGAGCTTAACCGCTTTTCTGTACAGACCCCGCTCCATCCTAGACAGGTAGAGGCACCTGAATATTTGGTGGGAATATGTCTGAAAGTCCTTGGCTATCAATATGGTTGCGCCCGCGCGCCACCATCAGTCGCATTGTATCTGAAAATCCGAAGCGCTCCCTTTGGCTTTTGGCCTTTATCTATGGCTTTTCCTCTCTTTTGAACGCATTTCAAACAGGTTCGATGGGGGCTGTTTTCTCAACGCCATTGATCCTTGTCGCCGCGGCTATTTTAGCGCCTTTTTGGGGATACGCGTGTTTTGCTTTTTTCAGCTGGGTTGTCCTTTGGATCGGAAAGATCTTTAAGGGACATGGAACTTTTGCGGGACTGAGGGCGGTTTACGCCTGGTCTTGCGTCCCGATGATTCTCAATATCCCTCTTTGGCTCCTCATGGTGATGATGTTTGGCCAGGCTCTTTTTCTGAACATCCCTCCCCAATATGTGACTGAAGCGCAGGCGCCCATTCTCTTTTTGATTTTGATCTCGAAAGTAGTGCTTGCGGTGTGGTCTTTAGTCATCTACCTAAATGGGCTGGCCCAAGTGCAGCAATATTCAATGCTCAAGGCGATCTTCAATACTCTGATTGCCGGAGCCATCGCTCTATTTTTACTGGGGATCGTTTGGAGTTTTGGGTTTTATCTCTTAGATGTTTCTTTGCAAAATTCGCAGACGGCTC
>MGLY01000069.1 GCA_001794935.1 Chlamydiae bacterium RIFCSPHIGHO2_12_FULL_49_9 | reverse complement strand
CTTAAATTCTTGATAGAGCTGAGCCGCGAGAGTTTTATTGTGGGCTAAAACAAGAGCCGGCCTGCCAGATTGCTGGATCACATTGGCCATGGTAAATGTTTTGCCCGACCCGGTGATCCCAAGAAGCACTTGCGCTTTTTTCTTCGACCGTACGCCTGAGACGAGCCGCTCTATTGCTTCGGGCTGATCTCCGGTAGGGGTAAAATCAGCTTTTAACTGAAACATTTAAAACCAATGTTTTTAGATAGCCCACCTCTTCCAAAATATCGAGAGCAATGACAAAAATCGAGAGCAAAATGACCGCCAGCAATAACCCTCGTCTTAAAAGGCTTCGATATGTAGGAAGCGTCCAAGCCATTAAAGCCGGCAATATGCAAAGAAGAATCGCGACAAAAATGCCCGCATATTGAAGAGCTATGATAAACCCTCTTTGATAGACCAAGACAAAAATCAGAGGCGGAATAAAAGTGAGCAAGCTTGCAAATTCACGGCCTAAGCTAAACCGCCTCATCTTCAGCCCATCAGTTAAAAAGTCAGACAGGCTCAAAGAGACCCCAAGAAAAGAGGTTACAATGGCAAAAAAAGCAAAGGTGCTGGAAACAGACGTAATCCATTTATTTTCAATAACTTGAGAAACAGCAAACGCTCCTGTTTGCCCGGTCGACCAAGAAGAGATGAGCCCTTCCAGCGGCACAGTGCCCAAAACGAGAAATTCCCAAAAAAGATATACGACAAGAGGAACCAGACTTCCGAGGAAAAGAATAATCCGAAGCTTTTTCTTGTCGTGATGCAGGTAAGTAGTCAGCGTTGGAATAATAATATGAAAACCAAATGATGTGATCATGACAGGCACCGCAATCCAGATAGCGGAATAATCTACATGCAATAAATAGGAAAAATCCATATGGGACGGGACAAAAGCCGCGAGCAAAAAATAAGCTAAAATCAAGCCGGCCATAAGAAGGCGGTTGACCCAGTCTACAGCTTGAGTGCCCAGATAAACAAATATTCCAAAAAGGAAAAGAAGAGGAAACGGGCCTATCCAAACAGGCGCTTTCCATCCCGTCATGAAATAAATAGCGTCGAGAAATAAAGGAGCGCTTCCCGCAATATAAGCAGCCGTTAGCGAATAAAGAAGAAGAAGATACGTTACCCAACAAACCCCTTTTCCCCAAACTCCCAGGGTCCGGCTTGCCATGCTAATTAAATTTACTTCCCCCGGACAGGCCAAATTGACGTCGAGAAGGAGAAGAGAAGTAACAAAAAGAAATAGCCAGCAAATCGTCAAAAAAAGAAGAGATGGGAAAAAACCTCCAAATGAAGAAATCACTGGAAGCGCCAACATCCCGGCGCCGATCGAAGTCCCTGAAACAAGAAGAATCCCGCCTATAAGGCGATTGGTTTGGAGCATAAAGAACTCTCACGGTTAAAATAAAAAAATGCGGGCCAATTCGCATCCAATGACAAGAAGCGAAAATAAAAATGCGGCGCTTAAAGCCAGCTTCCCTCCCCAAACATGATAGTTTGAGGTCAGCTCTTTTTGATATCGCCCGATCCAAACCATTAGGACGGGAAGAATTCCAAAAAGAATCATCGCGCAAATTCCACCGGCAAAACTAAGCGCCTTAAAAAACGCTTGGGGATCATACAAAGCAAACAGCAAAGGCGGAGCCAACGCAAGTAGACAGATCCATTTAAATTTCTGCGATTTAATCTCTATCTTAAACCCATCTGCCAGAAAATGGCTCAACGTAAGTCCTTGAGCGAGAAAAGACGTTACGATGGCAAAAAAGGCAAATCCTTGAGCAAAATGACTGATCGAAGAAACGCCGAGAACGCCCCTCAAAGCAATCGTGGCTTCTTCTCCATTTTGATAGCTCTCTAAAATGCCGCCCCTGCCGGAAAAAGGGACAACTCCCAAAACGAAAAGAGACCAAATCAGATAGACTGCCAAGACGATCAGGCTGCCGCCCAAAATGGTTTGCCGAACCCTTTTTAAATCGCCCTTCATGTAAGCAGTCAGGCTTGGGATCATGTTTTGGAATCCAAAAGAGACGACCAAAACGGGGAGAGAGAGAAAAGTGTATTTAGGGAGAAAATGGGCCAAAAGCTCGGGCCGAATATGGCGAATTCCCAACCCAATCATTCCCAAATAGGTCAAGATGAGGCCAACCATTAAAATCCGATTGAAAAAATCGATCGGGCGAGTGCCCAAATAAACGATATACCCAAAAAGGGCAGTGAAAAACAAAGAGGCCGCCCATCCGGGAACGGAAAGGCCGAAGAGCCCCTCTAAAATCGCAGAAAAAATAGAGCCGCTGGCAGCTATGTAGGCGACAAGCAGAGAATAAAAAAGAAATAAATAGGTAACCCAAGCGACGAGGCGGCCCGATTTACCCAAAGATTCTTCTGCCATAGAGAGGAGGTTGACTTGGCCGAAAAACCACCCGTTTGCTTCAATCAAAAGCAATGCAGTAAAGGTCATAAAAGCCCAGGCAGCCAGAAGCATGGTAAGAGAAGGAAAAAAGCCAGCAAGTCCAGTCACAATCGGAAGAGCCAGCATCCCCGCGCCAATACAGCTCCCCGCGACAAGGAGAGCGCCTCCCGTCACGCTGCCGGGGATCAGTTGTTCAGGTTTCATATGCGGACTTTTTGCTTTTCCTCATGACGAATTTCTGCGCCTAATCGACCCAGTTCGTATCCATCAAAGTCGACAAATTTAAAGAAACGCTCAAAAGGAGGCAAGGCAAGACTTACCTGACGGGCCATTTCTTGAGCAATCAACCTGTAAGTAGGGTGGCCGGCCGCTTGAGAGCGAAGCTCGCAAAGCCACTGCAGAGACCTTAAATTCACATGAAAATACCAATGAACATGATAGGCCATGGGGACTACATACTGAGCCTCTTCAGGGAGCTCAAGCTTAATGGCATCATAAGCTTTTTTTGCAGATTCCATGGCACTGTGATACTCGCTCTCCAGCTCAGTTCCCACAATTTCAGGAGGAGTATAGTAGCCATAATCGCAAGAGAGAAGCTGTCTCTCCTGGGTCAAAATCCGATGCCTGTGAAGATCTCGGTAAACCCCAAAATCTGCCAAAATCTCAAAAGTAAAACTTGCATGTTCAAGCGCCCGGGGAGACTTATGCCTGCGGTTTTCTCTTGCCGATGAAGCCGCCTCCAGCAAACAGTTCAACTCCTCTTCAGGAAGAGTTCGGCAATACTCTTGAAGCTCCCCAAGACCTGAAGAGCTTGAACTGAACAGCAATCCTGCAGCTACTTTTGCGACCGAGTCGGGATCTTTGTCAATCAATCGAACCCCGGGGGTCGTCAAAGCGGGGGCTTCTTTCGCGTGCTTACCGGCAAAATGGCGAATTTCCTGGTGCATGTTCTGCAAGAACTGGGCATAAGCCTTATGGTGTTTATGAGAAGGGTCAGACCTTCGAACGAAAGAGGGAATGACTTTAGAGAGCTCCTGATAAGCCCTTCTGCCGATTTCTTGCATTTCGGCCAAGTTGTTGCAATTTAATTTTTGAATTAGCGACTCGAAAAAACGGCCATTTCCAAATACTCCCATGTTCGTCATCGCGCTCGCGGGGAGAAGCCCTCTTAAGCAATCCAATACTTTGGCTCGCAAAGCCGCTGTATAAGCCCCTTTGGAAATCTGAGGATCTTTGGGGAATCCCTTCTCGATCAAAGCCGTTAAAGGCGGAATCAATTTCCCATATGTGTCAAATAGATCTGTGCATGTTTTTAAGTAGAGCTCTCTAAATGCGGAGGTCATGAGAACCGGCTCTTTATAGAAGAGATATTCGCCGTTTACTTTCTGATCGAAATAGATATATCGAGTCGATTTTTCAAGAGGCGAGCCTCCGATCCGGCTATCTTCAACAACTTTTGCCGCTAACATCGAGATGTTTTCAATCGCAAGGTGGGCTCCGCCCAGCTCTCCGATTGAGTCGTCTCCATATCCATCCAAGATTCGATCGTAGAAATTTTGCGCTTTTTGAATGGCTGCAGCTTGACCTTCCGTTCCATCAACATCTGTCTGCTTTCCTGTAATCGCATTAAATGCAGTATCATCATTTAAAATAAATTCCTTCAAAAGAAGAGATCTCAGTCCCAACGTCGAGCGAGAGTATCGAGAAAAAAGGGCGCCTTTTATGACCTCTGGAAGATTTCTTAAAACAAATACATTTCCGGTAGTGCTTGTAACAAAACGCTCAAGAACCTTGATCTGATTTTCTGTAAATTCTTCGTAGTTATTCAACATGCGAACCCTCTTTATACACAACGTGACTCAAAATTTGGTTTTTGGCTGTGCCGGCATCCCAAATTTTGAATCACGTTGTGTATAGAGACCGTCGTTGAATGAGGGTGCCATATCAAAGTGGCCTGATCAAGAAAATTGATGCTTTCGAAACTTTTGTCGGATAAAATTTTGATTTACCAAGGGGGATCTATGTTTCAAACCGCCAGCTTGCCAATTCGACTTCGTCGAAACCGAAAATCAGAAGCAATTCGAAAAATGGTTCAAGAAACACATCTCCACCCCTCTAATCTGATAGCGCCCCTATTTATCACCGATGGAGAAAATGCGCGCTCTTCGATTTCCAGCCTACCGGGTATTGAGCGACTATCCATCGATCTAGCAGCCGATGAGGCCAGGTATCTCTATAACAGGGGGATTCAGTCGATTGCCCTTTTTCCCGTCATCGATCCCTCTTTAAGAAGCTCCGGCGCTCAAGAAGCTTGGAATCCCGACGGAATACTTCCCCAAGCTATCTCCAAAATTAAGGAATTAGTTCCCGAAATTTGCATTATCGCAGATGTGGCGCTCGATCCATACACAAGCCACGGACATGATGGACTTGCCAATTCTCGAGGAGAAATTCTCAATGAGGAAACAATAGATTGCCTAATCCGAATGGCCCTTGTGCAAGCAAAAGCAGGTGTTGATTTCGTTGCTCCCAGCGACATGATGGATGGAAGAATAAAAGCAATTAGATCAGCTCTCGATGAGGAGGGATTCGAATCGACAGGGATTTTGGCCTATAGCGCAAAATATGCATCGTCTCTCTATAGTCCGTTTCGCGAGGCTCTCAAAACAAAACTGCTTTTCGGCGATAAAAAAACGTATCAAATGGATCCGGCTAATTCGCGCGAGGCCCTATTAGAGGCAGCTCTTGACGAAGAAGAGGGCGCCGATATTCTGATGGTCAAACCGGCGAGTTTATATCTAGATATCATTGCAAAACTGCGCGAGCAGACAAAAAGACCGATCGCGGCTTATCACGTAAGCGGAGAATATGCGATGGTTATGGCCGCACACGCCGCAGGCTACCTCAATAAAGAGAAAGTCTTTTTCGAAACGCTTCTCAGCATCAAACGGGCTGGAGCCGACCTGATTTTTACCTACGCCGTCAAAGAAGTCCTCGATTTGATGTAAAACTGCTTTACATCAGTAGATGACCGGCTTGGTGTTATACCTTTCCCAGTAAAGAGTTGGGTAGAGTTGCTTTCCGGTAGCTGCTTGCGCGCCGCAGTCGCGAAGCCAAGCCGACATCGAATATCCGATTCGAGTTCGGCTTGTTTTATTTAAGAACAAATCTAAAGGCATCGTGATTGAAAATCCCTTGTCATAGTATCTCCGACCGTGCATCTGATCTTCTGCATTTGTCACGGTATACCATAACCCAACCCGCAGCCCGCTTAAAAATGTTCTGCCCGCTTCAAATCGAGCGCCCTTGTCTCGAGCCAGGAATTGTCCGGCGCTGATTTTGAAATCGAGATTGAATGGTTTATATTCATAGTAGACATCGAAAAAGTACTGAACCCCAATATAAGGGGAATAAACATCCCCCTCAGGGGTCATTTTTCTGATCTTATGCTGGAAACCCAGCCCGTAGTATTTTCTCTTCCAAACAGTTGCAGCTTCAACGCCGATTGCCCAGTTATAGTTTGGAGGATAATAGAGAGCCTCCCACGCAACGCCCGCATAAGCTGTTTCAAAGTAGCCTGTTGCGATCCTCGAAAACCAGCCCTTGCCCAAATTCCAGCTCTTTTGCAAATAGGCCTGATCTACGTGAAATGAGTTAGCTTGGTTATAAAGGATGGCGTCAGTTCTCACGTTGATAATCCTCGATGGCGTAAGGAAATCCCGATCCTTCATCCCCTCTGTGCTCGATTTAATCGTCCACGTTCCATAAAGAGAATAATAAACCTGATCGAAAAGGTACCCTTCGGGACCCAAGGCAAGCCCTACTTCATATTTAAATTTCCCTTGGCTGCTCCCAAAAAAAGAGCGGAACCAGGGCCTGAAAGTGAGCATCCAAATGGCTTTATTTCTTTGGTAGAGAAGCGCCGCGTCGTACTCGCTTGGACTCTTAGATGCATTTTTCATCGGGGCAACAACGCGAAACTCCTCTTCTCCCATTTTTCCTTCGCCATATCGCTTCAGGTCCTGTAACCGGAAACGGTATTCGTGAGAAGCTACGCCATCTGCTTCAACTACTGCTGTAAGAGTCGAAATATTTGAGGGAGTCAGCGACGCCAAGATATGTTCTATTCGGCTTCTGACATCTTCTTCTTCTCTATAGCGGACATTAACCACTTTCATCCAAAGGCCGTCTTTCCCCTTTTCTCCGGGAACTAGGTAAAGACTGTAAAGATCAAACCCCTGCTCTTTAAACGCATAGGCAAGCTCCTGAGCAAACTCTTGTCTTGTGCGCAAAAGTCCCATTGGCTGGGTATCGACAGGTCCTACATAGGGAGAGGGATCATAAATTTTGGGGAAAAATCCTTTGGAAGCCCCCAAGTTGTAATTAATAGCCGCACTTGCGGCCCAGTCTTCTCCCCTGAGCGTGCTTGCTGAAAACCGAAACAGATCCCATAATTTCAGCTGCGCTCCCGCATTGATTCTGCAACTGACTTTTCTTCCGTCTGGATGTTCGGATCCGTGCTTTTTATAGTTATTCGCATCGTACTCAGCAATTAAAGACAAATCCCAATTGCGCCCCGGTCTCCTCAACGGAGTCCAAGCAATACCTCCATAAAAGCCATGAATACGGCCTCGCCCCCAACCTAAAGTTGCTTCAAAATTATATTTCAGAAATTCTTGAGTTGCTACGACATAGAAAGAATTAAATCGACATGAGCCAAAGAAATCGTTCCATCCGAGGGCAAAGTCCGGAAGAAAAGGAAATCCATCTTCTTTGCGAAGAAGGATAAATTTTACGTTTGCCGCCCTTTCTGCATCATCGCCAAACCCCAAATGACCAAAATTTGCCTCAGAAATTCCGTTATAAACCCAATAGTTTCCCGTCGTCTCAATATGGTCGAAAAACTGAAATCCCAAACTCCAAAGTCTATAAGGGGGAACGTAGGAAAAGCCAAATCCCAAAACTCCCGCATCAAATGTTCTTGCCGAGGGCATTGCGAAATAGCCCCCTTGCAGCTGGTAGTTAATAATCAGCGGGAGCCGATCATGCACTTCTAAATCAATTTTGTTTACAAGCTCAAGGTCTTTAAAGAGCTGACAAGCCGGGGAGTCGATGCAGAGTGAATCGACTTCAGCAGATAAAGGTATGAATGCAGAGGCCAAACAAAGAGAAACGAATTTGGGCCATCTCATGGTATTACATCGATAGACTGTCCGCGGCATGCCGCTTTAAGCCGTTTTCAATGATTTCAACCATCTCGATTTTGCTGGGACAAACGAAAGTCGGAAGAGCAAAATCTTCAGGCGCAACTTCAAGAAGCCCCAAAGCCTCGGCGCGCTCAAAATCTTCTGCGATCACAGCTTTTACAAGAAGAGCTGTCGGAACTTGAATCGGCATGACCCGGTCGTAAACATTTGGGTCGATAAACGCTCTTTCTTCTCCATGCAAAAGGGTATTAAAAGAGAAAAACTTTCTAAAAGAAAAATAGGTCCTTGAAGCGGTATATCGGTCCTCTCCAATTCGAAGAAAGTGAAGAACTTCCCGTTTTGAGCTTTTCTCGATAGCGCAGCAAATTGAATGGGAAAAGCCCAAAAAATCCTTTGCCTCTCCCATTAAGGGATCTCCGGAAATCAGTCTCACTGCACTTTCTCGGAGGCGATTTTTTGTTAGGGTCTCGAACGAAGCGCCAATATGCGCTTCATAATATCCTCTGTGTTCGGGCAATACGCCGGCGCCTGCCAAAGAAACAATTCTTCGATTGTAAAACCGGTTGCTCAGCGCCGCATGCCCAATCGCAACTACGCTCCAAGCATCGAGAGTCCAAACTATATCCGTTGCTTTCTCGATTGGATCGATCCTCTGAATGTGGAGCGAGGGATTGCCTGCAGGATGAGGCCCTTCAACCGTATGGTGAAGGGCGCTTTTCGCTTCAAGAAAAGCCCCGCTCTGAGTCCCTTTCCTGTAGACCAGGTGCACAGGAGCCAATAAAGAAAGGAAATCAAGACCTGCTTGAAAAACCTCCCTTTTCCCTTCGACCTGCATTTCGGCAGGGGGGGCAAATGGGGCCGACTCAACCGCTTTTACAAAAATGCTTCTCGGAACCAGCTGAGGCAAGGCCGGAACGTGAAAAGGGCGCGTCCAGCAGTAGGCTAAGAGGCCGGTCTTTGCAAGGTAGTCGAGAGAGCCCTCCTTGGTCTGCGGAGCCGGAGGAAGGGCAAAAAACTCAAGCTTCTCTCCGGAGCGAATTTTGATCCCAACAAGCGCCCGTTTCTCTCCCCGCAAAATTTCCTCAACAATCCCAGCTCCAGGAGAAGCCCAAATACGCCCAGGAAACCGTTTGTCTTGAATCAGAGGCTGACCAATCAGCACAGGGTCTCCCTCCTTGACTAAAAGATGGGGATGAACCGTTTTGAAGGGAGAAAAGTCAAATAAAACAACCGGAGAGGCGGGATGAGGCCGGGCAGAACCAAGGGGCTGCCCATCAACTGGAATGTCGAGACCTTTTTTAATTTTTATATGAACCATAGGAAAGTCTGCCGAATTTTGAAAGGGTAGGGTTGCTTGGGTTTTCTTGCAAGAAAGTTTTGAAAAACAGACTTTATTAATTCTTAAACTCTTGAATTGAAGATTATTTGACATCTTCCTATACTCTCCCCAGAGACTTTTCTTACTGGGTACAGGGATATGACTTACTTAAAAGATTTTCGCGAGAGAATACAAAACAACGACTACCCGGGTTTTTTAAAAATTTGGGAAGAGTATTGCTATGGCGATCAGCCCGATGGAGAAGAAATTGCAGCTGTATTGGAGAGTGTAAAAACTTCTGATTTAGCTAGACATTTTGGACCTCATGTTGAGAGGGTTCTTCCTCTCTGGCGCTTATTGACAGACCCTCAACACATCCATTCTGTGCTGCGACTTGTTTTCGATCTTCAAACAACCAACAGCGAAGAACTTGCAGATCTCGCAACTCAATACTTGAGGGACCGATATGCGAATGATCCGCTTCTTTCGGACAAACTTCGCCTGGTTGGTCTCAGAAATCGAGAGCGCTTTCAATCCGCTATCCGCAGCTTCGAACTGCTGACCCACATGAAAAAAGGGAGTTTCGTCTTTCATACCGGGGGATGGGGCACCGGAGAAATTGTCGACGTCTCCTTTGTTCGGGAAGAGCTCAACCTGGAATTTGAGTATGTAATTGGGCTTCAGCAATTTTCATTTGAAAAAGCATTCAAAACGCTGACACCGCTTACTCACGATCATTTCTATGCAAAGCGTTTTGGCGCTCCCGATTTACTCGAAAAAGAAGCGAGAGAAAACCCGACTGAAGTCTTGAGAGCCCTTCTTCGCGATTTAGGTCCAAAAACCGCAGCTGAAATCAAAGAAGAGATGTGCGATCTAGTCATCCCCGCCGATGACTGGAACCGTTGGTGGCAAACAGCCCGGGCTAAACTAAAAAAAGACACTCGCATTGAATCGCCTAAGGAGCTGAAAGAACCCTTCCGCCTCCGCACCGAAGATGTTCCTCACGAAGTCGCGCTTCATAAGGCCTTAGAAACAAAGCCGAGCGTCAATGCAACCATTCAGATGGTTTATTCATTTTTAAGGGATTTCCCTGAGACGCTTAAAAATGCCGAGTTCAAAGCCTCTTTGGAAACTCGCTTTAAAACCATTTTAGAGCAGGAACAACTGGGCGACGGCCAAAAACTTCAAGTTCTGTTCTTCCTGGAAGATCTCAGTGTTCCTAAAGTCTCTGAACAAATTTCAGCTCTGATCACCCAGCTTCAAAACAGCGCTGAAATGATCCGAACAATAAGCGTGATGGCTTTCCAGAAACGGGCGCTTCAAGCAATTCGCAAACTCAAAAAAGATTGGACCGAAATTTTCCTCGAGCTTTTCTTTAGCGTCGATCAAAATCTGCTCAGAGATTTTCTCTTGGCTGAACTCGATGCGCCCAGCACGAAAGAACTCTTAAAGCAAAAGTTAAATACTCTCTTAATCCATCCGCTCTCGTTCCCTGAAATCTTTGTTTGGTATTTCCAGAAAATCATCGATCCCAAATCAAAACTTCCGTTTTCGGACTCCGATGGGAAGAATCGGTTTTTCGAGGGGCTTTTAATCACGCTCGATTTCCTCGAGAAAAAACCTCAGCATCGGGATCTTGCTAAAAAAGTGATTGGGATTATCACCGCGGGTCGCTACAAAGTCGTCCGAGATATCATGCAACAATCAAGCTTGGCTGAGGTAAAAGAATATCTTCTTTTGGCTACGAAATGCGGCTCATTGACAGATCATGATATCAAGATTCTCCACTCACTGGGAGAAGTAGCCCATCCCTCTCTCTCCAGGCTCAGAAAAAATAAAGACATCGACACAGCAGAAGATTTCACGATCTGGACTTCTCAGGAAGGGTATCAACAAACTCAGCTGAGGATCCAGCAGATTGCCACAGTCGAAACCGTTGCAAACGCCAAAGAAATCGAAGCCGCAAGAGCCCTCGGAGACTTGAGAGAAAATGCGGAATTCAAAGCAGCTCTTGAAAGAAGAGATCGGCTGCAGTCAGAGTTGAAACTCCTTTCCGACCAGATTGCTAAAGCCCGTATTTTGACTCCTGAAGATGTTAGACCTGATGAAGTTGGAATTGGGTCTGTCGTTCACTGCAAAGACTCAAAAGGAGAGCACTTGCGCTTTACTTTGCTTGGCCCATGGGACGCCGATCCAGAAAAACGGATCCTCTCTTTCCAATCAAAGCTGGCTCAAGCGATGAAAGGGAAAACCGTTGGAGAGAAATTTGAGTTCCAGGGAGAAATATTTACGATCACCGATATTGATAATTACTTTGATCAGAAAAAATAAATCCCCTATGGTGGGGATGTAGGTTTATATTATGCGATCTCCATCTAGAAGTTCCCCTCAACTCCCCTCTATAGAGCTCGTCATCGCTAGCACGAACATGCATAAAGTGCGCGAATTTCGCTCTATTTTTAAACCTTTTTCCCGCTTTGACCTATTAAGCCTTTCCGATTTTCCAGATTACATTCCTCCAGAAGAAACAGAAAATACTTTTGAGGGAAATGCCATTTTGAAAGCTGTTCATGCGGCAAAGCATTTGAATCGATGGGTTCTCGCAGATGACTCAGGCCTGGTCGTGCCCGCAATTAGCGGAGCCCCAGGCGTTTTTTCAGCTAGATACGCTGGCAGCGATGCAACAGATCTCGAAAATCGAAAAAAACTCCTCGATGAAATGCAGCATCTCTTAGATGAAGATCGCCAGGCTTTTTATGAATGCAGCATTGCAATTGCCTCTCCCGACGGACTGAAAAAGAATGTCAAAGGAACTTGCGAGGGGATTTTGCTCACACAAGATCGAGGCAGCGGAGGTTTTGGCTACGATCCCCTTTTTATAAAACATGGCTATAACAAAACGTTTGCTGAACTCGAAGAATCGGTAAAAAATCGAATTTCCCACCGAAGAAAAGCCCTAGACAAAATCCTTCTCTCCATCGAGTCGCTGTTCAGTGCGTAAAAATGTATTATTATATTGATGGCTACAATCTGATCTTTAGCCTCATCGATTCGAAGCGCTCCCTTCAGACCGTCCGAGAAACTTTAGTCCATTTCCTCCAAAAAAAGTTCACAAAATGCAAACTTTCAGGAACTCTTGTCTTCGATGGGAGTTTTAAGGCGGGAGAGGAAAGCGGCCACTCTTATCCGTCGCCCCCAGTAGTTGTCTTTACTCCGGAGGGAACAAGCGCAGACGAATACATCGTCGATCGAATTGAGCAAGCAAAAAACCGGAAACTAATTACGGTAATAACGAATGATCGGGGCCTTATTCTCCATGTAAAATCCGCAGGAGCAAATGTCCAAAATAATTTGGATTTCATCGAGACTTTGGAAAAGTGGAGCAAGAAGAAAAAAAGGTCAAAAACGGATCCGGTCGATACCCAGCACAATATCGATAGACTGCAAAAGATTTTCGAAGAGCGCCTTAAAAACAATCCCGACGAGTGATCTCAGGATTCGCTGGCTGCAAACGCTGAATCTGAGGCCATTTGCGTCGATTCCCAAGAAAACTGGTCGATCAAATCAAAAACGGATGATGTGGAGGCCGCTCTGTTGATCTCCATCCGGAGGTTTTTAACACCTTCACATCTTCTAAGATACCAACAGCCAACTCGGCGCATGTCTAAAAGAGCCTGCTTTTCAGCCTGGTAACGGATGATGGCGTCAAAATGCTCAAGAAGAGCCCTCTTCATATCTTGCATCGTTCTTTCCATGGGCTCCTGTCCCGATAGAGATCTTAAAATGTCCTCTGCAATCCAGGGTTGCCCCATTGTCCCTCTCGAGACCAAAACCGCGTCACAATTTGTGTAGGAAAACATTCGAAGCGCGCTTTCGGCATCGAAAATATCTCCATTTCCGATGACCAGAATTTTGTTCGCTGCTTTTTTTGAGGATCGGATGTAGTCCCAATTCGCGGGGCCTTTATACCCCTGCTCGCGAGTCCTTCCATGCACCGCAATAGCCTTAGCTCCGGCCCTTTCGGCAATTCGAGTAATCTCTTCGCAGTTGATCGACTTCTCATCCCAACCCGCCCGAATTTTTACCGTTACCGGAATGGTTATGGCTGCGGTGACTGCAGACAAAACTTCGCCAATTAACTCGGGATTTTTAAGCATTCCTGAACCGCTGCCGTCCTTAGTCACTTTATCAACAGGACAGCCACAATTGAAGTCGATTACATCAAATCCCAGATCTTCAACAATCCGAGCCGCAGACGCAGCCATTCTTGGTTTGCTTCCACAAATTTGAGCTCCAATGGGATGCATCCCAGGCTCATAATCCAAAAGGCGATAGGTATGAGGATCATTTCGAACCAGGGCATCTATTTTGACCATCTCGCAATAGACAATCCCTGGCCTATAGCGGCAAGACATCGATCGAAAGGGAAGATCAGAGCAACCGGCCAAGGGGGCGTATAAAACTTTATTGGGGAGTTGAGCAGCGCCTAAAGAAAATCGATCCTTCATCGAAAAAGTCCTAAAAGGATAATTTCTAAAAGTCGGAGAGCAAAAAAGGCCAAAATCGGGCTTAGATCGAGAACTCCTCCCAAGGGAGGAAGGAGGCGCCTAAAAATATTAAGATAAGGATCTGTGTAAAAGGCTACAAACCGAACTAAATTGTGAGCCTGCCAAGCGGGAAACCAAAATGTGACAATCCTGATAAAAAGGAGAATCGTATAGGTGAGAAAAACCAGGTGAATTAAATAGGGCAAATTCATAGTGGTTCCATTTTAAAGAGACTTCCCATTTTCGTCATTCTTTCCCGGATTTATAAAAAAATCTTAACTTTTTCTGTATCGACTTCTCGTAGGAAAAAGCCCGGCCAGGTAAAATGATCTTCCTTTTGGTTAAGAAATTTTTTATGAGATTGCTAGGCATTCAACTGGATGGACCTCTTTTACGGGCGGCAGCTGTCGAGGTAACCCGCCGACACGGGACAAAAATCCTCGCCTTGCGCACCGCCAACATCTCTGATGCTGCAGTTGTAAAGCAGCTTTACACAGATTCTAAAGGACGTATTGGGTCCGGACTTTCCTGCCGCGAATTTATAATCCGCATTGTAGAGCTGACCATTAAAAAGGGGCCTTTAGTCGAACAAGCTCTCGCTCTTCAGGCAGAATCTGTCCACTACTTCCCCCAAGAGGAGGTCCTTACAGTTCCTGTTTTGCAAAGAAAAAACTCTAAAGCCCTGCTATTTACGGCTAGAAAAGAGGCGATCAAAGCCCACCTGAGCGAGTTTGAGAAAATTCAGATCGAACCTGATGGGATTAGCTCAGTTTGCTCAGCTCTTTGTTCTTTTGTGCAATGGAAAATTCCTTCGCTGCAAAGCGTATTTATCGTCGATCTAGGCACAACAGAGTGGACTTGCGTTTGGATGCAAAATGGAAGCCCCTTCAAATCGCACTCGATTCCCGGAGGGGTCGACTCTCTTTTGAATGCCTTTTGGGAAGATCGAAAAAAGATTCTTCTCCACAAAGAAATTGAGGGGGCTGCAAGACAAGTTGATCTCCTCCAGCTAAAAGCTCATTTAAATCCAAGCCTAACGAACAAACTGCACGAATTGCGCCAAAAATTAGCTCAAATCATTCACTCATTCCAAAGAGAAGCTGATCTCCAACCCCTCCTCTTTACTGGTCGCACTGATGCTCTTTGCCATCTTTCTGAATTTTTAATAGAAAATGTCAGAGATGCCATTTGTTCAGAATGTAAAGGCGCCCTCACTCCTGAAGATCAAAAATTTGCCGTTTCTATAGGGCTTGCTTTAGAACGAGCCAAACCCGGATCGCTTCAGTTTAGGAGAGGAGAGTTTTTCCCACAGAAAAATTGGAAAAAGCTTGGAATCTACAGTCTTTTTCTCCTGTTTTTCTCTTTGGCTATCTCGTCTGCTCTATTTATCGGAGGGATAAAATCGACTGGGGCAAGGAAGGCAAAAATGCTTCAATCGCTTCACTCTTCTTTAGAAAAATGGGATCCCTCCATAAAAAAGAAAATCTTCACTGGAACCGATGATGAGATCATCAGTCGCTGGGCAGCTGCCATTGATGCGCACAGCAAGGAGTATCCCTATATCCCTAAGTCTCCAAGAGTTGCGGAATCGCTCAATTGGCTAACCGCTCATCCTTTGCTTTCTCAGTTCAGAGAACAAGGCGATCCTATTCATATTCAGGAAATCCGTTATCAGCTCCTAAAATTTCCAAAAATCGGCGCCTCAAAAGAGCCCTATCAATCGAAAATGGAAATCGAATTCCAATTCAAAGAGCCAATCCATGCAAGACAATTCCACGAAGCTCTTTTAAAGGGAGACCAATATGTAGATCCACACCAACAAGTCGATTGGGAAGTGTTGGCTAATGGGTATAAGACCGCCTTTTACTTAAGGAACCAGAGCCAATATGTTTTTTGAAAAATGCGGAAAACTTTTTTTCCTAAAAATGCGCCCCTTCTTCTTTTTCGCGCTCTTGTCTATTCCAATTCTCATCGCCACACTCTTTCTCTTCATGCAAAACAGAAATCTGGAAGAGCTGGAAGAGCTCTTTATAGGCGCATCGAGAAAAGCCAAAACAGCCTTCGAAAGAAAGCAAAAAAAAGAGAGATTTTTGGGGCGCTATCTCTACGCCAATCCCTATTTTCTCAACGAACAGATTGAATCGATTGTTTTTTTGCAGAGGGAAAAACAGCAGATTCAGGCTCTGTTTTCACACCCTGCGTCAGTCGATAAAGATCTTCTGCAAGAGAGGCTGGCATTTCTGTCCGGGAATGAAAATAGATTCTCATTTATTGAAGAAAATATAAGATTCTCAAAAGAGATGAAGGAGACGGAAGAAAAGCAACGCTATCCCGTACAAATGGATGAAGACGATCTGAAGAAGGTGCTTTCAATTATTGAAAACATCCCCATCGGGTTACATACGCCAATAAGCTCAAGTCCACAGCTCCTCATCCGAGAACTTAGAATGAAAAGACTTCAAACACCTCTTCAAACAGAAGTCTTCGAGGTGGAAATGGAACTACATAAACGGGAATTTACAAAATCATGAAACGCCTTCTCTTTTTAGCTCTTGCAGCGCTAGCCAGTTGCCACCACCAAAGTGAATCTCCCGAATCGATTGTCGCCATCCAAATTCAGGATAGAAACGGGTTGACAGAAACCATTAGTTCTCCTGAACGGCTCGTCACTTATCAAGAAACTAACTTCCTGACAGCTCAGCCCTACAAGAAAGTTCTTCGGGTTTATAAAAATCGCGGCAAAAACTACTCCAAAATCACCACATATCACCCGAACGGATCTATTTGGCAGTATCTGGAAGCAGAAGAGATGCGGGCTCACGGAGCTTATCGGGAGTGGTTTGCCAACGGGGGGCTAAAAATTGAGGCTAATGTCATTGGGGGAACCGCTGATGTTACACCAGGTGTTCAGCAAGACTGGCTTTTTGACGGGATCAGCCAAGTATGGGATGAACAGGGAAACCTCATCGCTAAAATCCCCTATCAAAAGGGAGCGCTGGAGGGTCCCAGTCTCTATTTTTATTCTTCCGGACAAACTGAAAAATATCTTGTTTTTTCAAAGAACAACCTGGAAGGAGAATCTTTGGAGTATTTTCCTGATGGGGGGCTTAAAGCCAAGACGACTTACAAAACCGGAGTCAAAGAGGGATTGAGCCTCGGATTCTTTTCAAATGGAAATCCCTGTTGGATCGAGGAGTACAAAAGAGGCCTGCTTTCCAAGGGGACATACTACAGTTTAAGCGGTACGGTTCTGTCAGAAATAGAAAATGGGGGCGGTTATCAGGCGCTTTTCGAAAATGACACCCCCTCTCTCACCGTTGAGTTTCGACACGGCAAGCCAGATGGAAGGGTCCAAAAATATACCTCCATTGGGAAACTCAAGGGATACTACCATATCAAAAGCGGCAAAAAAGAAGGGGAGGAGGTTGACTTTTACCTAGACACGGAGATCTCGCAAAATGAAACCAAACCGAATCCCAAACTTTTGATTAGCTGGCATGAGAACATGATTCATGGAAAGGTAAAAACCTGGTACAGCAATGGGCAGCTCCAAAGCGAAAGAGAGTATTGCCGCAATCAAAAAACAGGCCCGTCTCTCTCTTGGTATCGAGATGGCTCTTTAATGCTTGTTGAGGAATATGATGAAGATCGTCTCGTTAAGGGCCAATATTACAAAATTCACCAGAGAGATCCCGTTTCTAGCGTAATTAACGGAAACGGCCTTGCGTTTCTTTACGATGAGATGGGAGTTCTTGTCAGAAAGGTCACTTATTTAAAAGGAAAAGCAGTTGATCCAGAAAGCTGAACTTCGCCGCCGCCTGTTAGATAGTCGCCGCAGCATCTCTCACAAGAGACGTTTAGAAGCCTCTTTGTCTCTTTTCAACCGCCTAAAAGATAAGGGGCCCATTCTCTCTTTCTTCCCAATCCGAAATGAGATTGATACAACGCTCCTGAACAAATTTCTTGCAAAAACTGGAATTCTCTTTCTCCCGCGAGTCGAAGATAATCGCCTCATTCCTTATAGAGTCACCGACCTTGAAACCCAACTCGAAATCTCCTCCTATGGAATTCCCGAGCCCAATCCAAATATCTGTGAAAAAGCTTCTTTCCCAAAAATTAGCCTGATCCTCGTTCCCGGTTTAGGATTCAATCGGGATGGATACCGCTTGGGCTACGGAAAGGGGTACTATGACAACTTGCTCGGATCTGCAAAAACAAGCTTTTCATTGGGTATTGGCTTTAAAGAACAGCTTGTCGAAAAGCTTCCAAGAGATGCATGGGATATCCCCACGTCAGAGCTCTTCCTCGTCTGAAAACTATTTCGTCTTTTTCAAAGTGGAAGCGGGCGCTTCTTTTTTTTGTTCTTGCTTAGGAGCGCAGAAATGGGCGCCGGGGCAGTCATTGGCTTTCACTAAAGAGCCTGGAGATACAGTCTTGCACATCGAATAAAAACCCTGCGATGGGCACTGCCAGATGACAGTGTAAGGAGTCAGCGAAACAGCAGGGGTCCCGGGACGCACGTACTGTGTTGGACCAAGGTTGGTCGTAAAGTTTTTTTGCTGGCCCGGCTGAACAGAAAACTGACCTAAGTAGGTACCATCGGAAGCTTGCACAATAGCCGTCAAGATAAAAGGCGTATCGTTATAGAGGAGAATGGAGCCGCTATCTGTTCCCGCCCTAACCAGGAAAGGAAGCAAAAGAAAAAACAGCATTGTCATCCATCTCATCTGACCTCCAAATCGTCACCATCGAATTGAGCCCAGCGGAAATCGATCCAACCGATGGAAGAGAGGGCGACACCGCTTAAATCTTCCCTCTCTAGGTAATTCAGCGCATAGTGAAATACCGGAATGATCGGCATCTCTTCCATGAGGATCGCCTCGGCTTCTTTTAAAACTTGTTTTCTCTCTTCTACTTTTCTGCATAAAGTAGAGCGGTCTAAAAGATCAATGTATTTAGGACTCTCCCACCCTGTATTGTTGACGCCTCTGTCTTTGTACTTAAAAATTTCTAAGAAATTAATCGGATCAT
>MGLY01000068.1:7607-9338 GCA_001794935.1 Chlamydiae bacterium RIFCSPHIGHO2_12_FULL_49_9 | reverse complement strand
CTGTTTTAATATTGAGGTCTATGCTTTGCATGAGTTTATGAAGTCCAAGTGCGAGGACTTAGGAGACCCTGCCTTTTCTGATCATCTCCAGACCATTTTGTCGACGCCGACAAAATGGTTTTTATAAAGCCCCTTGTATATCTAGAGCGAGGCTCTTGTTAGGGCTGGTTCCCGCATTTTACGCACAAACCGCGAATATCCACAGATCTATAGGCGCCGCACGTTTTACACCAAACGATGTTCCACACAGTTCCAAGGGCTGAATCTCTGATCGATTCTGTTGTTGTGAAGATGCCCAATTCATCTACAAAGATATGTGTAAGAGGATAGGAATGATTCGAGTCATCTTTGACGAAAATAGCATTCTCTCTGACTTCTAACTTGTCAGCCTTTATATACAGTCTATTGCCTTGACATTCCTTAATCCAGGAGGCATCATTTGATGCCTTTCCGCTTTCGGGAATAATCAGTAAAAAGATCGCTGCTAAGAGGGCGGATGATTTCATATTTTTTCTCCCTGCCAAAACTTAAACGCGAGCACTATCTCATCTTATTTTTCTTTTTGTCAATTTGTTCCTGCAGTCGCTCAGAACGCCTGACGGGAACAGACAGAGAGATACTCACAAAGTTTTTCGAAGAACTTCTTCTGGAGCATGGCGGAGCATATACCCTGTTAGGGTCAAAGCCGGCGACGGTTGAAGACCTAATCGATATGTCTCCCGAGAATCAAAAAAAAATCCGGCAATATTTGGCCAGTCATCCAGAAATTCCAGCGATAGAAATTGACAGGCACTTAGAAGAAGGATGGGAGATTCTTCAAAGAAAAAAAGTTTCCATTTCTGAGAAGTTTGTCTTCACTCAAGTGAATTATAAAAATTACAATCTGCTCGTTTTTCTGAATGTTGATCTGGCGATTTCCGCTTTGATGAAACATGACTCTGAAATTAAGCGCATTTCTGACTCAGATTTTGATCCGATTGCTTTGATAGAAGATTTGAGAACAGGAAAACATGACGTGTGGCGTCAGATCTTCGATGATTTTGTATGCCAGGGAATTCTTTTGGGCTATGGTCTTAAGAATGGAATCTTATTCCAGGATCTTTATAAAGAAAGGGTGAGTGGAAGTCTAAAAGAAGAATACCTTCCTTCTGAAAATAATGATCCCAGGTTAAAGGCTGAGAGCGATCTAAATGGCGTTCCATTTCGGATTCCGATATTTGTGATGTTTGATAAAAAAGAAAGCGAAAACCTGGTTGCAAACTACAAAAAAGAAAGAGAGCGGATTAGAGAATTTTATTCTGGAAAGGATTTCTTGGATACGACTTTGTCTCAGTTAAAGTCTGGCTGCAGGCATTGAGCAGTCGATGAGCGCCTGTTTTAATATTCTCTGAATCACCACAAACTCTTCGGCTTGCATATTGGGGTCTATGCTTTGCATGAGTTTATGAAGTCCAAGTGCGAGGACTATTGTGATGCCCATCTCATTGGCTTTTTTGCTGGCGAAAAGTTGAGAGACTTTGTGGATTATGCCTTTGTCATCGTACCAGGGATTTTGGATTTTCTCTCTTAGGTAGGAGGCGATTTCAGTTTGAGTGGGGAAGCGATAAATGGGAGTAGTCATGGGGCCTCAAAGAGTTTTGAGTTTCGAGTTGATTTCGGTGAGTTCTTTTTCGGTTTGGGCTAGCTGGATGCGGAGCTGTTCGACGACGTGAGAGGGCGCTTTGGAGCAAA
>MGLY01000068.1:3028-7554 GCA_001794935.1 Chlamydiae bacterium RIFCSPHIGHO2_12_FULL_49_9 | reverse complement strand
GAGTCGGGGATGGGGATCGTGAGTTTGAGCGAGCCGATAAGAGCGGAGGCGCCGGGGCTGTCGGAGAAGTGGATGTGGGATGTGGGAGTGAGCGCGAGGAGGATGTTTTGGTGTTCTTTGACAATGGAGAGCTCGTGGGAGGGTTTGGGCGAAAAGAGGTGGAGCTCTGTTTTTTCTGATGGCGGCAGTTGCATCTCGGCGCGGATGTTGCGGATCTTTTGGATCATCTCGAGGACAAGCGAAAAGGTTTTTTCGGTGTCGGAGTTGATGTCCTTGGCAGAGATGAGAGTTGGGTAGGGCGCTTTGATACACGCGGGGGAGGAAAGGGCATGCAGCGTCTCGAGTGTGTAGGGGTCGAGGTGTTTTGAGGGGGAGAGGTTGGGGAATTTCTCTTTGAGGAGGGAAAAGATCTCCTCTGTGATGAACGGGGAGATCGGGTGGAGAAGGCGGATCGCGTTTGAGAGGAGAATCACGAGGAGTTTTTGTTTGTTAGCGCGTAGGGCTGGCGTGCCTGCTTTGCCGAAGAGGGTGGGCTTGGCGAGCTCCACGTAGTTTGCGCAAAAGTCGTTCCAGAAAAACTCATAGGCGCGGGTGGCCGCTTTGTCGAAGGAGTAAGACTCGAGGTCTTGGTTGATCTCGCGGATGGTGCGGTTGAGAAGAGAGAGGATCCACTTGTCTTCGAGAGTGAGGAGCGAGAGGTCGAGACCCTGAGAGAGGATGTCGGAGGTGCAGTCTTCGAGGTTCATGAAGACAAAACGGGCGCCGTTCCACACTTTGTTGGCAAAGTTTTTAAACTCTTCGAAGCGGCGAAGGTCGAGATCGATCTGGCGGGCGTGGGTGACGCTGGAGCAAAGAGCCAGGCGCATCGCGTCGGTGCCGTACTCGTCGATGATCTCAAGAGGATCGATGATGTTGCCCTTCGATTTGGACATCTTTTCCCATTTTGACTCGACATCAGAGGGGAGGGGAGAGCCGAGATCGTATTTTTTCTTCTCGTCGGGGGAGAGATAGGCGATGGAGCCGTCTTTGTTTTTTCGCCAGTAGGACTTGCCGTAGATCAGGCCGTGGAGAAAGGCTTGGTGGAAGGGAACTTCTTTGAGCGCGTATTCTCCCATGAGGATCATGCGGGCTACCCAGAAAAAGAGGATATCGTGGCCGGTGACGAGAACGGAGGTGGGGTAGAACTTTTTCAGCTCTTTTGTTTTGTGAGGCCAGCCGAGAACGGCAAACGGCCAAAGGGCCGACGAGAACCAGGTGTCGAGAACGTCATTGTCTTGTTCCCAGAGGTGGGGGTTTTTGGCGACTTCCGGAGGCGTGCCTTCTGCGTGGCAGATCATTTTGGAGGGGTCAGACTTATTGTACCAAATGGGGATTCTGTGGCCCCACCAGATCTGACGCGAGATACACCAGTCGCGAAGGTTTTCGATCCAGTGGAAATAAGTCGCTTCCCAGTGGGGCGGGATGAGCTCCACTTTTTTCTCTTTGACGATTTGGATGAGCTTGTCTTTAAAGACGCTCATTTTCACAAACCACTGCTTGGAAAGGTATGGCTGGATAATGGCTTTTGATCTGTAGGAGTGGCCGATGCGGAGTTTATGAGGCTCTGTTTTGAGGAGGAGGCGCTCTTTTTTGAGATCGGCAAGGACAGCAACTCTTGCCTCTTCCATCGTAAGGCCTTCGTATTTGCCGCCATTTTCGTTGATGCGCCCGTCAGAGGTCATGATGTTGATGCGAGGAAGATTGTGCCGGCCTCCCACTTCGAAGTCGGTGAAGTCGTGCGCCGGGGTGATTTTGACAGCGCCGCTGCCAAAGGTTCGATCTACGAAGGGATCGGCAATGATCGGAATGAGCCGATCTGTGAGAGGGAGCTGGATCTTTTCTCCGATCCATTTTTTGTAGCGCTCATCTTCCGGGTGAACGGCGACAGCCGTATCTCCGAGCATCGTCTCGGGGCGGGTGGTTGCGACGGTGAGATGACCTTTGCCATTAGCGAGGGGGTATTTGATGTGCCAGAGGAAGGAATCTTTCTCTTCGTTTTCCACTTCGTCATCAGAAAGGGCTGTCTGTGCAACAGGATCCCAATTGACGAGATAGTCGCCCTGGTAGATGAGCCCGTCGTCATACATCTTTTTAAATGCAGTGCGCACCGCCAGATTGTTCTCCTCGTCCATCGTGAAGCGGAGCCGATCCCAGTCGCAAGAGCAGCCGAGCTTTTTGAGCTGGCCTAAAATCTGGTGCTGGCTTTTTTCTTTCCAGTCCCAGACGCGCTCTAAAAACTCTTCTCTGGAAAAGTCTTTGCGCCGTTTGCCGGTTGTTTTGAGGAGGTGTCTTTCGACAACGGTTTGAGTGGCGATGCCCGCGTGGTCTGTGCCGGGAACCCAAAGAGCTTCAAAGCCCTGCATCCTTTTCCAACGGATGAGAATATCTTGCAAGGTGTCGACAAGGGCGTGGCCCATGTGCAGAACGCCTGTGACATTCGGCGGAGGGATGACGATACAGTAAGGTTTTTTTTGAGAAGAGGTGTCTGCATGGAAAAACTTGTGGGACTCCCAGAAGGAATACCACTTTTCCTCGATCAACTTTGCAACAAATGCTTTGGGCAGCTCTCTCATATGGCGGCCAGTATACTCTCAGCGCCTATTTTGAAAATACCAAAGAGCGCTGCAGAGGATGCCGTCGATGTGGCCGCCCGAGAGGATTTCCTGTCTTAGCTCCTCTTCTGTTTTGAGCTCGGTTGTGATCGATTCGAGAAGATCGAGTTTTTGAGGGCCTTTTTTAATTGCTTTGGGAGCATAGAAAAAGTGGATTCTTTGATTGCAGATGCCGGGGAATGGATAGGAGACGCCGAGGGGTTCTAAGAGATCTGCCCAGTAGCCCGTCTCTTCTAGAAGTTCGCGGCGGGCGCCGTCGATTGGGTTTTCGTTGGGATCGATTCTGCCGCCGGGGGCGCCGAGAAGATGGTTGCCTGTCGGATAGCGGTACTCGCGATTGAGGATCCAGCGCCCCGCTTCATCTTTTGCGAGGACAGATGCTGCATCCATTTGCAAAACGAGAGTTGTGTAAGGGTGAATTTTTCCGCTGGAGTGTTCCAGTAAATCTTGCTTGAGTTGAAAGAAGCCATCGTGAAGAAGCTTTGAGGAGATGATTTTTGTCATTCGGGTTTTCCAACGGTTTTATAAAAGAGTTCGAGCTGTCTGTGGAGCTCTTTTTTCTCCCACCAAAACGCCCTTTGGATCCAACCCTTTTTATCGTCGATGCGGTGAGTGAGGAAGAGGCTCGGAAGGGCCGTTGTCGGCGGGTAGGGCGTATCAAGGGCGAGAGAAAAATGGCGTTGGCCCCATTTGGCCCCTTCGGTGAGGTAGAGATAGACGCCATAGGGGAAGTGGAGCGGCGAGGCCTCTTGGTTGAGCGTTGTCGCCGGATATTTTTCAAAGAGAAGAGACGCCTCTGCATATTTTTTCTGCAGAAGATAACACCAAGCGCCGAGAGCATCGAAATAGGGACGGGCGGGAAGGAAACGGGTATCTAGTTTTTTAAACGTGGACTCAAATAAATCGAGATCTTTTGTAAGCGCTTCTTGAAGAAGATAGTACAAAGAGCGGGCCTGGTTGAAGGTGAGTTTTTTTGGAAGCGGTTCGGCGAGAGATTGGATCTCAAGAGGGTGAGCGAAAGCTTTGAGATCGGCATTGAGCTCCAGCAGACAGAAAAGGGCATTGCCCAAAGAGATATTGTCGATGGGCGCCTCTGCGATCTCGGCGAGGATTGGCGCATTGTTGAGCCAGAAGGCGAGCTGGATCGCGATTTGCGTAGGTCTATCTTGGCTTTTCTCAAAGAAGGGGAGCGTCTCCCAATTTTTTTCGAGGCTTTCGATGAGAGAAAGCGTGTCGGGATTTTCCAAAAGATCGGGGATGTGGCGGATCGCGAGGAGGATGATCCGGTAGGCCGATTCCCGATCGTTGAGAGACGACTCGTGGATCCGGTAGACGATGTGCTCTTTGAGCATGGGAAGGAGCGGGTGTTTGGGGAATTTTCTCAGCGCGAGCTCCAGGCATTTGGCTTCTTCTTGGGCGTCTCCCAGCGCTTCGTAGACGAGCGATTTGCCGAGGTATTCGAGCGGCGCGCCCGGCGTGCGGTAGAGCTTTTCGAACTCTTTTAAAGCGAGAGAAAAGAGTTTTTCCCTCTCTGATTTTCCCTTCTCGATTTTGGCTTTTTCAAGGAGCGTAAGGCCTGCGCGGAAAAGAGCCTCGCGCCCCTCCATCCTGCCAGGAAAGCACTGGCCGATGCGGCGGTATTCTTGAAGGGCGAGATCGTAGAATTTGTGGCTTAAAAACGAATTTGGAACGGCCAAACAGCCGACCATCACGTTGTGGCTGCCGTCAAAGACTTTTAGGTTCTTGATCTCAAAGTCGCCGTCTTTATGGAGGAGTCCCACGTGGGCAGCGGGAAGTGGAAGGTGGCTTGCGAAGGAGAGCTTGAGAGCGCCATCTAAGTAGAAGCGGAGATGATCGTCGACTTTTTCGATCCGG
>MGLY01000068.1:2717-2978 GCA_001794935.1 Chlamydiae bacterium RIFCSPHIGHO2_12_FULL_49_9 | reverse complement strand
ATTTTACCTTCAGTAGTTTCTGGAACGCTGAGGAGGAGGCCCAGGCCTTGGCCCGTTTTGCCGAGTTTGACGGCGGCGTCGAGCCTGCAGTTGATCGCAAAGGTTGCGCGAGAGACCATGAGCGCCGCCCACTCGGTTACGTCCAAACTTCTGGTGATGGCGATGTGTTTGGCGAGAAGCATATTTTCTTGAAACTGCCAGTCCTCTTTTCTCTTGAGATCCAGCTGCGCCGTCAAAATCCACTCGGGTCTTCCCTCGATG
>MGLY01000068.1:534-2667 GCA_001794935.1 Chlamydiae bacterium RIFCSPHIGHO2_12_FULL_49_9 | reverse complement strand
TATCGACTTGGCCAGGCACTTGTGGCAAACGGCAGCTAATTGATGCGGGATGTCTCGGTAGGGAGCCATCTCAATCGGATCGACAAGCTCTTCTAAGTCAGCCGATTTTCTAAAAGCCGCGATTGTTTTTCTTTGGAAGGGGAGCTGCAAGGTGAGCATCTGATACAAGATGATGCCGAGCGCATAAATATCTGTTTGAACAGAAGAGGAGGTGCCGGTGAGTCTTTCAGGGGCCATGTAGGCCAAAGTGCCGGTGATTTTGCCGGGCTTTGTCAGATCCTCTCCCGGGATTTTTTTGGCGGGGAGCGGCTTTTCTTTTCCGATCTGATCGATGAAGTCTGCGATCCCCCAGTCTAAAATCATCACCTCGCCATACTTTCCGACGATGATGTTCTCCGGCTTTAGATCGCGGTGCAAAATGCCCTTCGAGTGGGTATAGGCCACAGCTTCACAAACCTGAAGAAAGATCCTGGCGAGCGCAGGAATTGACCGGCTGATTGACTTCGCTCCTTTCAAAATTTGTCTTAACGTTTCCCCCTCGACATAGGGCATCGTATAGTAGACGTCAGGAGGGCTCGACTGGATCGAGAGGATGGGTACGATCGAAGGGTGGCTGAGAGCGCTTGCGACCTTGGCCTCTCTCAAGAAACGGCTCTGGATGACCCGATTGTCTTTCAGCTCGGGGCGGATCCTCTTGAGGGCGACCTTTCTGCCGCAAAAGGGGTCTTTGGCGAGATACACCTCCCCCATGCCCCCCTTTCCCAGGCTCCCCATGATGGAGTAGGGGCCAATCAGACTCGGTAAGTTTTCTTCTTTTTTCTTCATAAAAAACAGCCTCGAACAAATGTCATCCCATATTGGGGAGAATCGCGCAAGCTTAAATTTTTTCTTTTTAATAATTTGTTAACGATTTAAAAGCTTTATCTTTACAAAGGAGATCCTATGGCAGTTGGAGTTCAGAAGCTTTTTATCCATGTGGAAGATGATCGGCTTACAATGAAATTGGCTCTGAATATGGCCGAAGCTTTTTTGCCCGATTATACGCATATTTGGTGCGCAACGCAGGCGGCCTTTTTAGAAAAAATGGGAAAAATTATCTTAGAAAAAAAGCCGGTGCGTCTCTTTGTTCTTTTGGACAACCAGTTTCCAAGGGATGGGAATTTGGGGTGTGAATGGAAGAACATGGGGATCGATACAGCGGAAAAGATCCGCGAGATGGTCAAAGAGCATCCGTTTATCGAAGCGGTGCTGGTCTCTTCGTCCTCTCAACAAGATGAAAACTTCCAAGAACCGGGTCTATTCGATGCGGTTTGGGGCAAGCCGCTAAATCGAGGAAAGTTTGAAGAATTTTCTAAGAGACTGGACGGTTTGTTCTCCAAAGATTAGAATGGGATCCAAAAACCTTGGATGCCCGATGTCTCAGAAGAAGATCATTTTGACAGGAGACCGGCCGACCGGAAAACTCCATCTCGGCCACTATACAGGCTCTTTGGCCAAAAGAGTGGAGCTTCAAGACACGTGCCGCCAGTTCGTCATGATCGCAGACGCCCAGGCGCTGACCGACAATGCGGATAACCCCGCCAAAGTGCGCGAAAATATTTTGGAAGTTGCCCTTGATTACCTCGCAGTCGGCATCGATCCGGAAAAGACGACGATCTTCATTCAATCCATGGTTCCGGCTCTAGCCGAGCTCACCATGTACTATCTCAATCTCATCACCTGGAACCGGCTTAAACACAACCCCACCGTCAAACTCGAGATCCAGCAAAAAGGGTATGGCGAAGAAGTTCCCGCGGGCTTCATGGTCTATCCGGTCTCGCAAGCGGCCGACATCACCGCTTTTAAAGCGACGCTCGTTCCCGTCGGAGACGATCAGATCCCGATGATCGAGCAGACGGTTGAGATCGTGCGCAAATTCAACCGCCTCTACAAAACAGAGACCCTCGTCGAGCCGGAGATCGTCGCATCGACGATGGCGCGCCTTCCCGGGCTCGATGGCAAAGCCAAAATGAGTAAAAGCCTTGGCAATGCGATCTTTCTCTCGGATGCGCCTGACGCCTTAGCTAAAAAAGTGAAGGGGATGTACACCGATCCGACCCACTTAAAAGTGGAGGATCCGGGCAAAGTCGAGGG
>MGLY01000068.1:0-521 GCA_001794935.1 Chlamydiae bacterium RIFCSPHIGHO2_12_FULL_49_9 | reverse complement strand
AAAGGGGGGCTTGGCGATTCGATCGTGAAGAAATATCTCCTCGATGAACTCACCGCTTTTCTCGATCCAATTCGGAGAAGGCGAGAAGAACTCGCTAAAGACCCAAAACACGTGATGGATCTTCTCTTCAAGGGGACTCAGGCGGCAAATCTTGTTGCTGAAGCAACTCTGAAAGACGTGAAGCGGGCTATGGGGATCGATTATTTTGGATAGATAGCCATTGATAGAGAGGGATGAGATGAATCGTTTTCCCCTCATGTAAAAGCACATCTTCCAAAGAAAGTGTTAAGATCTTCCCCGATGGAAGTTCTAAGGCCTGCAAACATTCTAGCAGAGCATTGATCTCGCGACTCTGCGTTTCTTTATCCTCAAGATCGGAATAGCACACTTGTATTGCATCTATAGGTTTTCCCAATTCTGTAATTACAAAGTCGACTTCTTGCTCTTGTTTATAATAGAATGCTTGTTTGCCCCTGCGCCTTAATTCTAAATAGACGGCATTTTCCGCCAAACGGCCCCAG
>MGLY01000067.1:3733-8002 GCA_001794935.1 Chlamydiae bacterium RIFCSPHIGHO2_12_FULL_49_9 | reverse complement strand
AGGCTTGAGGACAAAGGGGTGATCTCGCTTCTCTCCCTTTTAAAAACGAAAACGGCAGAGTCGGAAAAGTTCTGCATTGAGCTTCTCCGCTCCTCCAGAAGCGATGCGGTGTGGCAGGCGGCAGGAGATAGACTCTACTCTTACGCAGGAGAGATTTCTCAAGGACCGATCGATCCGAAAGCAATTCTTGCGCGATTTGCCAAAGAAGAAAGCAAGGCGCAGCCATCTCCAAAGGCGGGGAAGTCCCATACGGTCAGGGAAGGAGAAAGCCTTTGGAAGATCGCAAGACAATACAAAGTGAAGCTCGACGATCTCGTTCAACTCAATGGATTAGAGAGAGATCGGCTCTTGCCGGGAATGACCCTAAAAATTCCTCAGGGAACGGGGTCTGAGCCGCCCCGATGAAGCGGATGGCAGCGCATCACCCTCCGGAACGAGAGAAAGAAGCCCTTGAAGGCGCCATGTTTTTGGATCGCCTCCGCCGCATATTCGGAACAGGTGGGGAAAAATCTGCAGCAGTGACCGACAAATGGGCTGATCGCCGCCTGATAAAGACGAATTAGAAGAATAACTAACCGTTTCATGAATACCATGATAATCAAAAAAGAACATCCTTTCGAATCTTTTCTAAAAGAGTTTATCCCTAAAGTAGCGTTCAAGTCAAAACAGCTCAATAAAGCCCTTTGGATTTTGGAAACGACAGGTTCTCAGGACGCAGCCGATTTGAAGGCTGAGATCGACACCGAGTTAAGGCTTCTTTTTAATGACGGGAAGACGTACCAAAACCTCCTTTTTTGGGATCAAGACCCGACAATCGAAGATCCTCTTTTAAAAAGACAGCTCAACGTTCTCATCCGCTCCTTCAAGCCGAGCCTGATTCTGAAAGAGCTTTTGGAGAAGATGGCCATCAAAGAGGCGGCTTTGGGGCAAACTTATGCCTCTTTTCGAGCTGAGCTTGAGGGCAAAAAGCTCTCTGAAAATGAGATCCGAAATATTCTTAAAAAGGAGACCGATCCCGAGAAGAGAAAAAAGGCTTGGGAGGCCTCCAAAGAGATCGGTTCTCTCCTCGCGCCCAAAATCTTAGAACTGGTTTCTCTGCGCAACCAGGCGGCTCAGAGCCTCGGTTATCCCGACTATTTCCAGATGCAGCTCGAGCTTCAGGAAGTGGATCGAGATTGGCTTTTAAAAACGTTCGACGAACTTTCAGAAAAATCGAATGACGCTTACACAAAGCTCATCGGTCAAATCGAAAAGAGACAGCAAGAAAAATTTGGCGTTTCCAAAGAGAAATTAGGCCCTTGGGCTTGGAGCGAGCCGTTTTGCCAGGAAGATCCGCTCGATGCGGCCGAGATTGATGGGTTATTAGATGGCGTCGATATCGTCGAGTCTTCAAAAAAGTTCTATCAAAATATGGGGATCGATGTTGGGGCGATTCTCTCAAAGAGCGATATGTTTGAAAGGTCGGGCAAAAATCAGCATGCCTTTTGCATCCATGTCGATCGGGAAGGGGACGTTCGAACGCTCAACAATGTGAGAGCCTCCATCAAGTGGTTGGAGACGGTGCTCCATGAGCTTGGCCACGGGATTTATGAGCTCGGATTTGATCCAAAGCTCCCCTGGCTTTTGAAAGAGCCTCCTCACATGATTACAACGGAAGCGATGGCTCTCATCGCAGGAAGACAAGCCTACGCCTATGAGCCGCTGGGGTCTTTGGTCGGCAAGGGAGCTCAAAAAGATCCTTTGAGGAAAAAAGCGGACGAGAGCCTCCGCCGCCGCCAGCTCATCTTTAGCCGCTGGGTTCTCGTGATGACCGCTTTTGAGGCTGAGCTTTATAAAAATCCTTCACAAAATCTCAATAAGCTCTGGTGGCATTTTGTAGAAAAATATCAAAAGATCCTCCCTCCTAAAGGGCGTGAAGGGAAGAGCGACTGGGCGGCGAAGTACCATATCGGGCTTGCCCCCGTCTATTATTTTAGCTACCTCTTAGGGGAGATGTTTGCCTCCTCGATCCAGGAGGCGCTCATTGAATACTGCGGAAAATCGGCCCTCACTTCCAAAAAAGCGGGGCAGTTTCTCCAAGAAAAACTTTTTTCTCCGGGCAATCGGATGAGCTGGAGCGAGCTCGTCCGCCACGTTACGGGAAGCCCGTTAACTCCACGGGCCTGGCTCAAGGAGTTTGCTTGAGCCTCTGAAAAGTGCTTGCGCGGAAGTGTTTAGAGCGAGTATATTTCCCGATTCTTATGTTCGCGAAAGTGGCGAAATTGGCAGACGCACTACCTTGAGGTGGTAGCGGGGTAACTCTCGTGGGGGTTCGAGTCCCCCCTTTCGCATTGCACCGATAGCTCAATGGATAGAGCACTTGGCTTCGGACCAAGGGGTTAGGGGTTCGAGTCCCTTTCGGTGCATAACTTGTTAGGCACCGAAAAAAACGCCACTCAACGTGGCGTTTTTAGGACTCGAAGCGAGGAGCTTTGCTCCGAGCCGGAGCCCGAGATGACGAGCAGGCGCTTTGTGCCTGTTCGCCGAGGGTGAGTCAGCTCGTGGCGAAGCGCACGAGCGTGGGGAAGGGGCTTTGCCTCTTCCCCTTTTCGCTAAGACAGTCTTTCTTTAAACAATCGATCCAGTTTTTCAATCGGGAGCGCTCGGCGCGCTTCAAAAGCGGAAAAAGTCCTTTCGTAGCCGAGAGCGCAGATCGTTCCCCATTCTTCTTGAGAAAAGGAGAGGCCCAAGGGATGCGCGTGAGAGGAACAAAAACTCTCTCCTTCGTGCAAATGCAATGCACTTGCACCGCAACTTGCGCACGTTTTCTCAAGCGATAAAAGCCCCTCATGAATGAGCAGTTTGATTCGAAAGCTTTCTGCGAGAGCGGTCTTATTCTCCATCGAGGGGAGCTTTTTCAGATAAGCTTTTAAAAGAGCGTAGAGAGCATCCGTCCTTTTCCCCGCAAGCTGCGTGCGGAGAATGTCTTGCGCCATTTTTCCGGCGGCGCAGAGCGAGTCGTAGCTTTTTCTGATCTCGAGGAGATTGTCGATGAGAGAGATGTCTTTGAGAGAGTGGATCTCTTTTTTTCCTCTTTGAAAAACCCACTCGCAAATGCAAAAGGGATCGGTGAAAGCGGGATTTGCGGATTTTGCCATGAATGAGATAAGTCCCTCATTTGGGCTGAAGACTTTGAGAATTTTTTGTCTTCCCAAATAGGGGATTGCGTGTAAGAGGATGCCTTCCGATTTTTCTCCCATAAATTCTACTTGGCAGTATATACTGCGCCCACTCAGGTTTTGTGAATTTGGCGGGCCATCATAGCGGCCCATCTTTCGAAGATCGCTCGTCGCCCATATTGATGCAATATGGGCCTCCTCGCGATTTTCAAAATCTGGACCACTCTGAGGCCCTCCAAAATTCACAAAACCTAAGCGGGCACAGTATAGCATATTCGCGGTAAAATGGACTCTTAAATATTGGGAAAATCATGCCAAAGCACAACAAGTTCGAAAATGAGAGCTATAAGATCGACATCATCGGCAATCACATCGAGATCACCGATGCGATTCGGAGCTATGTTTTTGAAAAGCTGTCTCGAGTCGAGAGAATTGCCAACCAGATCATCGATGTTCATGTGACGCTGGACGCCCAAAAGCTCGAGCAATCGTGCGCTATTTTAATGAATTTCATCCATTTCCACGTCAAGGTGAGCGCGAGCACAGACAACATGTATGCCTCGATCGACAAGGCGACTGACCGGCTCGTCAAATTGATTCGCAAGTACAAGTCGAGAATGCAATCTTATCGCGCGAAGCACGTGAGCACAGTCGATATCCATGTCAATGTGATCCAGCCCCTTAAAGACGAGGTGAAAGAGATCAACGAAGAGATCGAAGCGGAAAATGCCCACAAAGCCGAAGATCGCTACAGACTCCACGAAGTCGTTGCAAAAGAGAAAATACCCCTGAAGACGCTGACGGAAGGCGAGGCAGTGATGAAGATGGAGATCTCAGACGATCCTCTTCTCATTTTCCGCGATGAGGCCAGCCAGAAAGTGAAGGTGATTTATCGGCGCAAAGACCACAACTACGGCCTTGTTCAGGTCGAGGGATAGCCATGTTGTTGGATCCTCTCCGCCGCCAGTGGGTTGCAGACACCCCGGAAGAGCGGGTGAGGCAGGCTCTTATTGCGAAAATGATCGGCGATCTCGGTTTCCCGCAAAAGTGGATGGCCGTTGAAAAAGATGTCGCGTCTTTGCCTTTGGCCAAGACTCTTCCCGATCCCAAT
>MGLY01000067.1:0-3714 GCA_001794935.1 Chlamydiae bacterium RIFCSPHIGHO2_12_FULL_49_9 | reverse complement strand
GCTATACATCGGTAAAAAAGCAGATTGTCCCTCTTCTCATCGTCGAATGCAAAGCGGAAAAGCTCGACGAGGGGGCGGCTTCCCAGGTATTTGGATACAATGCGATGATCGGAGCTCCGTTCGTCTGTTTGGCCAGCGCAAATGAGATAAAAACAATGTGGCGGGAATTTGGAGAGATTCGGGCGGTCTCTTTTTTACCTTCTTATGAGCAGCTCGTAGAGAAAATATGCCTTCTGTAGACACTCTCATCGTCTTTGGCGCCTCTTCCAAATATCTCTCTTGGCTTGAAGAAGATAAGAGCCGCCGTCTCATTCAAATCTGCGAGAAGAAGATTTCTCATCCAAGAGTGAAGACGTACATTCTTGAAACTCCAATCGAGATCCCCCTTTTTGCCAGAGAGATCGCCTGGCGTACGGTCTTTCAGAAAATAGAGATCGTCTCTCTTGAAAAAAGCCCCTTTTTCGAGTCCTTTGAAAAAGAGCTTAAACGGTGCCGAATTGGAGCCGATCTTCTTCTCTCTGAGGCGGCAGATTTTGGAAAAACAGCTCTTCGCAATGCAAAAAAAAACCAAAGCGGCGCCTTTAGAGATTGGAGAGGGCTTGAGGGGAAATTTTCCAAAGCGCCGGCATTCGTCATCGGCGCAGGACCCTCTTTAAAAAAGCATGTAGATCTTCTCGCTAAATTCCAAGATCGGGGACTTATTCTTGCGGGAGGAACCGCTCTTAGCGCTTTGAAATGCCCTCCCCATTTTGCAGCTGCCATTGATCCAAAAACAACTCCCAAAAATCCCTTTTCCCAAGTGCCGCTTTGCACAAGGGCCAGAGCGCATCCCGAAACGCTTTCGATTGAGGGAGAAAAGATCCTCTTTCCCGATCCGGCTCTTCCCATTTTAAATTGGCTCTATGGTGTGGAAGGGGAATTTGAGGCGGGATGGACGGTAGGCAATTTTTTAACGCGCCTTGCGATCCACTTGGGCTGCAATCCAATTGTTTTTATCGGCATGGACTCATGCTATATCGATGGGCAAAAATATGGGCATCTTGAACACACAGCTCAAGAAGAGCTCATCGAAGTTGTCGATGCTAAAGGGCGCAAGCTCAATACGCAGAGGGATTGGCTGGGGGCGATTCAGTGGACAGAAGAGACGGCCAGGGAAAAAGAAGATCTTCTTTTCATCAATACAAGTGAAGAGGGGGTCTGCTTTCAAAAGCCCGTTCAGGAAGCTTCTCTTTTACAAGTCATCGAAGAGCATGCCAAAATCGATCTTCAGCTAAAGACAAGGGTGGAAAAAGTAATTCAAGAGCTTCCTTTCACATCTTCTTCAAAAAAGAGCATTGCCGATGAGGATCTTGAGGAAAAACTCTTAGATCCTCTTTGGAGCGTTTGGAGGCATATTTTTGAAAGGGAGGCGGAAATCGATTCGGCCCCCATTCCCTTCGATGAGAAAATGAAGCTTCACAAGAGCCTTTTTTTCTCCCAAATCAAAAGCGAGCTCGCCGATGTTTGAAAAAGAGGTTGTTCTCTACTGGCCGAATGGAAAGCTCAAGCGCAAATGCAACTTTGAGGGGGGATTTCGCCACGGGCTCGATCAGATGTGGGATGAAGAGGGGCAACTCGTCGATGAGGGGCGCTATGAGAAAGGACAGCCTGTGGGAGAGCATCGAAGGTGGGATAAGAGAGGTCGTTTGATCGAGGAGAAAAGTTGGGATACGAAGAAAACTTAAGCGCTCTTCTCGAAAGGTTTCCAAAACTGACTCTTGCCGCCTATTCCTGGGAGGCCAGAGAGCCTCTTCCCGAAGCGCCTCCGCTTCAGCTGGGGACGGCTGAAGCGTTTTACTATTTTGGACTCTCCAAAGGCGTCTATTCGCAGCTTAAGAGCTGGCTTCAGGAAGAGGAGGAGAGAAAACTCATCTTTTTGGAGGACGATCCTTGCCGGATTGCCTCTTTTTTGCATTTGGAAGAGGCGAAAGAGGCCCTTTCCCACCCAAAAGTGCACATCGCCCTTCTTTCCAAAAATGAAGAAGAGGAGATCAAAGAGCTCTCCTCCCAGTTTCCCTTCCAAAAAATTGAAGTGGATGGGATCGGTTCTAAAAAATTGCAGCGCCTTCGCCTAAAACTTCTCAGAAAGACCACTCTTTCTCACGCTCTTCGAATGGATCGGCTTCATGGCTATCAGCCGTTTCACAACTTTATCGAGAATCTAAAGCGGCTCCCTGAGTCTTTCTATGCAAATGGGCTGAAGGGAGCCTTCAAAAATACTCCCGCGATTATCTGCGGAGCCGGGCCGTCGCTTGAACAGTCGATCGAAGAGATAAAGACTTTAGAAAAAAAAGCCCTCCTCATCGCAGGAGGCTCAACCCTTGCCGCTCTCAGCTCGAAGGGCGTCATGCCCCATTTCGGGATGGCCATCGATCCGAACCTGGAAGAGTACAGAAGACTGAAAAACAGCTTTGCCTTCCATACGCCGCTTCTCTATTCGACGCGCGTCTTTCCCGCTATTTTTCAGACATGCGCAGGCCCCTTTGGCTACATGCGATCCGGTATTGGCGGCGCGCACGAGCTTTGGATGGAAGAGGAGCTGGGTCTTTTAGATCCGCTGATCGGAGACAATCTCTCTTCCGAATCGATCTCTGTTACGACTATCTGCGTTGCTTGGGCCGAGTTTTTGGGCTGCAATCCGATTTTTTTAAACGGGATTGACCTCGCCTACACGAATAAAAAGAGATACGCGGAGGGAGTCGGTGCGGATGAAGAGCTGCGTCTATCGGAGGAAACTGCGGCAGCCGATCGGATCGTGAGGAGAAAAGACAAAAATGGCAAAACGGTCTACACAGCGATTCGCTGGGTGATGGAATCTGCGAGTATTTCCCACTTTGCGAAAAAGCATCCGGAGACGCTCTTTGTCAATACCGGCGTCGGGGGTCTCGGATTTAAGGGGATCGACGATCTCTCGCTTAAAGAAGCAGCTCGGCGCTATCTTGTGAAAGAGTGGGACTTGAGAGCTCTTGTTCAGGAAAAAATCCTCGCCTCCCCGATGCCTGAAAACACGCAAGAGAAGATCCGGCGGAAAATGGAGGAACTGAAAGCGAGTTTAGAGAGGGCGCTCAAGCGCCTTCTGGTGCTTGGAGGCAAGGAGAGAGGATCGAAGGCGCTGGCAGAGATGGAGGTCAAAGAGGAGATAGCCTACCTGATCCTGCTTTATGACGCGCCGGGTCTTTTTTCAGAAGAGAAGCGATGGGAAGGCGTTTTGAAGCTCGCAGAGAAATACAGAGTCGTTTTGGAAAGCGGGACCTCTTTTTAATCATCTTCTTCTGTCACAAGCTCGTATTCGTGAAGCTTGTTGCGGAGCGTCCTTGTGCTGATGCCGAGAATCGCAGCCGTCTTCGTTCGGTTCTGATGATGCGCTTGAAGCGTTTCCAAAATGAGCCTCTTTTCCATCTCGTGAAGGGAAATCCCCACGCTGAGAGCCTTTGCTGCTTGAGGCTGCCCTTTTTGTGGCTGGGGAGAGAGCGTCGAGTCGAGATAGAGATGGTCGGCGTCAATTTCAGTCTCAAAATCGAGAACGACCGTTCTCTCAACGATATTCGCAAGTTCCCTCACGTTGCCCGGCCAAGGGTAGTTTTGGAGCTTTTCAATCGCCCTGTCGGTGAATTTTTTAAGGGCCTTGTGATTTTCAATACAAAACCGATTTAAGAAGTGGTTTGCCAGCGGGAA
>MGLY01000066.1:38414-41076 GCA_001794935.1 Chlamydiae bacterium RIFCSPHIGHO2_12_FULL_49_9 | reverse complement strand
GACTGTTGAGTTCAGAAACTGCGCTATAAAGGGTGGTTGTCTTCCCGCTTCCTGTTGGCCCAGTCACAAGAACAATGCCTTCGGGCATGTGGATCAGTTTTCTAAACAATTTAAGCGTTTCTTTCCCCATCCCGATCCGCTCAAGCCCTAATAGAACATTTCCTTTATCGAGAATGCGAAGAACAATTCGCTCTCCGTGAGCAATCGGCAAAGTGCTCACCCGAAAATCAATCTCTCTTCCTCCGTGTCTCAGCTTAATTCTCCCGTCTTGGGGAAGCCGATGCTCGGCAATATCCATTTTGGACATGACTTTGATTCGGGTTAGTATCTGCGCCTGATAGTCGCGAGGAGGCATATGCCTTTTCTGTAAGACGCCGTCGATTCGATAGCGGATTAATAACCCCTCTTCGACCGGTTCAAAATGAATATCGGATGCCTCCTGCTGGATCGCTTCCACCAAGATCGCATTTACCATTCGGATTACCGGATTGTGATCTGCCTGCTCGAGGAGATCATACCCGTCAGAGCCGTCCGCTCCCGCTTTTCCCCCTTTTTCGAGGTCTGAAAATAGCCGTTTTGTCTCTTCTTCCTTTTGGTGATAGCACTGCTCTATCGCAACTTCCAAGGCAGATTTGGGACAATAGATTGGATTGATTGTTTTTTTTAAGAGAAGTCTGAGCTCTTCCAATGAGGCGATGTCGAGGGGATCGGAAACCGCGACAGTCACTTCTTTTTCATTCTGATCTAGAGGCAAAACATACTTTTGTTTAGCAAACAGATAGGGAATCATCGAGACCCTTCCCTTTACCAAAGGAAAAGACAGGACATCATCAACTACTCGAAGTCCAAACTTTTCAGCAACAGCCCGCTCATGAGTCATTTAGAAATCCTCAGTACATATCAAAAAGCATCTTGAGACTGTTTGCAAACAACCGATTCCGCTCTTTATTTTTAGCCTCATCAAGCAGCTCCAAAAACTCAGGGATATCTCCCGCCCGCTTCGAATATTCGCACTGCCGAATTTGGCGCAAATCTTCGACCGGGTCGTGGATAATATGGGGTGTGATAAAGATAAACATTTCGGTATTGGTATCTGTCGATTTCGTAGAACCAAATAGTTTGCCAATTCCGGGCAAGTCGCCCAAAAAAGGAATTTTTTCCCGACTATCTTCCTCTATCTTCCTTCTGAGCCCTCCGAGAATCACCGTTTCGCCATCGGCAACTCGAACTTCATTTTCAATATGGCGGCGCGTTACAGGAGGTCTATCGTCGATTGAAGCTTGAGTCGTATCGAACTCAAGATTTGTCTCTAATGAAACAAACCCGGGACCCTCCGCATCCTCATCAGGCAAATGGATCGTTGGCGTTAAAACGATCGTAATTCCGTACTGCGCTCTGGTAAATGACTTTTCAATCGTCACTCCTGATGCGGTATCGAGCTGGATCGCTCCGTTGTTTATCGAAATCTCCTCAACAATAGAGACTGTTGCAGGAGTTTGGTTGATCGCTAAAACGGATGGGTTGGCATTGATCCGAATGTCTTCTTGGGCGAGAAGAAAGTTATACTTGATGTCCATTGCAGGCCAGCCATTGCTCGGACGAGAAAACATATAGCTGAGAACGCCTTTATTCACAGCAAGTTCGCTCGTGTCAAAGGTCACTGCATTTTGTTTTTTACCGCTTGAATTCGTCCCAAACTGAAGAAGATTAAACCCGACCTGTCTCCGGTCTTGTAATTTCTTTTCGACGAGAAGCACGTCAAGCTGAACCATTCTCTTGGGAATATCGAGTCTCTTCAAAAGGGCTTTTATCTTTGGCAGCTCCTCCCTTCGGACCACCATCAAAATCGAAGTCGTTTTTGTATCGACGATAAAATTCCCAAAAGTGGGTTTAGCTCCCTTATCGATCGTTCCCGGCTGAACAAAAGGAGGATTTGCCGGCAACACGGGGTTAAACGCTGTACTCCGATCCGGGAATGGAAAAACCTGTCCAGGGACAGGATTTTCTACAGATGGCACCGGAGGAGGAATTGGGGGGCTGAGAGGTTCAATCTTCTTTTCGAACGAGCAGCCGAGCAAAGACTCATAAACTTTTTCCAGCACGCCTGCGATATCTTCCGGATTGGAGTGTTTGCAGGTGTACCAATAAATGATTTTTTCTCCCGGATCCTCAAGCTGATTTTGCAGATCGAAGAGAATCTTTTCCCCTCTTTCGACCGTCTCATTTTCTCCAATTAAAACAAGTCCCTGGGGAAGCGAAAGACTGATCAGCTCATCAGCGCCTGAAGGATAAAAGGGAGGCCTCCCTTTTGCCCCGGAGTCTGTAAAGACCGCTTTGAGCACCTTCTCCGCTTCTTGCGCACTGATTTTCGTCAAATTGACAAGCCGAACGACTTTGCCTTGATTTTGCTCCCAAACGGCGTGGTAAAGGCCCAGCAGCTTCTCAACCGTCTCTTTCGAAGAGACAATAATCACTTTGGATCCAATCGACTGAACAGTCGTCTGCTTTGGATCTGAAAATTTCTCAAAAAACGACTGAACAGATCTAATTTGCTCAGGGATCGGAGAAAAGACGTAAAAGAGGCGGGCGTGATTTGCAAATAGCTGAAGTTTCTCTTCCCGATCTACAATTCCCTCAATGACTGAAGGATCCATTTTCAAAA
>MGLY01000066.1:25954-38378 GCA_001794935.1 Chlamydiae bacterium RIFCSPHIGHO2_12_FULL_49_9 | reverse complement strand
CCATAATGAGCTGAGACAGGGTCGTCTCCCCCACATCCCAGAGCGCATAAGGCTCTTCGCTGCCGGAGGCTTCCTGAATCGAAGATTTCCTCCAGCCTTCTTCGTGAGAGCGGATCTTCTCTTTTATCCCGCGCATTTCAGCGAGCAGATCCTTAAATTCATTTTCCTGAGCGCCTCGCTCTATCAGCTTGGATGCTTCAATGAATTTGAGATGGAGGTCTTCTTTCATTTCGGCAAGCGATTCATTGAAGAAATGAGCCCCCTCCAAGTCTACATTGACAACAGAAGCGGAAGGGGGTGGATCTGCAAAAATTCGAGCAACAAGAAGAAGCCAATATAATCTCATGGGGCTCCTCCCTTTTTGCCGATCTCTTTTCTAGGAATCGGGCGATTTGCGGATTGAGCCGCTATTTCAATGAGAGCTGCCTGAGAATGGAAGCTGTTGAAAAGACGTCCCTGAATAAATTTTTGCCCTTGCTTGAGCACAATCTGATCGAAAACAAAGATTTCCCCGGTCGCATTTCCGGTCAGAAAAGCGTCTCTTTCACTCTCTTTTCTAAGAAGCTTCCACCTCCCTTCCGTCTTTGCAACCCAGTCTCCTGTTTTTAAAACAAGGCACTGTTTTTCAAGCATGCAGCTAATCTGTTTTTCCGAGCGAACCCGAATTGAGCTAAAAAGATCCTCTCCGCGCACTTTAAAAGAGGCGTTCGTTAACGAAGGGAGGGCAAATCGCTTATGGACGTCGCTATTCCACCCTTCAAAAACAAGCTGTTTCCCATTGTTCGACTGAATATGGGCAATCGGTTTCCCCATCCCTTCTCCAGGACAAGCCACTTTCTCCCACTTCCCGTTGTTGTAAAATAGCCACTCGTTCTCTTTCAATTCGATAAACTCGGACGAAGGACCATCGCCAATTTCGAGCCGCTCTCCTAAAGATTCCTGCCCCTGCTCTTTTCTAAATAAATCAACTCCCCACCACCTGGCCTCTGCGAGCCGCTTGAAAGGAGAGCATGAGGGGAGGTCTTGAGCCGACAGTATTGGGCCCTCTTCGGGTTCAGTGAAGAATCTCCCGGTATCGACCCTTCCTCCAAGGACCTGAGTCACAGAAACCCTTACCTCGATCATACCGCCTGCCGCAGGATCAATCTCAATCCAAAAGGGGGATTTTTGATCGGAAAAGCTAAGAGTCCCCTCTCTATATTCAAGATCTAACCTGCAGGGGAGAAAAGCTCTTTTACAAGCGCCGTTTTTCCTGAGTAAGATAGACAGTTGTGGTCGATTTAACATCCCATCAGGTCTTGGCGGGTCGAATGAAAAACAGATCTCTTTTTGGACATCGGGAACAGGGAGCGCAGGGGAAAAATCCTTCTCAATCAAAGAGAGGGAAAGAGGCGAGACTCTTTCTTCGATCTGTTTTCTCGCGTCAAAAGAAATAACAGGAGAACTGCCAAACGAAAGAACTCCTAAAAAAGGCAACGCCAAAAAGAGAGCAGCGCCGAGCACCGACCCTCCGATCCAAGGAATCCGCTCCGGGTGAAAGAGTAAAAAATCTCGAGAGGCCATTTTTAGTAAAATCTTCCAAAGAAACTGGACAGTTTAGAAGATTTCCTAAAAAAAGATAAAGCTCCATTGCATGAACTATAAGGATCAACGAGTTAAGTTGCCATCTCCCCGAGAGATACGAGAGATAAGATTGCAAATAAAGAAAACAAGGCTTTAAAATAACAATTAAGGGCGAGTTAGCCTTAATCGAGGGGTATTCTCTATGGACAAAAACAAGTTCACCGACAAATTGAAGGAAGGCGTTTCTGTCCATGAGATAGAAAGCTTTGCGCGAAAGCACACATCTGAAGTGTTTACTGTTCTCGCAATCGTCATCGGCTCCATCTCGAGCATGTTTGATTTTTTCACAGGTGCCGGATTTTCAATTTTCTTCGTCGCCGTGGGAACAATTTTAGGAATCTTCTTTCCAGCTCCTGTGGAAAGAGGGCTGAAACAACTCTACGGTTTTACCCATAAGCAAGAAAAGACAACCCAAATGATTTTGGGGGCTGTCAAGATCGTCATCGCGATCTTTATTCCCTTTGTAATCTTTGGAGTTCTGGGTCTTTTAGCCGGCACTTCTTACCACTACTATACCCGCCACGCCCAGATCATGAACGAGAACAGGCCTTCTCGCGGATCTCACGGCGCGAGCGGCGATGAGCACGACTAGGAGACTGTTAATGAATTTAGTTTCTGTCGAAAATCGGCCAAAATAATCCAAAAACTCGGGCGTTACTAAATCCATTAACAGTCTCTAAGAACTCTGTTTCTTTCTCTCTTCGATGTAGTCCCTAAGACTCATTTGCTTTTCTGAAAAACTGGAAAGGACGAGCTCAGCGAGCTCTTTTTTGCTCTGAAATAACTCTTCAATTTCTTTCCAGGCAGCCCTTTCTCCGGGGCCGTTTTTCAGAATCTGCTGCAAGGAGGCAATCCGGATCAAATTGTACGCGTGAAGGACCTCCCCTCCCGAAATGAGATCGGCGGAAAGAGGCAAGAACCTCATCTGTTCCTTTAGCGCCACGGCCCGCTCCAAGGCTTGTTGATATGCCCCCTGCTCTATGAGGATGCTGGTCTCTCCGAATTGAGCATGAAAAGGAGCTTCTTTTTTTGTTCTTCGAAGCGCTTTTTCTGCAAGGGGGATTGCTGCATCTATTTTCTTCAAATCCAACAGTTTTTGCGCAACGAAAGATTGGTGCTGGACTTCAAAAGGAGGCGTTTTAGAAACACTCTTTTTCATCTCTTGATAGAGCATTTCATCTTCAGGGGAAGCTTCCCATTTAGCAAAGGCCGCTTTTGCAATCCCATATTCCTCAACACTTGGCCCCGACTGAAAATATCCTATTCCCAACCCCAAGCCCGCTCCAACAACAGCAAGGCCAATAAAAACCTCTTTCTTGTGAAATAAAAACAACTCCAGGAGAGAGGAGAGTTTGCTATTTGTAGGCGCCGGTTCCATAACGATCCCCCATTCATTTTTTGGAAGAGTTTATCGATCGAGTCTTTTCCCTACAATGAAAGAACCTTTTTATAAACCTCTTCCATCTGATTTAAAGTCTGAATGAGGGTGAACTTTTCGAGAACGAGCTCTCTCGCTTTTTCACCTAAATTTTTTCGAAGATCGGGGTTTTCCTTCAAATTCAAAACAGCCCGAGCCACTTGGCCGGGAGAAAAGGGATCGACCCTAATTCCGGTTTTTTTGTCTAAACAAACCTCCCCAAGTCCTCCTGTCGATGTGGCAATCAAAGGCTTAGACAAATAGGCAGCTTGCAAAATGGCCTGAGACACCCCCTCATGAGCTGTGCTGAGGAGAGTAAATACATCGAGGGCGCTCAGAGCGGGAAAGGGATTATCCAGGTGGCCTGTGAAATAAACCAATTGCTCCAACCCCAGCCTTTTTGCTTCCTCAACATATTTTCCCGCATGCCCGCCTCCAATGATCACCCATTTGATCCCGGGAACACTTTTTAAGCTGTCTGCGGCCAAAAGAAAATCGCCAATCCCCTTCCACGAGCGCATAAAACAAGCAGTTCCAACCAATAGATCTTGTGCGTCCAATCCCAACTTTTCCCTGAACTCAGCCGCTTCCCCATTTTGACAGCGAATGCGACTCGGGTCCACTCCCGTAGGAATCGATTGGCAGAGCTCTTTTTTTTTCCCCGATTGCTTTGAGATCATCGGAACTACCTTTGCACAGGTTGTGATGACAAAGTCAGCCAACATTCCATAGAGAATCCGACTATTAATCCCGGGCTTTACAGGAGTTGAAAGATGGCGTGTTCGAATGACAAAACGCCCCGAGAGCCTCGCAGCGATTCCCCCAATCCAGGCATCGAGAGAGGAATGAGTGTTGACAAGCTCAATATGATGGCGGCGCATAATCTGAAAAAGAGCAGCCAGACAACCAATCCACCCACAGCGATGAAAGTTCAACTCATAAACGGTAAATCCAGCTTTTCTGGCCTCTTCAATCAGTTTACCCTTTTTCATAACAGCCAAAATCACCGTGTGTCCGCGCGCGCGCATTCCTTCCGATTCTCTTAAAATTCGGATCTCTTGGCCACCCCACCCGGGAGACGCCTCTAGATGTAAAATATTCATTATAAGCTCTCTATGATTTTTCGATGGCCGGAAGAGAAGGGGAATTTTCTTAAGCGACCCAGAGGAACCCAAGTGAACCCTTCAGGCCTGGATTGAGCTGAAAAAATGGTCGGATATAGATGCGCTTTATAGCGAGTGAATGTGTGGTTTTGGGGAGGAAGATCTCGAACGGCCGCTACTTCAATTCCAAATTGTTTTCGGATTTCTTTTAAAATTTCCCCCCGCGGCCATCTCTCTTTTCCCATTTCAAAATAGGGGAACTCATACAGATCGGCCATAACCTTCCCCGCTTTGCCTTTCCTCAAAAGAACTTTACCGTCTGCGATAATGAGAATAACCGCTCTCCAAAGCTCTGTTGTCTTTTCTTCTCTATTTTTTATTGGAAGCGACTCTGCCCTCCCTTCATGAAATGCTCTGCAATTTTTTCTCAGCGGACAAGCCGCGCATTGCGGTTTAGGCAAGCAGATCATAGCTCCCAATTCAATCAGTGCCTCAGCCGTCACCCACGGCTCTTTTTCATCTAAAATCCCCGCAGCTTTCTCTTCTATAAGCCGCTTTGTTTTTTGCTTTGAGACATTCTCCTCGATCAGGAAATAGCGAGATAGCGCCCGCGTCACATTCCCATCCACCGCAGGAGCTCTTTGATGAAAGCCAAAGCTCAAAATTGCGCCAACTGTATAAGGCCCAAGTCCTTTTATGCTCTCAAGCGCTTCTCTATTAGAGGGGATTTTACCGCCAAACTGCTCCATGATCTGTTTAGCCCCCGCATGAAGGTTTCGCGCTCTGCTATAATATCCGAGTCCCTCCCAGGCCTTGATCACCTGCTCCGGCGAAGCATTTGCCAGTGACCGCACATCGGGGAAAAGTTTAAGCCATCTTTGAAAATAGGGGATCGCAACAGATGCCCGCGTCTGCTGGAGCATCACTTCTGAAACCCAAACTTTGTAGGGAGTTCTCTCTACCCGCCAAGGAAATTCTCTTTGAGTTTCTCCAAACCAATCGTGCAAATCTCTCATCGAAAAATCCGCGCTCTGCCATGATGGGATCCATTATTGCCCAGAGCCAAGCCCCAATGCAATTTGAAAAAGAGACTTTGCGCCCAGCTGCTTTCAACACCGGTCCCGATTTTCATTTGCTCGACCACATAGCGCCTCTTGCCGACCTGATGCAAATGCCTCTCATTACAACCGAGGAAAAAAATTTTGAGCTCGCCCAAACGCACTATCCGCAAATTCAAACCATACTTGAGCCAGATCTCGAATTTAAACTCGGCGCTATTTCAGAAAAGTTCGATATTCTTTTTGAGTGTAAATATTGGCCGGCGCATCTCAAACAGCTCTTCTTTGATCTTTACAAGAAGAAAATGAGGCTCGTATTCTGTCCCCATGGCCAATCGGATAAAGGCTTTGAAGCCCCTCTTTTAGCCCCTTATTCTCAACAAGATGTAGTCCTTCTTTATGGAGACCTTCTGATTGACATGCTGAAGGAACTCTCTCTTTGGCCCTATATTTCAAACTATGTTCTCATCGGCAACTATCGCCTTCAGTTCTATCGGAAATACCAGTCTTTTCAAGATGCTCTAGCCGAGAAAAAAGTCTTTGCCTTTCTGGATTCAAAAAAACCGACGCTCCTCTATGCGCCAACTTGGAAAGACGCCGACCAATCAACGTCTTTTTTTGAATACGGGCCCGCTATTTTTTCTCACCTTCCGGAGGATTGGAACTTAATTGTAAAAGTCCATCCTCTCTTGGAGCAACGCGACCCGGCCCATTTCTATTCAGTTGCCGCGCTCGTCGACAAAAAGCCCGGCGCGATTCTGGTATCCGATTTTCCTTTTATCTATCCGCTCATTGCTCGCTCGAGCGCTTATCTCGGCGATTTTTCCTCTGTAGGATACGATTGTCTTGCGCTAAACCGGCCTCTCTTTTTTCTCCCGACGCCTCGGCCCGGACGACTCCATTCTTGCGGAACAATTCTCAATCCCAGAAACGATTTTCATCTTCTTTTTGAGCCAAACATCTACCAAGAAAAACAAAAAACTCTCTCTATGCTTGCATTTGGCCCTGCAAGGCCTGCCGCAATCATAAGGGAAGAAATCTTAAAGACCTGCTCTAATCGCAACTGACAGGGGGGAGCACGAAAAGAGTTTGAAGATCATTGAGGTTGCTGGCGCAGGGTCGGGCTTTGATCTCGTAGGCATAAGCCCCTTCTTTTACAGAACCCATCCAGGCTACGACCCCAACCAAAAGCCCCGCAGGAAAAACCCCGTCCAAACCGGAAGTCACCAAAAGATCTCCCTCTTTCAAAATGGGGACGGCCCCTGCTTTGACAAGAGATCCCTCGTCATCGGGATAGTCAAAGTTAAAACCAACTCCTTGGAGCATTGGCATTCTCGAACGCCAAAAGGGAGCGCTGCTCCCGTGAAGTTCCCCTTTTGCCAAATACCCATCCTCCCAGTGCGTTCCAATCTTTTCTTGGACTGCCCTCAAGGATGCAACTAGACGCTCCTTGTCATTTTGAGAGGAAAAAAGATCATCTCTTTTTTCAACGCGCTGCAAAAAACCCTGAAGCTGCTGGGCAAGCTCTCTATTTTGCGAAGCGCCTCTTACAGCTCTCACTGCCGGGGCCAATCCTGAATCCGTTATCAGGCGGACTCTCGACTGCGATTTCCCAACATAATCGATAACGCCAACAAGAGCCCCTCCAGACAGAACCGGGCTATTTTTCCCAATTATAACTTTTCCTAAAACTTCGTTATCCTGTTCGCCTCCCTTGATCCAAAGGCTACTGCTCCAGGAGCTCGGATCGCGATAGATCACCTGAGCCGGGAAAGAGATCATCTGCCCTTCCAAAGAGAAGCGAAGATCCTGCGCGCGCCTTTGGAAAAAACTGCGCCAATAAGTCTCTTTGGCTTTTGCTTGCTGATCTACAACCTGCTTTAAAAGCTCCACTTGATCGGCGACTTTGGCGTCAGAGAGAAGCCACTCGTAAACAGCCTCAATTTGAGAGCGAAGATTTTGATTTTCTAGCTGAAGCCTTGCGATCTCTAAAGATTCGCCTTTCCCAGTCCGAAAACAAGACTCGCTCCATCTCCAAAAAGGGGTAAAGGAAGCAACTGTAATTGAACGAACTCGATCTGAGACGCTTTGAGGAAGGTTAATCCAGCAAAAAAGAAAAAAAGCCAAAATCAAATAAGGGTATGAGACAACCCTGCGGCTCATGCTTCACACACAGTTAAGAGACTATTCACAACATAGTCGATATTGTCCTCGGAAAGACCCGCAACGCTGATTCGCCCACTGTCCAAAAGATAGACGCCAAACTCGCTAATCATTCGCTGCACCTGATGTTTATCCATATCGAGAAAAGAAAACATCCCTTTGTGTTTCTCAAGATATCGGAAATCGATTTTTTTTGCCTGCGCAATCAGTCTGCTTGAGAGCGACTTTCTCATCCGAGTCATCCGGGCCCTCATCCCCTCAAGTTCTTTTTCCCACTGATGCCTTAATTTTTCTTCTCCTAAAATGAAAGAGGCGATTCTCGCTCCATGAGCAGGGGGATTTGAATAAAGACCTCTTATGATTCTTTTCACCTGCGATGCGATGCGAAATTTTTCTCCCGCATTTTGCCCAAGGGCAAACAAAGCGCCCACTCTTTGGCAATAAAGGCTAAAATTCTTCGAGCACGAATAGGCGACGAGCATATCATGGCCGTCTTCTTTGAAAATCCGAACCGCTTCCGCATCTTTTTCAAGCCCATCTCCAAAACCCTGGTAAGCAAAGTCAAAGAAGGGGAAAAGCCTTTTTTTCTTCATAAAAGAGGAGAGCTCTTTCCATTCTTGGTTCGATAAGTCGCAACCAGTTGGATTGTGGCAACAGGCGTGCAAAATAACAGCGGCTTTTTCGGGAAGTCCTTTCAAATGTTTGAGAATCGCTTCAAAATCAACTCCTTTTTTTTCCCTGCTGTAGTACGGATAGGCGTCCACATTGCATCCGGCTTTGTCCAAAATGAGGCGGTGATTGGGCCAAGTGGGAGTTGGGATGGAAATGGTTTTAGTGACTTCTTGAATCAGCAACTCCGTGCCAATTCGAAGCGCCGCAGTGCCGCCGGCTGTCTGCGCGGCATAACTCGAATCGCGGCCCTTCCATTCTTTTTCCCCAAAAACTAAAGCTCCCAAATGAGCTAAGAATTCAGAATGTCCATCGATGGGCAAGTAATCGGCAACAAGATCTTGGGAAGCGGTAGCCTCTCTGGCTATTCGAACCACAGGCATCGATTCGGATTGGAGGCGATCGTTTTTATAAATCCCTACGAGAAGGTTGACTTTCTTGGAGCGAGTATCGGCTGCAAAAGCCCCGGAAAGTCCAAAAACCGGGTCGGGCTGACCCTCGGGCACTTTATCAAAAAACATCTGACACCACGCGTTTTATCAACATTTTACAACTCGGAGAGTTTTGCAAGCAAACCTCTCCTTGAACCAAAATAGCTTAAGAATCTAAAATCTTGATCTTCAATCAGGGGCGTTAGCTCAGTTGGTAGAGCGCAACAATGGCATTGTTGAGGTCACCGGTTCGACCCCGGTACGCTCCAAACCCCCAAAAAGATGTAAAGCAGCTTTACTCTCCTTCGAGGAGATCGAGGAAGGCCTGTAGCTGTTTTGCGCGGGTAGGGTGGCGCATTTTTCGAAGAGCTTTGGCTTCGATCTGCCGTACTCGCTCCCGAGTCACTTTGAATCGAACCCCCACTTCTTCAAGTGTTTTCGGTTTCCCGTCGAGAAGGCCGAATCGCTCGATCAAAACAGTGCGCTCTCGATCTGTCAGCGTCGCAAGAACTTCGCCCATCTTATCTTTCAGGATCGCATAACCAGTCGCTTCTGCAGGAGATTCGATTGCGGTATCTTCGAGGAAGTCTCCAAATTGGCTTTCGCCTCCATCGCCCACTTCCGCCTGAAGAGAAATAGGGTGTTGGGCAATTTTGTAAATTTCCCTGACTCTTTCAGGAGTAAGCCCAAGCTCATTCGCAAGCTCTTCCGGCGTCGGCTCGCGGCCTGTTTCCATCATGAGTTTTTTGGCGCCCCTAAGGACTTTGTTGATCGTTTCGATCATGTGGACAGGGATACGGATTGTGCGCGCCTGGTCAGCGATTGCGCGGGTAACTGCCTGGCGGATCCACCAAGTCGCGTAAGTGGAAAACTTATATCCTCTTCGATACTCGAACTTTTCAACCGCCTTCATGAGGCCCATATTTCCCTCTTGAATCAGATCAAGGAAGGAAAGACCTCGGTTCGTATACTTTTTGGCGATCGAGATCACGAGGCGAAGGTTGGACTCCACCATCTCGCGCTTGGCCTCTTGACTCTTATCCATCCAGCGCTGGAGCATCCGAACATCTTTTTTAAACTCGTCCAGATTTCGGCCGGCGGCAAGCTCCCTCTTGTAGAGTTTTCTTTTGGCAGCAACCAACTTTCCAGCCGCAAACTTATTTTTCTCCGCGCGGGGAGTGAGTTCCTGGATCTCTTTCTCAAGCTGTAAGAAGCGATCATATGCCGCGAGAATGACTTCGCCAAAATCTTCAATGATGTTGTGGCGGCAGCAAAATCTGCGCAAGTAAGCTTGCGCTCGGATTCTACATTTTTCAATGTTTTCCAAAAGCTGGGCGCGGGTCTCTTTTTTCAGGTTTGGATCGCGCATCTGAATGAGGAGTTGCTCGAGGAGCTGATCCTCTGCTTTCATCAATTCGCAGAGTTTTGGCAAAAGATTTAAAAAGTGGGCCTTATCAGAAACTTCTTTCTCAGCGATGATCTTGTCAAAACGCTCTTTGCCGAAGATGAGGTAGCCGGCAATCGAGATGGCTTCCCGGATCGAATAGCGGAAGCGCATGATGATTTTTTCAATTTGGATCTGCGCTTTTTCAATGCGTTTGGAAATCTCCACTTCCTCTTCGCGAGTCAGAAGCGGGACTGAACCCATTTCCTTGAGGTACATCCGAACAGGGTCGTCCGAGGTCCCTTCAGTTCTTTTAGGAAGCCCCTCTAGCTCTTTTGCCTCTTTTTTTCTCTCTTTTTGCCGATCCACTTCGGCCTGGTTGAGAACCTGAATGTCCATCCCGCTTAAGTAGATCAACACCTGGTCGATCTGCTCAGGGGAATCGAAGGTCATAGGAAGAATTTCGTTAATTTCCTCGTATGTGAGATAGCCTTGCTCTTTGGCTGTTGCGACCAGTTCTTCAATTTTTTGCTGGTGCTGGGGGTTGCTAAAAGATGTCGTTCCGCTCATGATCTCCTAAGCTAGAAAATAGAATAAAAGCAGAGGGGTACCTCTGCTCAGTAGGCTTTCTCGATGAAAAACGAAAAATATTGTGGACGGGGGCCCCTCTTTCTGTCAACATCATATGAACTGTCCGATTTATTGCAACGAATACTTGCATGGCTCTCTATGCGTCCGACGAGGACGATTTCATCTTCGCCACCGATGCGGAACCCAACAAAACCTATCGCTGTCTGGAGTGTCTTAACCCCGTAAAAGTTCGGCGGGGCAAAAACCGCCTCCCCCATTTTTACCACCTAAAGATTTCTCCTGGCTGCAGGCTTTACAGCAAAAGCGAAGACCACCTCGTCGCCCAGCTCCATCTCAACAGCTTTTTTCCCCAAGAGGAGATGAAGATAGAGCGCCCCTTCATTGAGATCGGGAGGGTAGCCGACCTCTGCTGGGAAAAAGAGAAAATTATTTTTGAAATCCAGTGCTCGCCCCTAACCCCTTACGAGGCTGAGGCAAGGATTAAAGACTATCGGTCGGCAGGCTACGAAACCGTTTGGCTCCTGGACGAAAAGCGCTACAACAAACGGGTTCTTCGCCCCGCGGAAAGTTTTTTAAGAGACCGCTCTTGCTATTATTTTTCAATCCGACCCGAACTTATCTGTTACGATCAGTTCGAAATTTTTGCCTATGAAAGGAGAGTCAAAAAAGGGAACAAGCTCCGAGTGAATCTAAAATCGGTCCGCCCGGTGCCCAAAGAAGCTTTTCATGACAAGCTCCCGGAACAGATCCACCGCTGCTCAAACAACTGCGTAAAATATTTTTGGGGAGACCGAATCTCGCGCGCCCTTAGATCGGTAACAAACCCGTTGCAAACATTCGGCATGCAAAATTGGAGAGCGCTCGAAATCCACCTCGGCAAGCGACACAAAAAGCCAGGCCTTCTTCGAGAACTGTTTATGGAACTGATCGGGTGGCCCTACCTAAGCCTGATCAACAGGCTCCTCAGATCGCTTACCTAAAGTAAAGGCTTGGATGGATGATAAAGGCGAGCGCCAGACGGAAACAACAAGAAAAAATAGCCAGGGGGAAAAGAACCCAATCGGCCAGGTCTTTAGATAGAGAAGAGACTCTCTCCATAAAAAACACCCTTCCCGATTCGGTAGCGCCTAAGCTGATGAACAAAAGGGCCGCGGCCATAACGACCCCAACCATTCTAAAAAAAGTTTTGCAAACCTTAAAAAGAAGAGAGAAAGGGAGCAGCGCCACTTTTTTCAAAAAATCTTTTAAACAAAATAGTCTGCTTTGACTGCACCGGACCCACTCAGAATGGGAGAAGATGTCGAAAAAGGCCTGAGATTCAGAGTAAAAGCTCAATTGCATAAAATTCAGTTTAATTTGAAAACTATTCTATACAAAAACAGATAATTAATCAACCGTTTTAATAACATATAAAAATAAATTTAAACAAAACCTGCCCCCACCTGGAAGCGCGAATCTCGAGGTCTGTTGCATGAATCCTTTACGAATTTATCGGCAGGCATTATAGTAGTGCCATTTAAAATTTGCAATGGAACCAGAGGCGTTATGGCTGAAGAAAAAGAAAAGAAGAAGGAAGCAAAAGTAAAAAAACCTTCGGCTTTAAAAAGAAATTTACAAAGTGAAAAAAAGCGGCTTCAAAACCGTTCCTATAGAGCTACTGTTCTCACCTCGATTCGAGGCCTGGATGCCGCTCTTGAGAAAAAAGACTCCCCCGAGTCAATTAAGACCAAGTTGAGCGCTCTTTACCAACTGATGGATAAAGGCGTAAAGAGGGGCGTATTTAAGCCCGGCAAAGCAGCCAGAACCAAGTCTCGTCTCTCTGCTCGCTGCGCTAAATCCGCTTAAGGTTGTTATACCGGGAGTGATTCAAGGATCGGGAGCTGGCAAGGAGGCGCCTCGAATTTGAGCCAGGCGCAGCCGACGTCGAAGCAGTTCAACCTGAAAGGTTGGGCGCCGGGGTCCCCGAGGACGCATCGTCCTTGGGG
>MGLY01000066.1:14873-25921 GCA_001794935.1 Chlamydiae bacterium RIFCSPHIGHO2_12_FULL_49_9 | reverse complement strand
CCCAAAGCCCTATTTTTTGGGGGTTCTATATCTCTCCGTAAATCCCGATATTTTCAAAGATCGCTTGGCGATCATTTTCTTCAGGACCTCTTTGTCTCCCACCAATCGGAGCTCTTTCTTAGCGCGAGTTGCTGCCGTATAGATCGCTTCTCTGCCAAAATGTTCGCTTCCCGGAGGAAATAGGGCGAGAACCTTTTCAAACTCACTTCCCTGGCTTTTATGAATCGAAAGACAAAAAGCGATCTCAAAGGGAGGAAGATTTGAAAAAGAGCGAACTCCTCCCGTTTCAAAATCTGAGAAATAAGCAGTCCCTTCTCGCAAATGAATTCCTCTAGAGCTCTTTCCGATCAATATTCCGCAGCTGCCGTTATAAAGCTCTAAGCGAGGTTCGTTGCTTGTGATCAGAATGGGAACTGCCCACCACTGGCCAGGCTGAACCCGTCGCCCCGCTTCATGGAGAATCTGCCGATTGAGCTCGTCGACTCCATAAGGGCCTTGTCTTAAAGAGCCTAAAATCCGAAATCGATTGAGTTGGCTTATGGACTTTTCAGGATCTGGCTTTTCATTAGAAATAAACGGGTCTGCCATTTTAAAAAGCTTTTCCTGTAAGGCCGCATCAAAAGGCCAGTTAAGATGCTCTAGACTCGGAGAGGGGACCTTCAGAAGTCTTTCCATTTCCTCCGAACCGCTCTCCAAAATAGCTTTTGCAAATTGCTGCAAATCGGAGGCTTCAACCCTCATGCTCCGCTTTAAATGGGAGCCAAAAAGGGAGGCCATCTCGGGGAAGAGGCTGCCAGACTCAACAGGAGGAAGCTGATCCGGATCTCCTAAAAGCACAAGGCGCGTCCCATTTCCTATCGACTCAAAAAGATGAGCGAGGAGCGGAGCATCCAGCATCGAAGCTTCATCTATTAAAACGAAATCGGCGTCGATTCGCCTTTTTTGAAAGAGGCGATTTTCACCCGGCTGGAGTTTTAACAGGCGATGAAGAGTTGTTGTTTCTGTTTTCACGAAAGAGCCGAGATTTCCTTGACCGAGCAAAACAGACTGAAGGTGGGATGCAGCCTTGCCCGTCGAAGCGCTAAGGATAAGCTTAAAGCTCTTTCTCTTTTCTTTTTTTACTGAAGCCAAAAGAAGACGAACCAGAAGAGCCGCAGTATAGGTTTTCCCCGTTCCCGGCCCTCCGCAAATGATTGAAAATGGATTTTCAAATGCGGAAGCAATTGCAATCCGCTGTTCAGGTTGAAGCGCTTCACAATTCGAAAGCTCTTTCTCAAATAGTTTTTTATCGTAAAAAGGAGCCGGCTCTGAAACTCTCAATCTATCTACTTGTGAAAGGAGATAGCTTTCATATACCCAATTTCTTTGTAAATAATAGCGCCCCCCATCAAGAACCACCGGAGTCTTGGGACAAAGGCTCTCCCCGCCGGCCACTATGGAGGAGGGAAAAGCGGGAGCTTCGCCATCTGGCTTCCAACAAAGATGACCCCGGCGAGACTCCTCCATAAGGCGGGCTAAAAAAAGAGCTCTCTCTTCCGTGTATGCAGCTGCCAAAGTTCTTTTCGCAAAAAAACGATCCAACAGACTCGGGCTAGCATTTTGCATATCGGCTCTCAATCATTTGTGAGTTGGGGTAGAAATGAAATACGGCGCCTCCGCGGACAAAGAAATAAAAAGCGCCTCCCAATACCTCTTCCCCTCCCAAATAGCGGCAGAGAGCCTCAGAATAAAGAGCCGCCTGAAGAAAGTAATCGTTTTCTTCCATAGCAGCTTGAAGGAATCCCTGTTCATATGCCTTATCCGTATCGCCCAGCCAGTTGGTTTTCCAATCGAGAAAATAGTATTTTCCTCTCCAGGAAAATACAAGATCGATAAACCCTTTTATAAAATGGGGAGAAGCGGTGAAGAGAAATTCCATTTCGACCTGAACCTGGGACGGATTCAGTTGGCTCAGCGAGAAAAATTCCCCTTCAACTTGTAAAGGCATGGATAGAGTTTGCCACACCATTTTCTGAATCGGCTCGATCCATGGAGCCAAAGAGGAGTGTTTTAGCTCTTCCAAAACCAAGTCCCTTATCGCAGCCTCTGAGCGCCAAACAGCATTGCTCGAAGAAAAGAGTTTTTCAAAAACCGAGTGAATCGCAATCCCGGTTTCAGTTCCTCTGGGAAGTGTGTGTAGCGAAATTTCTGTCGACAGTTCGCTGACCTTCCCCTCTTTTTCCTTTGCCTGAGCGAGAGAGGTAAACGAAGAGATATAGGAAGGGGAAAATGCGGGGGCAGGAATTAAGATGGGTTCAGGAGGAAACTCACTTGTTATAACCGCCGCCGCCTTGTTCAAGAGAAGCGGCTCATCGAGCTTTTCATAAGTAACTGACTCTTTTTTAGAAAGAAGAGAAAACCTCTCCATCAATGGCCCCTCTTTTTCAAGCTGATGGCAAAAGAGCTCCATTGGAGACTGGCCGCCCGGCTTAGCCTCTTTTGCAGCAAAAGAGACGGGCGCATAAAGGCGCCTTTTAGCTCGCGTCATCGCAACATAGAGCAGTCGTTGCTTTTCTGCATTCATCTCCTCCAGCTCTCCCTCTTCTGCCTCCGGAGTGCGAGTTGCGAGCCCAAGGGCAAAAACAATATCAAATTCGAGTCCCTTGCTTGTATGAAGCGTCATGATCTGCACAGCCTCTTCATCAGCCTCTAGACGGCGGCAGCCCCCTTCTTCGGGATCAAGATTTTTCAAATGCTTGAGGCGCCTTTTTAGGCCCTCAAATGAGAATCCCTCATTCCTTTCCCAAAAAATCAATTCTTCAAAAATCTGTATCGCATCTCGATAAAAGGAGAGATCGTAGGCGATCATTTCTTCTTTCATCGACCTTTCTCCAATTCTGCAATCTAAAAAAGCGCGGAAGAAAAATACCATGCCTTTTTCTTCCAGAAGGGATTTGAAATCGCTGAGCGGCAGCTCATGGGGTCCAAAAGGTCCCGCCATAACTATTTTCGATTTGCTTATGCTGCGAGGAGACAAGATCGCCTCGAATAACTCTTCAAGAGCCTGAAAAGCCAACGAATTTCCTAAAGAAGCGTGACTCCTGGCGATTGCTGAAACTCCAAATCGGCGAAGCGTTTGAAGAGCCCTTTCCCCCTGATACCGATCTTTTACAAGGATCGCAAAAGCGCTTAAGTGTTTCACTTGAGAGCGCATCTTAAGAATTTCTTTTACCGCAAAGGGGAGGAAAACTTCATCGAAAAGAGAGTCTGCGGGAGCGCTGGAGAGAAGAAGATGAAGAGCTCCTTTTTCATCATTGAAAGAAGAAGTTAAATCAAGACCCGCTTTCACCGGCTGAAAAGGGAGCGTCCGTTTAGCCTGGGGCAAATAGAGCCAGTCCCGACAAAAAAGAGCATTGAGCGCCCCGATTAAATTTTTTGAAGATCGAAAATTTGTATCGAGATGATATAGATGCTGCTCTCCCAGAAAATCGCGCGCTTTTAGATAAGTATACACATCCGCTTTTCGAAAGCGATAGATCGACTGCTTCGGATCTCCCACGAGATAAAGAGCTGTAAGCGGCTCTGATTCTTTGAGAAAAAGCTCTTGGAAAATGGCCCATTGAACTGCGTCCGTATCTTGAAATTCGTCGATAATCGCCGCTTTATATTTTCCTCTGATCTTTGAAGCAAATCGCTTATTTTCAATCCCTTTTTTCATCTGCTGCAAAATCTCATCGGGACTAAAAACAGGCTCTTCGGAGAGAATTTTTTCTGCAATTGGAAGCCAGGCTTTTTGCAAAATTTGAAGAATCTTTTTCGGCTTTTCGTCAAAAAATGGGCCTAAAGACGCTCTTGCCCAGTCGAAAAACCCAGGGTAATGAAGATAGGATGGCGCGCCAGCTTTTATTTTTCTGTTCTCCGGGCTTAAAAAGTCAAAAACGGTTCCCTTTTCTCTCAAAAGATCTCGAAAATAAATTCTCCCCTCGGGCTCTGCAAACATTTTGGCAATCGATCTGATTTGCTTTTCAAAGTCGCCCTTAATCGCTGTCTTATATCCCTTTTGCAAAGCGATGAAATCTTCCACCAGCTTAGCTTCTTCAATGAGCCCTTTCCATCCCTGTAAAGCAGCTTTACACTCTTCAAATCGCTCAGAAAATGACGCAGCTTCCGCTTTCTCCTGACGGAGCAATTTCTCTTGAATTTCATCTAGCGACTGGAATTTCTTGAAAAGGATTGCCGCCTGTTCAGGACAGAGAAGATCCCCATTGATCCCCGACTCTAAAAAATCACGAGCTGCGCGTCTTAGTCTTTCAGGAACTTGTCTTTCTCCATCGGGAGAGGAAAACGAAAAAGCCGCTTTTGCTTCAAAGGCAAATTCATTGAGCATCCGAAAGCAAAATCCGTGAATTGTAAAAATCTGCGATCGGTCAAAAGCAGCAAGAGCATCTCCCAGAAGGCGAGCGGCTTGATCTGAGCCTAAATAGGGCTCTAAATAATCCCAGGCCCCGCTCTTATCCTTTGTCAAAAAAAGGAGGGCTTTTTCGAGATTAGATCGGAGCCTTGCCTTCAGTTCCCGAGTGGCGGCCCGCGTAAATGTAACAACGAGAATCTCTTCCAGGTCGATCGATTCTAAAATGAGACGGACGTAAATATGCTCGATTGAAAAGGTTTTCCCTGTGCCGGCCGATGCTTCGAGCAAGTGAGGACCGAAAAGGGGCGCGCTTTTAGAAAGACAGTCAAACTGCTGCATGAGCCTCTCCCTTTGCAGCCCGCGTTGGATACAAACTCAAAAGAGATCCGAAGGCTCCTTTCAAATAAGGCGCCCACGCATCTATCATTTTTTCAGCGGATGAAAGTTCGCTTCTTGCCAGCACCCAATCAACCACAGGATCTTCGAGGCGATTTCTTCCCGACAGAGCTCCCTGAATTTTCTTCTCGAGATCTTCCGCCCCTTTTCTTAAAAAAGAATCTGCCCAATCCGGAAGCAGGGGAGAAGGGGTCTTTAAACAGCGGAAATAGTACTCTAAATAAGCCCTCAGACTCTCTTCTAAATTCTCCAAGATGCGGCTCTTCCCCGACTTCATTGAAAAAACAAGAGGAGACTTACGCGCGAGCCCTGCGATCAATATTTCCGGCCATACTTTTAGGGCCCCTCCAATGTTGTCTTCATTTAAAAACACAAGTCCCTTATCGCCTACATTTTTAACCTCTCCGACAAGTCTGACTTTCAGTCGATCTTCCCAAACAATTTCTAGAGGAGGCGACTCCAAACAGTTTTCTAAAAATGACAAAGACCTAAGCTCTTTAATACCCCATTCGTGTAGGCGAGCGCTCCATTCACTTGCGCTTTTTTCAACCTCCAGGCGAAGAGCGTCTCCAAAAACTCCGCGGAATGTCTCTTTAGAATCTAAAAGAACCTTTTCGAGAGACCCTTTTAATGCAGCTCTGACAAGTCTTGCCTTTTGAAGAAAAAATAGATCTTCAACTTCAGCATCCAAATAGATCGAATGAACTTTTTGCAGATAAAATTTCCAGGGGTGGCGAGAGAGAAGCGTTAGGTCCGAAATAGATACGGTTATTTCCCCTTCCGGCAATTCTAAGGGAGGGCACGCGCTCAGATCTGGCCAGAAAGAAAGTTTCCTTTTTGGCCCATAAAGGGCCTTTGCCGCATCCCAATCTCCCTTGGAATAGCAAGGCTTCTTCTCTCTAAAACACCGAACATCAAAAGACAGGGAAGGATAAGACTTCACAATATCCTCTCTTAAGGAAAAAGAGGACTTTATATAACTCAAGAGTTCTTGCAACACAAGGGATGGTCCTACAGCTTTCCCTTCATCTGCTGAAAGGTGTCCATAGCTCACCCAGAAAAATTCTTGTGCGGCAAAAAGAGCCTGAAGAAAAAGATAGCGCCCTTTTTCCAGATTTCCCGGGATGAATTCTCCATTTCCTCTCAATAAGTCTAAAGAAGAGGGAGCGTCTCCCTTCGGGAAGCTCTCTTCATCCATTCCGATTAAAAAAACAGCTCTTGCCGGCAAAGCGGCGCCTTCGTCTAACGGAGCGACTCGCACGGCGTGCAGATGGGACGCGTGAATCTGATTTGCGCAAGGGCGCAAAAAAAGCCTTTGAATGAGCGCAAAAGGAAAACTTTTTTGTTCAAGGCGAGAATCCGCTCTTCTCAGCTCTTGCAAAAATTGACGGAAAGACTGGATTCCCGCTTGATCCGCCTCATCGGACAAATCGACGCTAAGATATTTAGCTGCAATCGTTTCCAAAAATAATGCCCACTCGGAAAGGGCCCGAGGAGTTTGCATCTCTTTCAAATCATTTTGAAGCCCCTGAAAAAGCGCGATGAATTGTTCCAACTCTGTCGAGTTGATTTGTAAAGGCGAATCTTCTTCAAAAAGGAACACCAAAAAATTGAGCAGTCGATCTATTCCCTGTTCCCAAGATCCCTCATCAATTAGGCTATCTTTATCTCCGAAGATCTCTTCCAGAACTTTACGCCGATGCAGCGGATCAATACCCCACCGAACGCGCGCTTTTTCAACCCATTCTCGGAACCGCTCGAAATCATCTCCTGTCCATTTTTGTTTGCGCGAAAAAGAAGAGTTCTCAAAAAGAGCAAGCACATCCTCCGAATCCCATCTCCCCAAGCCTAAATTCACAAGGCGTGAAATCCCTTGCAAATAAGAACTTTGAGGCCCAATGTCCAGCCCAAAAATACGATAGGGGATTGAGCACTTGGGATCTGAAAAAACAAACTCAATCAAAGGAGCGTATAATTCAATATCGGGAGCAAGGATGGAGATTTCGGAAAACGATGCTTTCCGCTCATGTACAAGAATCAAAATCGAATCTCGAAGAACTTCCACTTCTCTAAGCCGTGAAGATCCGGTCATAGAAACTCGAATCGACTCATCTCCATCAGGCAAGCGCCTGATCTCTTTTTGAGTTTGAAAATAGAGCAAATCTCCCTGAACCATCTTTAAAAGGGTAGATCCCTTTAAATCCGGATAACCTTCTTCAATTTGAAGATCTTTTTCATAAAACACCTTTAGCGTCGCTCTTCCGAGCTTTCCCCAGTTTAAAAGAAGAGGCGGCCCTTCACGCAAATATGCGTCCAGCTCTTCTATCCTCGAACTCGAGGCCCCCCGTTTCTTCCAATAGCGGTTGATCCTCTTTCTATCTCGATCTGTCTGAAGATCTTCCCAAAATTCCTGACAGGGAGAGAAGAGATAGACTGAAAGAGAGGAGCAGCGAAATAACTGCTGCCAAAAAAGGGGGGAGAGAAAATCGATTCCAAAGCAGTGAAATTGTCCTGATGACGGCTTGGACTCAAGCTGGGCGGGCAAGCGCCATTTTCCCTTAATAAAAAGGGTCTCTAAAATAGACTCTTGCCAAGTTTTAGCTTCTCGTCCCGGGCTCAAAAGATCTTTTCCAAACTGACCGTACAGAAAAAATAGGGAGGAGAGCTGCTCTGCGAGATCGTAAAGACGCTTTTGGCTTGTTCCTAAATAAGAGAGGAGGTCGGGATCTTTACTATTTGTAAGCTCCGTATAAAGAAGACAAAACATTTCGAGAAAATTGGGAGAAAAAGCAGTAGTTTCTCTTTCACCGAAAAGGAGTGGGATCGCCTCCCGGATCGTCAAAAGCTTGAGCCCCATGGCAATGGTTCTTCTTTTTGCCACCTCAATAAAAAGCCACTGTTTGATAAGACCGTTTGGAACGAGAACAATTTGGCTTTGAAGAGGAGCGTTCGCCAATTGCTCTACAAACAAATCGACAAGAGCATCCAGGCGATGACTAAGAAAAAGAGAAGGCGCTGCTTGCATGAGAGGAAGTATTGCAAAATCTCCATTCCTATTGCAATGCGTTTTTCCTGTTGCAAACAGCTCTTGAGAGCAGATAACCTTGAGCGTATGCTAGTAAGAATTTTTAAGAACGGTTTATAAAATGCGCTGGCTCTTTCGGACGGATCACCGTTCTTTCTATTGCCTGAATGTGACCCAGTTTTTGGGGGCGCTCAATGACAATATCTTTAAGTTGCTCGTCATCTACCTTCTGATTCACGTCAAAGGACCCGCCGCCGCTAACTCCATTCTCTCCTTGGCTGGGGCGATTTTCGTCATTCCTTTTCTCCTTTTTTCCTCCAGCGCCGGAGTACTGGCAGACCGTATCAGCAAAAGCACAATCATTGTTTTCACAAAGATTCTCGAAGTTCTGATCATGCTGTTTGGTCTAATCGCCGTCTACTTCGAGTGGGAGGTTGGATCTTTTTCAGCGCTTTTCCTAATGGCCATGCAGAGCGCCATCTTCGGCCCGTCTAAATACGGCATTATCCCTGAGCTTGTCGATCCCAAAATGGTATCAAAAGCCAATGGCTCAATGACTTCCTTCACCTATTTGGCGATTATTTTGGGCACCTTTCTCGCCTCTTTTATCACCGACATCACAGACAAAAACTTTGTTCTAGAGGCCTCGTTCTGTGTTTTGGTCGCATTGATCGGACTTTTGACCAGCTTTGGGATCCGCAGAACGGAACCACAGAACTCACCTAAAAAAATCACGCCCTTTTTCCTTTACGAAATTTACCAGACCCTAAAGTCTAGTTGGAGAGTTCCCCATCTTCTTCCAGCCATCTACGGCACCTCATTTTTTCTATTCATTGGGGCCTTTACCCAGCTCAATATCATTCCTTTTGCCATGCAGTCTCTTGGACTGACCGAGGTGGGAGGCGGGTATCTTTTTTTATCAACTGCGGTCGGAATCGCTGTTGGAGCGGTGCTGGCCGGACAACTCTCTAAAGATCGGGTGGAACCCGGCCTTTCTTGCATCGCGGGCTTTTTTATCTCGATTTTCCTCTTCATCCTCTATTTCTTCTCCTCCTCGCTCATGATAACGATCATCACACTAAGCCTTTTGGGGGTTTTGGGAGGGGCCTATTTAGTTCCCTTTGATGCGTTTATTCAGGTGTACAGCCCCGATGAAAAACGGGGACAGGTCATTGCAGCGGCGAATTTTTTTAGCTTTATTGGGGTTTTAATGGCGGCCTTCGGCCTTTATTTCATCAGCGAAGAGTTGGGGTTTAGCGCAGCAAGCGGGTTTGCCTTGATTGGGGTTTTGACCCTCATTTCAAACATCGTCGTTACAGGCAGGCTCTCAGGTCTTTTCTTGCCTTTTTTCGTTCAAAAAATTCTCAAGCGATTTAGAAAGTTAAAGTTGGCAACACCCATCCCTGAACCTACAACCGTGGTAATCCTTCAAAGCAATTCTTGGTGGGATGCAGTTCTTCTTTTCTCATGCCTTCCCAGACTAAAGATTCTAATTCCAGACCCTTACATGCGCCACTTTCCCTGGTTCAACGGCCTCGTCGATTCAATTCGAATCATCCCGCCTGAGCCGGAAATTAGGGCCACTCTTGTCGCCCTGTTTGGTCAAGCGAAGAGATTTCAAGGTCAAAATTCGTCGGTATGCCTCTTCTTCCACAGAAGAGCCGATAGCGAAGAAATTATTGAGGCTTATAAGAAAGTCTTTGGGCGGCTGAAAGTAGGTATCGTTTTCGCTAACTGGAAAAAAGAAAGAATCGCAAAGCGATTCCTCTTCTTCCGCTACTACCAGAAACAAATCACGCTCTCATTCGAAAAAGATTAAGCCCCTCCTAGAATGCGTAAATGAATTCGGCTTCGTACTGCTTATATCTCAAGTTTGGTCCAATATTTTTGTTGAGCGTATTGGAGAACTTGAAATTCTGAAGAAGGGTCAAGTTATCTGTAAACGCGTACAGAGCTTCAATCTCGAATCCCTTGTAGTTGCAGTTACCGACAGCAGTCTCTCTCGTTGTAGCGCCGCTAGCGGGGTTGCCGTCCGCATTGTTTGTATATAAGCCGATGCCTTCTGCATTTCCGCGGCCGATTCCACTCACATCAAATTCAGGAATCGCCTGAGCTTGAACCCACTGATAGTTCGCATCCAACGCCCAATCGCCCTGCTTTTTCACAAGGCCAATCGACACTCCAGCATACCATCCCCAATTTTGCCTCTCGTGATTCGTTTGCTCGACGCCATCTGCCAAATGATTGCGCAGACCTGCCGCATAAAATTTAATCAGCCGCTTGCCAATCCACTCTGGATAAAACTGATAGGAAGTGAGGAATTGAGAAACGAGATATTTGTATCGCAAATCATTAAGACGATTCGCATAGGGCTTATACCAATCGACAATTGAGTACTTCATGTTGAGTCCTACATTCCCGATTCTAAGGGCTCCCATCTCGGCAATGTAACCGTAGTGGTTTACCTTGTCGTCAATCAGGAAAGCTCCCCCATTGAGATAGAAGTCGCCAACTGAAGGAAACGCCTTGCTCATTCGGAATAGTACGCCGTCAAACAGCGAAGCGAATTCAATTCTGGAGTCGAATACGTTGTAAAGAAAACGGCGCCCGATCTCGCCATCAAACGTAAATGTGTCTCCGGCGACAATTCGACCGCCGAGATACGCTTTTTCAAGCTTAATCTTGTTTACGGTGCCGCTTCGAATGCCCATGTCATTGTCAAACTCGAGCTTAATCGCCGCCCATGTCCTGTCTGTGCGGTAGTCGATCATGATGTTGACCTCGACATCCCAAGCATATTGCGGTTTTGTTGTGGCTGCGTTTTTTCCCCTTTGGCGAATTCCATTTTTTGTCTCATTTGTGTCTTGGAATTCTGTTCGGACTTCTCCGCTCAAAGACAAATCTCCGCCAATTTCTTTGACTGTGACCATTCGCTTGTCGCGGATCCATCTGCGAAGAGCTTCCATATCGTCGTTGTCTTTATCTGTTTTTTGGTCGAACTGCACATCGCCCGCAGCCACCGGATTTGCTGCCGAAGGCGTTGCAGCTGGAGTCTGAGAAAAAAGAGCGCGATTTAAGATAAACGAAGAGAAAAGCAGGAGTCGTGTCAACTTCAGCATTGGAAGCCTATGATTAAAGGATTCGTTAAAAAGAATCCGAGAATTATAGGAGAGCTGTCGTTTAAATGTAAAGCAAAGTCAGAACCTGATCTGACCTGAAAGGGCAAGTCCCTGCTCA
>MGLY01000066.1:0-14864 GCA_001794935.1 Chlamydiae bacterium RIFCSPHIGHO2_12_FULL_49_9 | reverse complement strand
CGCCACTCAATATTGAGAAAAAATCTTGATCCGGTCGACAGCGAGCATCCACCAAAAGGCCCGACTACAATCTGAGAATGAAGCCTTGCAGCCCCGCTAGTTAAATGATCCGCCTTGAATGTCGTCTGGTTGACCAGACAGCCAAGATAGGGGACAAACAGTCCGATCTTTTGGGTTACAGCAGCGCCCGCCTGCCAATAATACAGCTCAAGTTTAGGGCGAACCTCTGAAGGGATACCATTGACCGAGACCCATCCACCCCTATTGCCCCAGCTTCCAATTTGACCGACGATCGATAAAGACGTATCTTCAACAGAAAAAATAAAAAGTTTCCCGCTTCCGCTGCATAAGAACCCCGTATTGGACCGCCCTTCAATCCTCATGCCTGGCTGATTCCATCCCCAGCCGAAGCGAGCAGCGCCGAAATCAAGCTGCACATTGAACCTCTCTCTAATGCTCCAAACGATGGCCGCAGTTTGAGAAATTCCATCTATTGCCGCCCTCTTTATTGATAGAGCGGCAGATTGCCAGCAAGGCCTCAGCCTTTTTTGATTTAAATAATCGCCTGTGTAAACCAATTGGATATTTGAAAAAGAGCGGTCGCTTATAAGAAAACCTTCTTCAAGAACGCCAGGAGAAAATGGATTCCCGATTGAGGCGGGCCAAACTGGTATAAAAGGCAAAAAAAGAAAGACTGCAATTAAAAAAGTCAGAATCTGAAATCTCCGGAGATAGTAACCGCTTCTTCATCGATCAATCTCCCCTCTATATTGAGCATAAAATATTTGCCATTAGAGAGCGAACAGCCCAAATACAATCCAACAGGCTCCCGATTTTCAAAGTGATTGCTTCCCGAATCGTCCGGTGCAATCGGCGTCGGAAAATCGAAAAGATGCGCTTTCTCGCTCGAGTATTTGCCGCCGATGTAGGGAGTAAAGAGATCGATGTTGTATGAAATCCCGAGGTTTACCTGCCATTGCCTCCACTCCAGTTGGGATCTGGACACCGAGCTGCTCGCGCCATTTGTCGTAAGCCAGATAGGCGTGTTGTTGGAAGCGGAATAACGAGCGCCCATTCCCAAAGAAGTGCTTCCCCACTCAAACAAAATAGCCCGAGCCCCCGCCGCCCACAGAAAATCATAGTGGGTTTCTGTTTCTATTCTGTAAAGCGCGCTCCCGTCGGAAAACCTCCAGTCGCCCTGAAATTTACAGGAACCAAATACGCCAAATAAATCGAGTCGGTTCAAAATATTTAGGGTGACAGTCCCCGAGTTTGTACATTGCTCGAAATTATCAACCCGCCCGCTGCTTTCAACCTCCTGTTCCATTTTGCCATCTGAAACAAAATCACCTTCATATCCGAGACGAAGATCTGCCGAGACAGACGGGGAAAAGGCAAACCCTTCGGCAATGATTTTAGGCGCCGCTGGATTGCCCACAGGAGCAGCTTCCAAGGAAGCCATCGACGCAACGACAAGGATTTTTTTTAAAAGACTCTTCATTGAGAGCTCTCCAAAAGCGGTTTGATGAGTTGATAGCACAATAGACGAAAAAGATTTTTAATGCCCGCAAGATCTGTAAAGCCGCTTTACATCCTTCCATTTTCTATATTTCCCGAATCCTGTACACTGGCCTTCTGTGTTTTTCTTTACTGGAATATGAAATATGAAAATCAAAGCCAACAACAAACCTGAAATTGAACTCCCGGATGGCGCCACTGTCCGAGAAGCTGCCGAAAAACTCCACCTCACAGCTCCTGAGCAGGCGGTCGCGGTGACTGTCAACGGCAAATTGAGAGATTTCAATCACACGCTCACAGATGGCGATGAAGTCATTTTTCTAAATTTCGACGATCCGCAGGGAAGGGAGGTGTTTTGGCATACCTCGGCGCACGTTCTTGCTCAAGCGGTCTTGCGCCTCTGGCCAAATGCCCAACCTACGATTGGGCCTCCGATCGAACATGGCTTTTATTACGACTTTGCAAATCTGACCCTTTCAGATCAGGATTTTGAGAAAATAGAAAAAGAGGTAGAGGCCATCTTGTCTGAGAACTTTAAAACTCAGCGGATGGAGTTTCCGAACAAAGAAGCTGCCAAAGAAGCCTTTTCGAAAAATCCCTACAAGTGCGAGCTGATCGATAGCTTCAATGAAGAACCTATCTCCGCCTACACCCAGGGAGAATTTTTTGATCTTTGCCGCGGCCCCCACATGGCCTCTTTGAACAAAATCAAAGCCTTTAAGGTGATGAAAACTTCCGGCGCCTATTGGAAGGGAGACTCAAACCGCGAAATGCTGACGCGGATCTATGCCATCTCATTTCCGGATAAAAAAAGACTCAAAGATTATCTACTCCTGATGGAAGAGGCAAAAAAAAGGGATCACAAGGTCATCGGCGCCGCCCTCGAGCTCTTCTCTTTTAAAGAAGAGGCTCCCGGAATGCCATTTATCCATCCCCGAGGACTCATTATCTGGAACCGTCTCCTCGATTTTTTGCGCGAATCGTTGAACCAAGCCGGCTACGTCGAGATCAAAACGCCAATGATGATGAGCAAAGAGCTCTGGCAATGCTCGGGCCACTGGTATCACTACAAAGAAAATATGTACACATCGCAGATCGAAGATCGGGAGTATGCAATCAAGCCAATGAATTGCCCCGGCTGTATGCTTTATTACCAAAGCGCAACCCATAGCTATCGGGAACTGCCGCTGCGGGTTGCCGAAATCGGCCATGTGCACCGATATGAAGCATCAGGAGCCCTCAACGGCCTATTTCGGGTGAGAAGTTTCCACCAGGACGACGCGCATCTTTTCATGCGTCCCGATCAAATCCGCGATGAGATCAACCACATCCTTCAGCTCGCCGACAAAATCTACATGACTTTTGGCCTTCCCTATAAACTTGAGCTTTCAACCCGCCCTGAAAAATCGAAGACGATCGGAACCGATGAAGAATGGGAAAACGCGACAAACGGCCTCAAAGGATCTCTCGACGATTGGGGACACACATACCGCGTCAATGAAGGCGATGGAGCGTTCTACGGGCCCAAAATCGACATTCACATTCGCGATGCGATCGGCCGATTTTGGCAGTGCGGAACAGTTCAGCTCGATATGTCGCTCCCTCAGAAATTTGAGCTGGAATTTGTCGACAGCGATGGGTCTCACAAAAGACCTGTCATGCTCCACCGCGCGCTCTTCGGATCTATCGAGAGATTTTTCGGGATTCTCGTCGAGCATTTCTCGGGTAAATTCCCGTTTTGGCTGAGCCCCTATCAAGTCCGAATCGCCACTGTCGCCGATAGGCATGCTGACTATGCCTATGAAGTCGCAAAAAAAATTCGCAGCCATGGAATTGTTTGCGATGTTGACGATAGCAGCGAATCGATGGGGAAAAAGGTGAGAAACGCCCAGATGATGAAAGTGAACTATCTTCTGACTGTCGGAGATAAGGAGGTGGAGAATAAAACGATTGCCCTGAGAACGAGAGACAATATTGTGCACGGCGAAGTTGACATTTCAAATTTTCTTGATAAAGTCGTAAAAGAACGCAACGAGCGCGCTTTAATGTCTCCTTTTTCCACAGCCCAGTAACGGAGAAATCCATGATCGTTCTTTCTGTTTGCAGCTTTAAAGGCGGGACTGCGAAAACGTCAACATCGCTTCACATCGGTTCTGCTCTGGCTTTGTTCCACAAAAAGAAAGTTCTTCTCATCGATCTCGACGCGCAAGCGAATCTAACGACGGGGCTTGGATTCGACCCCGACGAACAGGACAGCATGGCGCCCGTTCTTCAGGGAGAAAAAACGATCCAGGAAGTCATATTAGGGACATGCATTCCAAACATGGATATCGTCCCTGCAGACACGTGGCTCGAACGCGTCGAAGTTTCGGGTTCTCTTGCCGCAGATCGCTACTCCCATGAGCGTTTAAAAGAGATTTTGCGCAACCTCTCCTACGATGTTGTATTGATCGATACGCCGCCCTCTCTTTGCTGGCTTACTGAATCTTCTCTCATTGCATCTCATTACTCCCTCGTTTGCGCAACACCTGAATTTTATAGCGTAAAAGGGCTTCAAAGACTCGCTCTTTTCATCAATAATATTTCTGAAAGGCACGATACAAAAGTGCTGGGGGTGGCTCTTTCTTTTTGGAATCCAAGAGGCAAAAGCAACGATGCATTTTTGAAAGTTATCGATCAGACATTTCCAGAAAAACTCTTGCAAGCAAAGGTCAGACGCGATATCGCAGTATCTGAGGCCACAATTTATGGTAAGCCGATTTTTGAGACAGCGCCAAGTTCTCGCGCCTCAACCGACTACATGGCCCTCACTGCAGAAATTTTAACGAGGATTTGATGATGTCGAAATTCAACGATCTTCTGAATTTGAGATTCAAACAAAAAGAAACTCCCCAGCAAAAAATGGCAGCTCTTGTCGAGCGCTCAAATAATGGAGATCTCTCCAGCTTTTCCGGCGTTTTTCGCGTATCTGCGCTCAATGAAAAAGAAAAGTCCGATCTCGAAGCGATCTTAAAAAACTTCCGACAAAGCGAGACCTACGATGTAGATTTCGATCTCAAAGCTCTAATGGCCATCACTTCAGAAGTTAAGGCGATTACAAATCAGGCCGTCATTCTTCACGGAGAGAGAATCAAAAAAGCGCAAGATATCCTGAAAAAATACCGCGATGGCGCTTTCACAGCTTGGCTTTTTACAACTTACGGAAACCGCCAAACGCCCTATAACTTCCTCCAGTATTATGAGTTTTACACAGTGATCCCTCAATCTCTTCATGGAAAACTAGACCAAATGCCGCGTCAAGCGGTCTACAGCCTGGCAAGCAGATCGGGACCCCTAGAGAAAAAAGAAGAGATCGTAAAGACCTATTCAGGCCAGCCGAAACAAGAGCTATTGAATTTAATCCGCCTCGAGTTTCCTCTACCGGAAGATGACAAGCGTCTTCCCCATTTCTCTTCCCATGCTATCAACTTTTTAAAACGCGCAAGAGATATGCTCAAAAATCCGCTCAGTCGCCCTCAAGAAGATGAAAAGCGGCAAATTAAAGCTCTCCTGTCGCAAATTCAAGCGCTTATTCAAAAATAGATCATGACAAATGCAGCGCGCCACGAAGAATATGTAAGTCCCTTCTCGGCGCGCTATGCAAGCAAAGAGATGTCCCATCTCTTTTCCGATCATTTTAGAGCCTCCACCTTTCGCAGACTTTGGATTTCCCTTGCAAGAGCCCAGCAAACCCTCGGCCTTCCTATCCAACAAACTCAAATTGCACAAATGGAAGGGCAAGTTGAAAACATCAATTTTGAAGCCGTTAAGGAATATGAAAAGCGGTTTCGACACGATGTGATGGCCCACATTCATGCCTACGGAGATCTCTGCCCTGATGCAAAGAAGATCATCCATTTGGGAGCCACTTCTTGCTATGTTACGGACAACGCCGATCTCATTCAGCTTAAAAAAGCGATCCGACTCCTTCTCGACAAACTGATCGCCGTTTTAAAGAATTTAAGTGCTTTTGCAGAAACTGAGGCCAAAACCGCCTGCCTGAGCTACACACACTATCAAACAGCCCAGCCCACAACAGTCGGCAAAAGAGCCTGCCTTTGGCTTCAGGACCTCCTTCTCGATGCCCGGGAATGGGAGCGAATTGAACATTCCCTTCCTTTTTTGGGGGCGAAAGGAGCCACAGGTACCCAAGCCTCTTTCCTTTCTCTTTTTGAAGGAGATCACTCTAAAGTCCAAAAACTGGAAACCCTAATAGCAAAAGATTTTGGATTTGCCAAAACTCTCCCCATCTCAGGACAAACCTATTCGAGAAAACTCGATCTCAACTGCCTAAATGCTCTCGAATCGTTTGCCGCAAGCGTTCACAAAATGGCAACCGATATCCGACTCCTTGCCCACGATGGAGAGCTGTCAGAAGCCTTTGGCAAAGAGCAAGTGGGCTCTTCTGCAATGCCCTTCAAGAAAAATCCGATTTACTCTGAGCGGATTTGCGGGATTGCGAGATTTGTGATCTCTCTTGCTCAAAACCCGGCCTACACAACAGCTACCCAGTGGCTGGAAAGAAGCCTCGACGACTCCTCAAACCGTCGCCTCTCCATTCCAGAGGCCTTTTTAGGAGTAGACGCCATCCTCAACATTCTCTCCCATCTCGTCTCCTCTCTCCGAGTAGATCGGGAAATAGTGCATTCGAATTTAGAAAAAAATCTCCCTTTCCTCGTGATGGAAAATCTTCTGATGCACGCAGTAAAAAAAGGGGGGAATAGACAAACCCTTCATGAAAAGCTGCGTCAAATTGCTCTTCATGCGCAAAAACACTCCCACCCGCTCTCCCATCTTAAAACAGAAGTAGAAAAAGACAAAGAGTTCCATGCCTCTCCACAAGAGCTCAATTCTCTTCTAAACGTCTCTTTTTTAATCGGAAGAGCCCCGGAGCAGGTAGCGGATTTCCTACAGAATGAAGTTCAGCCCTTCCTCGCCAAGCACAAAAATAGCTCTGTGACTATCCCTTCAGTTGAGATTTAATCGAGCTTTTAAAGAAAGGGAGCGCCAGGCTCCACAATACCCTTTTAATCTCAACTTTTGTCTTTTCAGAAGGCTCAAGCAAAGGCAAGCGCACCATTCCTCTACATTTTCCAATAAGAGAAACCGCATACTTAATGCACTGAGGATTTGTTTCTAAAAAAAGCGCCGAACAAAGAGCCTGATATCGATCAGACATCGCCTTGGCTTTCTTTGCTTCTCCCGACATCGCGCATCGGATCATCTCTTTCCAACCGCGCGGAATCAGGTTGCCTATAACAGATATTGCTCCAACTCCACCCTCTTGCAAAATGTCAAAAGTAAGAGCATCTTCTCCTGCAAGAATCGGGAGCGAACAGAACTTGCGAATGCTCCGAATCAGATCCAAGTCGCGGCTTGCTTCTTTGATTGCGACAACCCCGGGAATTTGGCTTGCTTCCACAATCGTCTCGACAGTCAGCTTTACCCCCGTTCGCCCAGGATTATTATACAAAATGACAGGAAGCCCTACTTTGGCCACCTCTTTAAAATGGAGAAGACACCCTCTCTGAGAAGGCCTATTATAGTAGGGGGTGACAACCATGCATCCATCGGCCCCCCACTTTTTAGCAAGTTCCGTATTTTTAACGGTTTGCTTTGTATCGCTAACACCCGTTCCAACAGTTACGGGAATCTTTTTTCCAGATGTCTTAATACAAATTTCAGCAATTTTTTTTCTTTCGGAATTGCTTAAAGAAAGAGGTTCGCCAGTAGCTCCGACACAAACAATTCCGTCCGTTCCCTCATCGATGTGCCATGCTACGAGTTTTTCTAAATTTTTTCGATCGACCCGCCCCTTTCGATCAAAAGGGGTAATGATTGCTACAAGAGAACCTTTGAAGAGTTGTTCTGACATAATCCACCTCGGTAAGCGAGATTGTGTCATTCAGGAAAATCTGCGTCAAGACCAAGCGCTACCAATTCCAAGCATCTCCCCATTCAGAATCGCGCGCCCGCCGGTACAATTCCTTCTGGCCCCGCGAGACCACTTTCTCCTCAAGCTTTCCTCCATCTGTGCAAAGAGTCATCCGAACATGCCCTGAATGCTTTTGAACATGCCGTACAAGCCGACCTTTTATTTTCAATCCAGGGGTTTTGGCCGCTGCAACATAAGAAAACTTTTCATCCTCATGTCCTAAAGTTCCTTCTTTCAATTGCCGATGAAGCCGAGTTCTTTCAATCCGAGAGGCAAAATGACACCAATCAGATCCTTGGATTGGGCAAGCAAACTGATGAGGGCAAGGCGCTATTAAATTCGCTCCGAGATCGATCATTTGCTGTCTGATTTTTCGGATCAGGAGAAATCCTTGCGGAGTTCCCGGTTCAACGACAAGGATAAAATGCACGGGGGAGTTATAAAGCCGCTCGATCAATTCTTCCTGATTCCCCAGCTCTCCAGCAGCATAAGAAAGAATCGCCAGATCCGCTTCAGGAAATACTTCACTATCTGAAAGCGAGCGGCATATCCACTCCGCCTTCTGCAAAGAAGATCCCCTTGCGAGTTCTTTGCCAAGGGCAATGGCGTCTTGACTCTTCTCGATGAGAATGGCTTTATCTAAATTGAACAGCGAAGCAGCCGCCCAAGAAGCCGTTCCGGGACCGGCTCCCAGATCCAGCAAGCGGATAGAAGAGGGAAATGCATAGAGCTCTTTCAATTTCTCAAGCGCTTTAAATACAGCGCCAAAAGTCGCCGGCATTCTAGCGCCAATATAGGCAAGCCGCTTTCCCTCATCTTCGAAAACCGAACCGCAGCCGTGGCGGTAATCAAAACTCAAAGCCTCTCTTGCTTTTTTTAAAGCGGTAGACGGGGTCTTTTCTATGATTCGATCGATTGCCGTTTGGAGTTCTTCTGGAAGCTGCATTCTCGAAATTATACGCTTCAGCGAACTTTTAGATCCACAGAGGCAGAAAGGCCCGGCTTTAAAGAGGAGGCTCCCTGTTCTAAAGTAATTTTTATGGGAATTTCAACGTTCGCTCCGGAAAAGGGGAGATCTGCAGCCTTTGCCACTGTTGCAGGCCCTATCCAGGAAACCTGCCCGGTCCATTCTTGATCCGGATAGGCGGCGATCTTCACTCTTGCCGGCGTCCCAACAGAAACTCGGCTGAGATCTTTTTCTGGAAGAGCCGCTTCAATCCAGATTTGATTGGGATCCGCAAGAACATACACAGGCTCTCCGAAGGGAAGAACAGCGCCTGCATTTTTGCACTTTCTTAAAACAATCCCATCAAATGGCGCTGCAAAGACCATTTTTTTCTCTTGGGACTGAAGAAGTAAAAATTCCGATTCTAAAGCGGCCAGCTGAGACGCTGCAGATTCCGATTTTGCTTGAGCCTCTTCTAAAATCGATAGCCCCACTTCGCCATTTGCCGCCAGATACTGCTCCATCGCTTTTTCCATGCGCATTTTCTCCGCCTGAAGTTGCTGATGGGCGGACTCGATCGAGGATTTTAATTGTTTTTTCTTCGTAGATAGGGCGTCAGAATCAAAAGCAAAGAGGAGATCCCCCTTTCGCACCTTGTCGCCATCTTGAGGCCCGGTCTCTGTGATCCGGCCGGTTATATCGCTCCCAATGCTCAAAGAAAAGGTCTCCACGTGGGCTGAATCTAGTTTCAAGTAAGGGTGGATAGCGACATACCAATAACTAATCCCCCCCAAGCAAAAAAGAGAGCACATTGCAAGAGCAAAGCGGGGATTTAAAAACATACTTCGGTCAAACCGGGGAAGACTGATGACAATCTTTTTTTCTTCAAGAGCTGGCATGATCCACTTTTCCTATTAGATCCGAATAGATTGACTGAAGCTGGTCCGACGCCTGTAAAAGCGAATCAATTTCCGTTCCGGTTTGATTCATCTCTTTTGCAAGCTCATCGAGCAGATCATCTAAGATAGGAGATTCTTCTTTATCTTCGATCCACACAGATAGCTGATCAATCCACTCTCTCATACAATTTACGAGAGTATTCAAAGATCAGCGATCTTTCAAGGTAAAATAGATAATACCGGCGAGCAAACTCGCTCCGGCTCCTATTAAAAATGGAAGTCCTAAAGACGCTTGAAACGCCATTCCTCCCACAAGAGGAGCGATGCTCATCGCCAGCGATTGAACCGATTGGCTCATCCCCAAAATCTTTCCCTGAATATCTCTTGGAGCTGTATTCGATATCAGCGTTGTGCAAAGCGGCCATGCAAGCCCGCCAAGGGCGACGCACGCTCCCAAAATAGCAATCACGCCATAGATTTGTTTCGGAAAAATGATAAAGCCGCAAAGAAGCGTAAATGCAAGGAGCGCGCCCTCAAGAACTCGAAGAGGCGGAAAAAATCGGATGAGCATTTTGTTTAAATACCCAGACCCGATCGCCCAGCAAATTCCCATAAACAATGCCAAATCTCCAATATTGGAGCTTGTAAACGAAAATTCGCTGACAAAAAGAACCGGCGCAAACTGAAACAAAATCGTCCACGCGAATAAGAAGAGAAAATAAATGGCGTACATCCGCTTGATCTTTTCTGTCTTCAGCGCTTTTTGAATATTGTGAATGCCCTCCAGGAAATCAAACTTTACCGTGTGATCAACATGAGAAGTTTCTTTAAACCCAAACCAGACAAAAACCAAGTTCAGAGCCGTCATGCCAGCAGCAATCCAAAGCGGGAAATTGGGCGTGAATGAAGGAGAAACCGTAGAGTCGGCAAACTTGCCGCCGAAAAAAGCTCCCAAAACAAAAGAGAGCCCTGCGATCACAGATAAGTAGCCAAAATTTTTCGCCTTATGCGCACCATCCTCGCTAAGATCGCTTACGCAGGCAAGACAGATCGACATATTGCCGGCAAAAACACCAGTTACAAGCCTTGCGATAAAGAGCCAAACCAAACTATTTGCTCCCATGCTCCAAGCGCTGAGCGCGAGCCCAATCAATGTGAATAGCACGCTTAAGACAAGGGCCTTTTTTCTCCCATTGCGATCCGCATATTCCCCGAGCACAGGAGCTCCTAAAAACTGCCCCAACGAAAAGGCCATCAAAAAAAAACCAAGAATGGTCGTTCGAGTCGCAGCGGAAACTTCAGCCGAAAAGACCGCATTTTTCGGATCCAAAAAATAAGGGGCGAATATAGGAAACACAACCGCCCAGCTTAGATTATCGATAAAAAAGGTGAAAAAGACGGCAGCTAAACTGATTTTTCTTTTCTGAGGAGCATGCAACATCATCTTAAGATTGGATCCTCCAATCGATAGGTCTTTTGCCCACCTTCTTCAAAAACTCGTTTGTTTTTGAAAAGTGGCGGCACCCCAAAAATCCGGTATGCGCTGAAAAAGGAGAGGGGTGAGGAGCTGTCAGAACCAAATGATGCGATGCGCCCAATGCAATGTGCTGAACCTTGTCGAAGGCCGATTTTCCCCAAAGAAGAAACACAATAGGATCTTTCCTTGCGCAAAGAAGCTGAATCACTCGGTCTGTAAAAATCTCCCATCCTCTTCCATGATGCGATTTGGGCTCATTCGCCCGGACTGTCAAGATCGCATTCAACAAGAGCACTCCTTGGCTTGTCCAGTCGGTCAAACAGCCATGCTCCGGCGGCTCGACCCCTAAATCCTCTTTTAGTTCTTTGAAGATATTTTGCAAAGAAGGCGGCCCAGAAATCCCTCTTGGGACACTAAACGAAAGTCCGTGCGCCTGCCCCGGGCCGTGATAGGGATCTTGTCCAACAATCACCACCTTGACCGCATCAAATGGGGTCTGGCAAAAGGCGTTAAAAACCTGATCAAACGGGGGATAGACGACCTTTCCAGCCCCCATCTCTTCCCCTAAAAATGCCTCTAATTCCTTCATATACGGCTTTTTAAACTCCTCCTGAAGAATTTCTAGCCAAGAGGCGTCCATGTAAGCAATTTTTTCAGCAACTAAAGTCATATCAAAATCCACATTCGAGGGGACTCAACTTTACCACCCCAATGATTTTTTGGGAAAGTTCCGAATTGACATAAAGAAATGAGAGAGACTAAAATTTAGCCTTTTAACGGAGCTTTTTTCACTTGAAGAACCTGGCTGAAAACAATCTGATTCGATTTACCAATGTAACGCGTAAAAAAGACGCAATCTATGCGAACTTCAAAGTGAAGGGTTTAAGAAATGGAGTTGTATTTTCCGCCTCAATCTCCGTAGACATTACAGCCCTGGAGCTCAATCCCGGCGACTCGCTTGAGAAAATTATCGAAGAGTGTGCTCGCCACGGCGTTAAAGAATTCAAAAAGGCCGATTTCCAATTTGAGGGGGTCGCAGCCGTATCAACTGACTATCTGGGTGTAGCGCAGCTTGGCTAGCGCGTTTGCATGGGGTGCAAGAGGTCGGAGGTTCAAATCCTCTCACCCAGATTTCTTTTCTAATAGCGCAACCGTTTCTATCGAATTCGTCCCCGGAAAGAGAAGATAGCCTTTGGCTTCCTTCAATTTCCATCCGGAATGTAAAAGCGCTTTACAGTCCTGTTCAAAACTTTCAAACGAACAGCTGACATAGATGAGCCGTTTGTTTGTCTCTCGACTTAAGGCATTTAGTAGATCTGGGTGCAGGCCTTTACGAGGGGGATCTACGAGGATAGCGGAGCTGTCTGAGAGATCTGCTTTCGATGCGTCTAGGACATGATAAGAAATGGATTTCTGAAGGGAGGGGGACAGCTTTTTCAAGCTCGCTTCAAAAGAGATTTTACTGAAGGGATTGTTCTCTACGAGGACAAGTCTTTCACACTTGTGGGCCAAAGGAAGGCCTATTGCGCCAACGCCTGCATAGAGCTCTAGAAGGTGAGTTTTTTCAGGAATCCAGTTTTGGATGGTTTCTAACATTCGCTCAAATAGGTTGAGGTGGGCTTGAGAAAAGGAGGCTGGATGGAAGGCAATTTCAGTGTTTTTGAGTGTCTGCCAAAGAAAGGGCTCTCCCCAAAAAAGATTCCAGGCGAGACCGAAAATTTGGTTTTGCGATGTCGGATTGAAGTTGATCCATATGGAATGCCAAAAATCTTGAGATAGGAGGGATTTGCAAAATCGGTCAAATTCAGGAGTGGTCGCAGATCCGTTTAGAACGAGGGTCAGTTGGATGCGATTTGTTTTTCTGTCTACGAAAAGCTGAACGTATCGAAGGGAAAAAGAATGGGACCCTTCAGCATAGAGAGGAACGCTTTCTTCTATTATTTTTTGACGAAGGAAGGCAGCAGCCTGATTGATGGAAGGACGATGGACGAGGCAGTCGGGAATATCTATGACCTCGTGCGTCCCTTTTTTAAAAAGGCCAATTTTGGAGGGTTTACGGACTGCGAGCTTTGCCTTTAGGCGTGTCGATTCGAATCCGTCGGTGATAAGACGGAACGAAATATTGTTTTTTTCAAAAAAAGCAACGGCCCCTTTGAGTATAGGGGGATTGTATAAATTGGCAGAGAGCTCGCAACCTGAACAGCTCGAAAAATGGGGGCATGTGGGAGGGCTGTTCATAAGTTGTTTACAAGTCGTTCAAAGGCTGTCTAAAGGTTTTGGCTTTGTTCAAAAAGAAAGGGTTCTCAACAGGCCGCAAACAAGTTGTGAACATGTTTTTTCCGCCTAAGGCAGCCTATTCTATCAACATTTCCACATGAATAGAAGAAGAGGAAATTTCTATATGTATATATCTATATATTCTTTTGAGGGGCTCATGTTGAAAAATCAGTGCCTAAGAAGAGAGGCGCCCTTTATAATGACTCTGTATGACAGACCCCAACGACTACTTTTCCCTGGAGAAATTCGCGCATAAAGCGCTCTGGAAAGAAGGCGAGCCCGTGTGGAGCGCTCTTCATTTGTTAAATGATTATTTGAAAGCGAACAATCCTTGCCGGATTGAGATTGAGATCCCTAAAGGGGTTTTTTTAGAAAGGCCTGAGCTGATTTCGATTGGCAAAGGAACAATCATCGAACCGGGCGTCATGATCCAGGGGCCTTGCATCATTGGGAAGGGATGCATCATCCGCCATGGGGCGTATATCAGGGGGTTGGTCATTTGCGGCGATCATTGCGCGATCGGCCACAGCGCCGAGATCAAGCACTCCATTTTGTTCGATCGGGCGCATGCAACGCATTTTGTGTATGTGGGAGATTCGATCTTGGGCAACGAGGTCAATTTGGGCGCAGGGGTTAAATGCGCGAATTTGAGGCTTGACCGGGCCGAAATTTTGGTTCAGAAGATAAAAACGGGATTAAAAAAATTCGGCGCGATTGTTGGCGACCGAGTTCAGATTGGCTGTAATTCAGTTCTAAATCCCGGAACAATGGTGGGCAAAGGAAGTGTCTTTTTTCCCTTGGTTAACTTGGGCGGCATCGTTCCCCCATATAGCCAAGTGAGCATGAAAAAAGAGTTGAAAATCCAGCCCCTGAAAGCGAACCTTTTGGATCGGATCGGTAAGTAAGATGACAATTGGCGCGTACAGAAAACGAGTTGAAGAGGATCTCCGCCATTCAATTGAAAAATTAGGTGAAAAAAACGGGCTTCGCGACGCCTGCGAATATGCGCTAACGAATGGCGGCAAAAGGCTCCGCCCGATTTTTGTTTTGATGATTGCGGATGCAATTGGAGAAGGACTTGACGCGATGCCGGCGGCTTTGGGCGTCGAGTTTTTTCACACAGCTTCATTGATTGCGGACGATCTTCCCTGCATGGACGACGACGATACAAGAAGAAGCAGACCTTCTCTTCACAAAGCCTTTGGAGAGAGCGTTGCGATATTAGCCAGCTACACGCTGATCGCAGCCGGCTACGGCGCCATTTATGAAAATGGCAGAAAGATGAAAGAACATCCCCATTTGGGCCTTAGGGCTGATGAAATTTCTGTTTTGTGTCTTGAGTCGGCAACTCGCTGCGCGGGGCTTAAAGGGGCTACAAATGGCCAATTTTTGGATCTTTATCCCCCCGACTCAAAACCTGAGACGATCCAAAAGATCATGTTCCAAAAAACAGTCACTCTTTTTGAGATCTCTTTTATTTTTGGATGGCTCTTTGGGGGAGGAAATCCGGAGCGTTTGAATTTAGTTCGAAAATGCGCCTATCATTTGGGGATGGCTTTTCAGATCGCTGATGACCTGCAGGACGATTTGCAAGACACCGGGCAGCAAAGCGCGGTCAATATTGCAGCTGTTTGCGGCAGAGACAAGGCATTTTCTTTCTTTGAAGAAGAGATGGCGTTATTTGAAAAGACTCTGAGAGATTTGGACCTATTCAAAGGGCCTTTGAAAGAGGTCGTCGACTGGCTTTTGAGTCTGGTCCCTGAAAAAGCCCCC
>MGLY01000065.1:5921-23831 GCA_001794935.1 Chlamydiae bacterium RIFCSPHIGHO2_12_FULL_49_9 | reverse complement strand
TCGCTATCTTCTGGGTGGCAATTTTGAGCCTCATCATGAATCCATTACGAACTACGGAGAGACCTACTTCTCTCATTGCATGGCTCGAGGAGCGATCGGCATTGCACTCAGCCATATTTCGATCCTGCAAGACGCCTATGATTCGGGCTATGAAACGATTTGGGTGATGGAAGACGACATCGATGTCATCGCCGATCCCAACTCCCTCTCGACTCTCATCGAAGATCTGGATACAACCGTAGGCAAAGGCAATTGGGACGTTCTCTTTACCGATAGAGACATCAAAGACGCTAGCGGCAACTACTACACTACCTACTACGCCGGTAAAAGACCCGACTATCTCGTCTTTACAAATGACAATAACTACTCGGAAAAAACTCCTGTCGGCGACAAGTTCATCAAAGTCGGGGCGAGATCGGGCGCCCACTCGATGATCCTTCGGCGGAGCGGAATAGAAAAGCTGCTTCGCTATTTCCATGCGCACCAAATCTTTTTCCCATACGACATGGAATACATCCTGCCAAGAGGCATCCGACTCTACACTGTTGCCAACGACGTCGTCTCAAATCTTCCCAAAGCTCCCTCCGATAATGGAGGCCCCTATTACCTGGAAAAGAGGACTCAGTCAATTACCCCTCCTTAAAGGGAGATGCTTGAAAGGAGACTAACAAGTCCTGGTTGACCAGGCTAAGTCCTTGCAAAAGGACTACGTTATATATAGGCCTAAGACCGACGGCAGGATGCTTCCTCAGTTCTGCCCTCTCGAAGCTCTGGTTGCAGACAAGCGAAAGGGTAAGCACGAAACGGATTAGAGCACGTGCCGGTATATAACATTGCCGAGGGGAGAGAACCGAAAGGTTCCGTTACAAGGCCCGTAAGGGCATTTATTACATGAGTTATATGGCCGTATTCGTATTAGACAAACATCAAAAATCTCTGATGCCATGCTCTGAAAAAAGGGCCAGGCTTCTTTTAAACAGGAGAAGAGCGCGTGTTCATTCCATCGCTCCATTTACCATACGATTAGTTGATCGAACGATCGAAAAAAGTTCCTTACAGCCCATTCGCTGTAAAATTGATCCGGGCAGCAAAACAACAGGGGTTGCTATCGCAAGAGAAAATGGCGATCAGCAGATCGTATTATTCCTTTTTGAATTAACTCATCGGGGGGCGAACATTCGCGATGCATTGCAGTCGCGCTCTGTTAAGAGGCGCCGCAGGCGCTCTCAATTGCGCTATCGCCCTAAACGTTTTGAGAATCGGCGTAGGCCTCGGGGATGGTTGGCTCCTTCGCTCTATCACCGCATTGAGACCACCCTTACATGGATTGAACGTTTCCAAAAACGAGCCCCCATCGCTGCCATAACCTGTGAAAGGGTCCGTTTCGACACACAAAAACTTCTGAATCCAGAAATAGAAGGCATTGAGTATGCCAGGGGTTCCCTCCTTGGTTACGAGGTGCGGGAATACTTACTTGAAAAATGGGGTCGTAAATGCGCCTACTGCGACGCAAGTAACACTCCACTGCAAGTCGATCACATCACGCCCCAAAGCCGAGGCGGCTCCGATCGAATTGACAATCTCACACTAGCTTGCAGTTCCTGCAATCAGAAAAAAAACAATCAAAGCGTGGAAGCTTTCCATCCACAAAAAGCCAAAATAATTCGCTCTAAATCCTCCTTGCGAGGGGCTGCTGCAGTAAATTCCACACGCTCTGCTCTTTGGGATCAATTAACTCGCTTGTCTCTCCCCTGCGAAGAGGGTACAGGAGGTCAAACAAAGTACAATAGAGTGCGCCTCGCCGTTCCAAAAATGCATGCTTTAGATGCCGCTTGTACAGGTGTTGTCTCTGATTTACAAAATTGGCAAATACCGATTCAACCCATTCTCTCCACAGGAAGAGGCTCTTATCAAAGAACTCTCTTAGATCGCTTTGGTTTCCCTCGCGGATTTCTTCTCCGCCAAAAACAGGTTCACGGATTTCAAACCGGAGACATGGTTATTGCCTCTGTTCCCTCAGGTAAAAAACAAGGCCGTCATGCAGGCCGGGTAGCCATACGCGCATCAGGAAACTTTAATATCCAAACTGCTGAGGGCGTTATCCAGGGGATCAACAGCAAACACTGTCATCTGGTTCAACGCAGCAATGGGTATCATTACCCATCACGTCCCCTTACTTTTCAGTATCAGGGATGTAATACACAAATAATCACACAGAGGAGCGGCAATTCCTCTCGGCCCTAAAGAACCGAGTTTCCTTGCCGTCAATAGGATGAAAAAACTTCTCACTATCTGTTTATGTTTATTAACCCATCTACCACAACCACAAGCTTTCGAAACTCCATCTGAAGTGACTTTCGACTGGCTTATGAATGTAGGCGATAGCGATGGGGGATCTGATCACGTCATTTGCATGAAGGAGATCTTCCAAACTCTAAAGCCCCGCTCGCTTCTCGAATTTGGTCTTGGCTATTCAACCAAGTATTTTCTCGATTCATGCAAACGGGTCGTCTCAGTCGAAGTCATCACGCATGGATATGGTCCGAACCGACTCCAGAATTTTATCCGCTTTTATCGCGACTACTCGAATTGGATTCCGATCGCCTACTTTAGCGGATTTCAGGGAGACATGAGTTGGGCACCCTATAAATACCTCGGATCCGATGCCGTCTACATTGCAGGCTCGTATCAGTGCGCAACCCACCAACACTACAAACCGATTGACGATTTTTACATTAAAGAACTTGGAGAGTTTGTCTCCAATCTTGTCAAGTTCAACAAGATTGAAGTGGCCCTCATTCACCCCACTCTATTTTTACGGGGCGATATTGTAGAGAGCTGCTTTCGTTCAATCCCTGTCGTCGTTGCCCACAACACCGCATGCAGACAAACAGGGGAAGGCGTCGACGGTTTTGGTTTTAAAAGAATTGTTACCCCTCCCGAGTACGAAGAAATTTATGTTCCAACCCCAAACGGCACAACGGTTTGGATAATTAAAAAGCCTGAGTATCAAATACTTATCGATAAAATCAAGCAACTAAAAGTTCAATGAAAAAGTGGCTTTTTGCTCTTCTGCTATCCGCACGCCTTTTCGGTCAAGAGCTCGATTTGAGCTCTTGGGTAGGTCCCGAGCTTGTTCTATCAGCCAAGCAAATCATTCTTCCCAAATTCCCCGGCGCATTCAATCCCTCTATTCTCGAAACCGACGCGGGATACATCCTTACTTTCCGCTATTGTCCGGACAACTACTGGAATCCTTGGGTTAACTTCATCGGAGCCGCGCTTCTAGATGATTCGTATAACCTCATTTCCGAACCTGAACTTCTTTCGACAGGGCTCAATACTTGCTGCGTCAAATCACAAGCTGAAGACGCTCGCATTTTTTCTTATCAGAACCGAATCTATCTGATCTACAACGACAACGTAGAAGTGAGCCGCCCTTGGTATCGAGATCGGCGCGATCTATTTATCGCCGAGCTCATCTATAAAGATGGACATTTTTCTCTGCTTCATCCCATCAAGCTTTTCTATGAACATCGCTACTATTCCCAATATTGGCAAAAAAACTGGACTCCCTTTGTCTGGAATGACCGGCTTTTCCTCAGCTACTCTATCAATCCCCACGAAATTCTTTTTCCCAATCTCAATGACGGTTCCTGCTACCACTGTTATGAGACAGCAGCCCCCATCCCATGGACTCTTGGCGTCATTAGAGGAAGTTCTCCCGCTATTCTCGTCGATGGAGAATATCTTTCCTTTTTTCACTCGGGACATCAACTAAAAAGCTCTGTTTCAAGAGGGGGCATTCTTTGGCACTACTTCATGGGGGCCTATACCTTCTCTCCGAATCCTCCATTCCAAATAACGAAGTTCTCGCAAGAACCGATCGTAGGGAGAGGATTCTATGCGCCGAGTCATCATGAAAAGAAGGTTATTTTCCCCGGCGGTTTTGTCGTTTCCGGATCAAAAATCATTGTTGCCTATGGAAGAGATGATGAAGAGATCTGGATTGCAGAACTCGATAAGGGAAAACTCATGAACTCTTTGATCCCCGTCAAATCACAATGAAATGGATTGCGGCGAGCCTCCTCCTTTTATCTTCTTCCCTTTTCTCTTTTGAAGGACTCCAGGGCAAATATTTAGATCTTCTCTCCCTCTTTCTCCCTTCTAACCCGCGCATCCTCATCATCAACGGCTACCCAAAAGAAGCAGAAACTCTCTCTCAAAAATGGCCGGAAGGACAAATCCTTCGCGAACGATCCCCTCAAGCCGATCTGATCTGGGCTCACGCAGAAGATCTCTATACCTGCCCTAACCTGCAAGAGGCAAAAGCCATCTATGTCGACACTTTTGAAGACCTGTCTTTAGAAAAAAACGGCTTTATTCTCATCTACCGCCGGATTCAAGAGGGAGCGAGACAATCGCTTATTTTCGTCAAAAAAGATTATTTTTACTCTCCCTACATCAATGACTACCTCGCTCAATCTTCGGTGTTTTCCGGCGGATACGCAATTTATGATCTCATCGTTTTTCCCGTCGGGTTTGGCCAAATCAGATATTACATCGATGATGATCCTAACGATTCTGTGAAACGAACTTTAAAAACCGGCTATGCCTATGAGGGAAATTTAAGCCTCATGATCGATGAGCTGGTCAAACCCGAAACGATCGCGATCGATATGGGAGCGCACATCGGCGTTCACACTATATTCATGTCGAGAAAAGCAGGCCCCCTAGGCGCTGTAATTGCTTTCGAGCCAAATCCGAAACTCTACATGGAGCTCCTTGCAAACCTCGAGCTTAACAGCTGCAAAAACGTGATCTCGATTTGCAAAGGGCTTGGCAAAGAAGCCTCAACTGTCTATCAACACAGAATCGAGATCGAGCAAAACGATCCTCTAGAAGGCGATGGAGATCCAATAGAAATCGTCCCTCTGGACTCCTATTATTTCAATTCTGTTTCCCTCATCAAGATGGATGTTGAAAATTACGAATACTTTATCCTCCAGGGAGCTAGGGAGACAATCCTCAGGAACAAACCGGTTATTCTTTTCGAAACTTGGGTCAACTACGAGCCCCAAAAACGAAATCAGGAGTTCCAGAGGAAAAACTTTGAAAACGTGATGGCTCTCGTCGAATCTTATGGTTATGAGATCTACATCGTCTATAACTGCGATTTTCTCGCTATCCCTATCAGAACGGAAGATGAAACTCTTCTCAAATACAAACGCCGTTTAAGAAAGCTCGACCCGAAAACCTACCAAGGGGAACCTCTTTGATATCTAGGCTCATTGTTATCCGATGGGGCGCCAGCCCTATGGGAAACGATATCTTGATTGTAGTAATACATCGTGAGATTCGGACATAACCAATAGTCCATGTCATACGGGATAAAAACCCTGAAGTTTCTGTAATAATCCAAGATTTTTTTGATCGCGCCCCTTCTTAAGATCATCGAATAAGCGCCATAGCGCATCCCCATCCGATAGAAATTTTCACCAATTGGATAAAATTTCTCTAAAAAGGCGGATAAAGGAGGGATTGAAACATTCGGCCTTGCAGCAAGAGCCCGGCATGGGACATGCTCGCCCACAGTACTTTTCGTATCGATGTCGGTAAAAAAAATGTCCCAATCAGGCGCCAAGCGATCGAGATCTTTAAGAAGTTTGGGGATTTTTCTTGGGTCCTCGATCACTTCGATATCGTCTTCCATGACCCAAATCGTCTCATATCCCGCATCATAGGCGTCTTTCAAGACCGATAAATGGCTGAGCACAATTCCAATCGCCCCTCTTGCAAGATAGCGGGTAAAATAAGCTGCCCCATTTTCCTGCAAAAACTCGGTATGAATGTATTCTTTTCCACCCTCTTCCAAATACGTGGAACCGATAAAGCGCTCTCTTAAAGACCCAGGAGCAAATTTCACCCCAACTTCGTCAAAGACAGCAGTGGGGAGCTTCCAACCATTGACCGCAGAGAACCGATAAGGGGAAATCCCGTAAAACTGCAACTCGCCCGCAGATCTGGCAAATTTTTCGGGCCTTTCATCCAAGTTGATCATGTAGATAAAATCAATCCCCTCAATTCGGTGAGAATCATCTTTATCCAATACAACTTTCACCCAACTACTCATTTCAAGCGGAGGTCCCAAGATCAACGGCCCCACCTCTCTCGGCTCGTATGCATGGGTCCTCATGGTTGCTTCATAAAAGTCGTTCCTTAAAAAAAGGGCGTTCCCCCTTTTTTCCTCTTCATACCAATGAGAAATAAGGCGAAAGCCCACATACTCCAAGTGAGTCTTGAGCTGCGAAAATCGCCCTTCCGCTAAATCGGTTGTTGTATAAACAAGTCTTGCATTGGAAACGAGATCTGTTGCTTCCACTAAAGTTTCCAGTTCGAACCCGGATCCCTTTAGCCAAATCAAATCGAACTCATGACACCGCTCACAAGGAAGCGTATCTAAATAAAATAAAGAGCCTTGAGGCCACTGCTTTCGACATAAGTCGTAAATTTCTGGACTCTGACTTAGGGCCAAAATCGCAGGATGGGATGGAAGAAAAGTCGAGATGAGAAAAAGACGTTTCTCATTGTCATAAAAACTCCAAAATCCTTCGGTTTTATAGGAGGCCGAAAGAGAAAATGCTCTCATCAAAAAGAGAAAAACAACCCATTTCATAAAATCTTCAAAAAACGGGGGAGTATCTCGTTTTTGCTTGAATTTCAGCAATTGAAAGTTATAGCATCTCCGTCTTCTTGCTAGAGTTTTTCTATTGCGCTTCCTCATTTTCTCTCTCCTTTTTTTAGCCCCTCTCTTTTCGCAAAATGCAAAAATCTGCCTCGTTGTGATTGTAAAAAATAACGAAGAGACTCTTCGGGACGTTCTCCAAAACATAGGGAAATACGCCGACGCAGCCTTTTTTTTGGACACAGGAAGCACCGACTGGACCATCTGCGCTGCCGAGGAATGGATCCAACATATGAAAATCCCGGGAAAGGTTCTCGATTACCACAACCGAATGGGTTCTCTTCCCTCTGCCGCCTTCACTGAAGCCCAAAAATTTTTAAAAACAGAAAATTTCCCTCTAGAAAACACTTATCTTTTCCTACTTGACGGAGACATGATCGTTGACCTCACCTCAAATTTGGATAAGGCCGGCTTAACGAAAGACATCTACCTCCCTTTTAGAATCTGCTCGCCTCTCAAATACTGCCTGTTTGCGCCCCACCTCTTCCGCGCTTCCCTACCCCCAAATCCGTCTTCCTCAGGGAAACTGTCTCAGATTCGGATCTATGGGGGAAATAGAAGCCTCGCTTGCGAGATCGAGCAGTTAGATCCCGAAAATAACGGCGATCTATTTCGCCTGGCCCATTGGCATAGAGCAAACAATCGATTTAAAGAGGCCCTCTCTTTTTACCAAAAAAGATTGGATCTCGGAGGCGATGAGGAAGAGATCTGGTTTTCTAAATTCATGATGGGAACTTGCTATGAAAATCTCTCCGATTGGGAAACAGCTTTCCACTGCTATCTGGAAGCCTTTCAAATGCGCCCCCAATATCCTGACCCCATTCAAAAAATTGCAGCGCACTATCGCTTAGCAGCTAAAGACGATCTCGCCTATCTCTTTGCAACGGAAGGGGGCAAACTGAGCCGCTCTTTAAGCCAAGATTTCTTTGACGATCCTCCGCTTGAAGACTACCAGTTCGATGAGGAAATCTCGATTTCAGCCTACTACACCCAGTACCTAAATGAGGGTTTTCTTGCAGCGAGCAGACTCGCTTTTTCTAAAAACGTCGTTTCATGGGTCAAAGATCAAAATAATAGAAATATCTTTTACTACGCTCCAAACCTTAAAAACGCTCATTTTAAAAAACTTGAAATCGACCTTCCCCTGATCTCAAAGAAATCGGAAGAGCGCTACCACCCCATGAATCTGTCCATTCTCAAAACGGAAGGAGGATTTAAACTCGTTTGCGGGGCCACGAACTACACACAAACAGGGGGAAAGACCTATCAGACAAATGACCCAAGGGGAATTTTCAAAACCCGCAACTTCCTTTTGTTCACAGATTTCGACTTCAATATTTTATCAACTCAAGAAATCGTCGAAAACCTTCCCCGAGATCGGTTCCGAGCGCTCAATGTGGAAGGATTGGAAGATTGCCGCCTTTTTGAATTTCAAGGCAGAGACTGGCTTGCTTGCGCAACTTCTGACACGAGCGAGACGAGCTACTATGAAGTTTCTCTTTGCAAACTACCCAACGATCTCTCCTCTTCCCAAATACAGATCGAGGAACTGATCCCTTTGCCGGGTCCCGATCCTAACCGCAATGAAAAAAACTGGCTCCCTTTTATTAAAGACGGGCAGATCCGATTTATTTACTCTTATACCCCGCTGATATTTTTCTCTTTTCATCCCGAAACAAAAACATGCAACGTCTCATCTTTCGAAGAGCTTTCCTTAGATCTTTCTCAATTAAGAGGTTCCGCCTCTCCCATCCCTTTCGATAGCGGCTATCTCATGATTGGCCACACCACCGTCCATTACCTTGACGCCACCAAAGCTCATCTCCACTATTTTCTTTATCTCGATAGCAATCTTCGAATAACCCACATCTCTCGCCCCTTCATCTTTCAGCATCGGGGGATCGAAAAATGCCACTCGATCTGTCTAAACCATACAAAAGACAAATTGATCATTCCTATTGGCATCGAAGACCGGGAAGTCTACCTATGCACAATCGATACAGAATCGGTCCGCTCTCTTCTGATTCCGGTAGACTTATTTATGAACCGCCCAAATTCTATACCCTGATTTGGACTCGAAAAAAAACACCTCTTTTCCCTCCCGTTGAAAAAACTCATCGACAGCTTCTGCGACATCTTTCATCCAGTAATCATCTCCCAACATCAGATGCCCCTTTTTTAGCTTTGGGAACCACGCCCTGAGATCGTTTAAAACAGCCTCATATCTGTGATCGCCATCGATAAAAATGCAATCGAGCGACTCATCTTCAAACTGCCTAGCGGCATCCGTTGATTTCTCTCGAATGAGCCTTGCTCTTTTCCCAAAAGATTTTAAACGAATGTCCTTTACCCACCTGTACAAATAGTCAAATGAGCCATATCTTCCGACATCTATTTGAAACCCATCGTTTGGATCGTAGAGCTGATAGGGATCTACCCCGATATAGCTTCTAACTTCACTATTTTTCAAAATAGCTTCCGCATGCCCCCCCAAAGCGACTCCTACTTCCAAAACGGTCTGAATATTTTGATCTCGAATCACTCTTGGGAGCACATCGTAATAAAGCTCCTTCCAAGAAGATGTGGCGTCATGCTGCTCAATTTTTCGAATGATTTCTTCGGGCAAGCTTCTGATTTCTTCCTGGAGAGCCCTCACTTTTTTAAACCAGTAATCGGAGTAGAGCTTTTCTCGAGACCATTTTTTTGCCCCCAGCTCCCGCTGCTTTTCCTCCAAAAGTTCCGGAGTCACCTCTTCCCAATCTTTGACAATGACAACCGGAAGATCTTCAAAAAGGGGATCTAGCGTCGTGCTTTGCAACACGGGATAACAGCCGAAAAGAAGGGCTTCCCAGGTCCGATGGCAATCGATTCCTCCTCCGGGAGGACTGATGACAAAGACAGTCTTTGTAAGATCTCTCAAATAGGAAGCGTAAGATTTTCTCGGTTCAAGAGGAATCCCCATTGCATTGAAATAATCTCGGCAAGACTCTCTTTCATGAGACATAGAGAAGTTCAAGTAGATAAAAATAGGCCGATCTTTATTGCGAAGCGCAAACGGAATCATGCTGTTAACAAGCTGATGATTCCCATGCGGCCAGTAGTTGCTCGCAAGCCCGATAGGCATCGGAATCAATTTATCCGTAGGTTCCCGATCTATATTTTGCACAAACCAAGCGACGATCTTCTTCTCTTCAAGCAAATAGCCAAAAGGGCCCGGAAGAGGCATGTCTGCGCGCGTCCCATAGTTCGATGTGATGAGAATCACCCTCTCTTGGATCTTCGGAAGATACTCACGAGCAAATTCCTCCAAACAGTTGTATTCGACAAAGATCGTATCTCCACTCTTCACATCCAATGGATCAAACTTCGTATAGACGCTCTTCCCAAAATCTGGCTGCGTCAATCTATGCTCGCAAAAATGCCACCAGGTGTAGCCCGAAATGTAGGGATAGCTCGACTCGCTGCTCGCTGACAATCCTGATACAAAAAACAGCCAGATACTTAAAAAAAATCGCATAAAAAATTCCCAAATTTGGTGGGACATACTACAATCTTTGCTGAATTAAAGAAAAAAGATGAAATTTCTCCTCCTCTTTCTTTGCTCGCTTCTCTTCAGCTATGAAGACGAAGAGCTTCGCCGCCTCTGGGCCTCCATCCCCGACATTACGCGACCGACATTCGAAGATTTTAGGCAAATTGAAACTTACTTAAGTCAAGGCGAAAGGCTCTACCTCGACATTCTGCGGACCCAAGCCTACCGAGTTGATGCGAACACTCGGCGAAGACTGCTCAACATGCTCAATTTCAAGTTTGTCGGCCCAAACGGCGAAATGCCCATCTTCGAAATCCATCACCTCAACCCTTCTCCCCAAACATCTCGCCGCTGCATCCTCCTTTTTGGCTCTTACAACGGCATTTACGAAAAAAAGGTGCGCAAAGTTCTTCAAGAATTGAAAGAAGCGGATTACAGCGGGGATGTCCTCATGCGCATCGGGGGATTTCCAAATCTGGAAAACGGCAGCCTGAAAATTTCCTATGTTCCTTACTCTTTTAAAGTTGCATTTTTACAAGAAGCGAAAAACAAAGGCTACAAAGAGGTGCTTTGGATCGACACCTGCATGCATCCTTTGACTAATCTGGAGACCATTTTCTCAAAAATCAAAAGACGGGGATATTTCTTCACTTATGCGGGAACTCTTCAGGAAAATGCGCCAAACCATATTCCGGAAGCGGCAAAAGCCCTCGATATTTCAACCAATCACTATCCCTTTATCACTCACGCCCACTCAAGCATTATAGGCCTTAGTATGGACAATCAAAAAGCGGTGGAATTTCTGGATAGTTGGTATGCCGAGACTGAAAATCTCTTTCCCAATGTGAATTGGTTTCCTGAGGAACTGAGCCTCTCTGTTGTCGCCTGGCGTTTGGGACTAAAAGCCGATTGTTGGTTCGGAATGGTTGTTTGCGGAGACAATGAACTGGGCTTCCTTAAAGACACGCGCCCCACTCTTCAGTTTTATTGCGAAAATGTCAGGTAGATCGCCCCATTCGAGCCAAAGAATATCCCACGGCCTTTTCTTGTAAAATTGCAAAGAAATTATAGTGGCCATAATTTTCCAAAGCCGGATGCCAAGAGGCAATATGCATAAGCCCGCCGGAAACCATTCGAAAAAGGACAAAACCGCAGTCAGTGAGAAATTGAATCGTCTCTTTGAGAGTTGTTTTAGAGTCTCTATAGCAGCCTCCGTATTCAAACTGCAAAGCAGTAATTGCCTTGCGGGCAAAAAGCTTTGCAGCTCCTTTCAAAATAAAAAACTCGGCTCCTTCCGCGTCAATTTTCAAGTAATCGATCTGATGAATTCCATTCCACTCGCAAAAATGATCCAAAGTTTCAAGATCAACTTCAATCGCCTCTACTTGATTCATGGTATAACATTCCCGTTGATAGAGACTGCTTAAAATAGAAGCATCTGCGATATAATAAAAAATCCCCTTCCCTCTCCGATCCGTTAAAGCAACCCGATGTATTTCAAAACGCTCCCCATATTCAAACCCTATTGATTTTTCGGGAATTGGTTCAAACGCAATAATCCGCAAAGAGGGGTGATAGTGAAGGGCCATGCAACTCCATATCCCAGCATTCGCTCCTACATCAAAGACTAAGAAATCATCTTGAAGGTAGCGCTCAGCGATTAACGCCTCGACATCCAGTTCCTTATTCTGCGCGCCAAAAATCAAATCCCGAGGAGAAAACGGGAAAATTGGGATCTGATCAACCCAAGCTCCATATCCTTTTACGCAAAATAAAAAAATCAAAACAAAGCGCATCAATAATCTAATGTGATTGGCTCGAGCCAAGGATCTTCGTATCTTAAAATGTTTAAGTTGGACGCTCTATGACCGACAATGCACTCCCTGCACTCATTGCTTCGAAACCCATCCCGCCACAGCGTGAGCGGATCCGAAGGAGTATCTTTGAACGGTTCGTATAGATCTCTTCTCACCAAAAACAAATTGATTGTCATCGCAATCGGCTCATACCCAAGATCCCTTCCAATTTGGATCATTACAGAAAGGGGCTGTTGCAAGTTGCCTCTTGCGATCTCTTGAGGCACTTCGCGATGAAAGAGGGGATGCCAATAGAGATTCGATTCGATGCAAATCACTTTTGGACGACATTTCAAACTTTTTAAAATCAAATAATCGAGCCCATCAATATCGATCGATAAAAAATCGATCTCCTGATCGGGGAAATACTTTCTTGCAATCTGATCGAAAGTCACTCCGTAATTTGAAATTCCATCGACAATCGTATAGCGAAGACAAAGCACATTCTCCGCTTCCTTGTAATTGTCTTTGAGCATTTTAAATAGCTCGTGGCTATTGTCGATCATGACTCCGGACCATCCCTTTTCCCAAAGATAGCGAGTGTTGGATAAAGCGATCCCGTCTGCGGCACCAAAATCGGCAAAAAACCCTTTCTCTATTTTCAGCCTCCGGAAAATCTCCTCAATCATCCCATCTTCTCCATTCTGCGAATAGACTTTATAGGCATATCGATTCAGGCTATTCGGCGAAAGACGGTGAGGCTCTACAGAAAAAAGGACACTGATCAAAAAGATACATCCTATCCACTTCATCAATAGCTCTCCGAATCTGTAATTCGCCCCTTTTTTCCATCGATCCGAACCCACGAGTCCGGGCATAAATCACTCGTATCAAATCCGTTAAACCAAACAAGAGGGCAAACAACCTTTTTTTCGGGATTTTGGTTTAGCCAAGCCGACCACCAGCCGAATGTCGAGTTGGTGATGATGTTGTGTTTGCACAAAGTGAGAAGATAAAAGTCGATGTAGTAGGGTTCTTTCTCCAAAAAAACAACTCTCCCCGCACTGATATTTCGTCGAGCAAACTCCACATTATTGCTGCTCACGACAAAAAGGGATGTCTCGGGAAATTCCCTCATTGCTTTTTCGAGGTAGTCTTTGCCGTACTGTATGAAAATATTTCCATCCGGATCGTCGATGTAGTATCTGATTTGAACTCCTACTGTCTCCGGATGTTCAAGAATCTCCCCATATTTTTTCTGAATGTACTGCAAGTCCCTCGCTGTTGGAGCAAATAGTTCCAAGAATTTTTCTCTGTAATGAGCAAAGTATTTTGGCGATTGAAAATAGCCGTAGATCTTCATCTTTGGTTGATAGGGTATGGGACAAAAAGGATATCCCGGCTCGCGCCATTCAAATGCCACCTCATCCGACGGGGGATATAATTTGCATCTTGAAAAAACGTGATGATAAAGACTCGGCACATGGCTCAAGCGGGGAAAATAAGCCTCAACCCCATGATCCCAGGCAAGAGCGCTTGTAGTCGCCACTTGGAATAAATTATTCCCCATCTGCCCAAGCACTTCTCCAACCACATAAGCATCTGAGGAAAAGAGCGCAGTCCATGTCAGTAGCCCTGCACAAATTAAGGATTTTTCCAAAACTTCTCGTACATGTCAGGATGTTTATTTTTTAAAAAATTCACCATCGCAAGATCTCTAATCAGGGAAAAAGACTCATAATGCTCCCAAAGAAGCTTTAGATTCCCGTAGATGCCCGCTTCAGCTTTTCGAATCCTGGAATTCTTGAAAAAGTTCTCATCTCGAAGATTATAGTGATTGAGCCTCAAATACTTATCGCAATGCCTATCGACGCTTAAGAGAGACACCCCGTCATAACCCATATCTTCCCCATTGCCGTCAAAATAGCCGGATCCTCCGGGATAAAGGGGCATATAGTGCTCATACCAGATGTTATCGATATCGACCCGATCCGGCCTGACCAAGCTTTTGCCAATTGAATTACATGGGTGATTTCTAAAAGCGCAAGCAACGAGCTTTGTTAGGAAAAATTCTCCGGGAGACAAGCAAACTTTTCCGGTCCCGAACATGCGCCAACTTGCGTAAATGGCAGAGGCCTGCTGAAAGTGTTTTTCCAAACATTCGACAACCGTAGCCTCTTTGGTGGGAAATAAAAATTCATCAATGTCGATCAAGGCCACCCACTTGGCTTTCCCTTTTGCTTTCCTGAGGGCGTCCTGATTGGCTCTTGTATGAAACTCCTGAAAATTCATCGGATTGGAAGGCCAATAAAAAACCTCTACAAGCCCTTCATCAATATAGGGTTGCAAAACTTCCTGCCAATTGTCGACGCTGGAGTTATTGTAGAGCCAAAAATGATCCACGCCGACCATTTTGTGGTACTCAATCCACTCTTTTAAATAAGGGGCTTCGTCTCGAAACTGAGATGCTATGCCGAGCTCATATCCGACTGCCACTATTCTCAGGAGCAAAAAGAGAAATAGCTTCATGAATTTTTCCTAAAGAGGACTACATTGTCTTTATCAATTTCACAGATCATTTCACAGCTATCGAAAAGGGCCGAAAAAGACTTCATTTTCGGAGCCTTCCCATTCACCATGACAAACAGATTTGAGAGAAGAATGTATCCCCCGGGCCTGACCTTTGGGAGATAAAGCTCAACATCGCGAAGCGAGCCCTTCTCTGAATAGTCGCCATCCAAGTGCAAAAAGTCGATTTCGCCAATCAGCGGAGCTATTGCCTCGGAAGTCCCTCGCAAAATCCGGACATATTCCGTCAAAGATCTCTCAGCCAAACGGGCGAGGAAAGTCCCATAGACCTCTTCCATATTGACCCAAGACCACCAGTTTCTGTTGAGGTCGCCTGCTTCCATGTTCCTGACTGCCTCGGCATTCGACCAAACGTCGATCGCATCGACAAAACCGTGCTGCAAATACTTCAGAGTTGCTGCAACTGGCAAAATGGACGATCCCGAAAAAGCTCCGATTTCAACACACGTTTCGGGCCTTGTCACATAAACAAGATCCATCAGCAAGTGGATTTTTTCTTTCGTACACCAACTGTCGCGCAAATAGTAGGCCATATCGTCTTTGAGACGTTTAAAGATCATGTCGTCGAGCAGACTCAAGTCTTCGTCGGGAAAACAATACTCGGGATCCCAGTCAGCATGAAGAAAAGCGGAACAGGTAAAAATAATCAGGAAAAATTTCATAATCCTTCGCCAAAAGAGACGGGGATCATAAGAGCAGCAAACTTTTCAGACAAATTAATTTTTGCAAAACAAAACGGCGTTATCCCGATCGATTTCGCAGATCATTTCGCAAGCGTCAAATAGTTTTGAAAATGCTCTCATCTTGGGAGGCTTTCCATTGACCATGATAAATAGATTTGAGATGAGGATATACCCCCCGGGCTTTACTCTCGGGAGATACGAGTCGACATCCAGCATCGATCCTTTCTCCGTATAATCGCCATCTAGATGGAGAAAATCGATCTCGTCTACAAGCTCGGATGCGCTTTCTGAGTTATTTGGGATCACCACACAATCCAAAGACCTTTCTTCAAGCCTCCTCATGAACTGAAGATAGGCGCTCAATAAATCGACATATGTCCAGCCTGGAAGGTTCGGATCGTCATCCTCAATGTAGCGTATTGCATCCGCATTTGACCAAGCGTCAATTGCAACTGCCGTCCCTTTTTGCAAGTAGCGGAGCATTGCGCAAACAGGAATGATAGAAGATCCCGAGAAAACGCCAACTTCTACGCATACTTCAGGCTGGGCAATATACAAAAGGTCCATGAGGAGGTTGATTTTCTCCTTCGAGCACCAAGCTGTCGAAAACTCTTCTGCCAAATCAGCTTTTAGCTGCTGAAAGATCGGATCTTTCAACATCTCAAGATCTTCGCCCGGAAAGCAAAGCTCCGGATTCCAGTCGCTCCATGCATACGACATAAAAAACAGAAGAAAATTCCACTTGCATTTTTTAGCAAACCGCATAAATGTATCTCTCGCCAACATGAAAAAACTATTCCTTATTCTCTTCCATGCGCGCCTTCTGATTGCAGGAGAAAACCCCTATTTCCCATATCCCAATTACGATGGGCCCAAGGAGTACGAAGTCTATGTGAATCACTTAGATTTCCTGGCAAAGCTTCTTCCAGACAACCCTGTTATTTTGGAAGCTGGCGCCCATTATGGCTTCGACACTCTTAAGTTCGCAAAAAGATGGCCGGCGTCCCAAATTCACTCTTTCGAACCCAATCCCCACGCTTTTGAAAATCTCACTAAAAAAACTCAAGACTTGCCAAATGTCCACAGATACCCTCTTGCTCTAAACACCCACAATGGAGAGACTTCCTTTCACCTCTGCTATGGCTCCACAGGCAACGACCCCATATACGAAGGGGCTAGCTCGTTGCTGGACGCCGCCGATTTCATGAAGATCCACTACCAAGGCCCCTGCATTACAGTTCCTTGTGTCATCTTGGACGACTGGTGCAAACAGAACCGGATCTCCCATTTCGATCTTCTTTGGTTAGACCTCGAGGGGATGGAGCTTCAAATTCTCTACAATTCCCCTGAAATTTTAAAGACAGTCAAAGTCATCTTTACAGAGACAAATTTTCGCTCATTTAGGCTTGGGATGACGCTCTACCACCACCTGAAAGCGTTTCTTGAAAAACAGGGCTTTAGACAACTTGCCCACTGGTATGACCCCAACATCCAGGGAAATGCGATCTTCGTTCGCTAAAGACCCAAATCGAACGCTTTCCGATCCAGTTTCTTAAATCGCTTTTTGTAGCTCGCCATCTCTCCTTTTGGAAATGCGATGAAGTCATTGGAGTAGATCACATAAATTTCATAGCCATACGATTCCAACAAATCGACGACTCGATCGAAATTCATCTTCTCTTTAGGGTTGCTCTTCTCGTAATCAGCGCCGATCCAACACTCAAAAATGATCACCGGTTTGTTTTTTGCGATCGTTTCCTTGGCTCCCTTCAAAACAAAGTATTCGTAATTTTCAACGTCCATTTTGATGAGCGACACGTTGCTGAGCGTTAAAGAATCCAAAGGAATGATCTCAATCCGATCGCCGCCCCCCTCCTCGATTTTAATCTGGTTGAGATAGGCTCTTCCCCTTTCTTCGCCTAGTCCCTTTGCAATTGCAACAACATTTGAACATCGATTTAAAGAGAGATTTTGGAGCAGCTCAGGATAGAGTTTTTTGTGCGGCTCAAAAGCGAGCACAGCTCCCTTTGAACCCGCTTTCCTCGACATCGCGATCGTATGGACCCCGATATGCGCTCCCACATCAATAGCCACAGACCCAGGTCTAATTAACTCATCGATCATCATTCCAATATTGCCCTCGTAAGGAAGACCTCTCTTAAGCGTCTCCTTGATCGAATCCGGCTCATCATCAAGGCGATAATAGGTTTTGAAAAACGGCTCGTAATAGGTCTGATATTGCCCTTCAATTTTGAATAGCTCGCTGCAAAAACAGTCGTTTTTCACAAACAGCGCATCGCCCTCAAGCCCTCCTCGATACCAATGAGCCAAAAGGCGAAATCCCAATGTTTCAAGAAGCGATCTCAATTCGGGGTAGGGAGAAATCCCAATTCGAGAAGGAAAAAAATGGGTGTGGATCCAAAGACAGCGGACGGTCTTGACTATTTCGGGAGAACTTTGAAGAACTTGAAGCTCGGCTCCTTGCACATTGAGAGACATGAAATCGATCTTCTCAATGCCCTTTTCTCTACACCACCCATTCAATACTCTACACTCTACATCAAC
>MGLY01000065.1:5078-5879 GCA_001794935.1 Chlamydiae bacterium RIFCSPHIGHO2_12_FULL_49_9 | reverse complement strand
TAACAAAGAACTCGCATGCTCGAAAGCTGGATCTTTTCCATAGGTCCCGTGGCAAATGTAAAAAGGGGCTCTCCCATCTTTCCAGTTGAGAGCAAGGGGATATGTTTCTACGTTTTTCAGCAAAGCTACCCTCGCTCGAAGAAGTTCAAAGGCATGGGGGTTTGGCTCAAAAGAAATAATCCTTCCCTTTGGCCACTTTTGAGCTAAAAGAGCCGTCTCTTCCCCATAGTAGGCTCCTGCCTGTAAAACAGTTGGATCCGGGGGTAAAAAAAAGGCAGCGAGTTCAAAAATTTTGTCCCTCCAGCCTTCAAAATTTCCCTCGAAGCGAAGAGGGTAGAGATCTCCGTTCAGGTTCGTTGCAAAAATAAGCAGTAATACAAAACGCATGCGAGAAAGCTACTCACTTAAAGAAAATTTTTCTATTGAAAAGGTTAAAAAAAATTCTTGGGGAGGTTCCTCTGTTTACTTTTTTGAAGGGATCTCTTATCCTCTTGAGTACTTTTTAGCTGTAAAGGAGTCTATGGCATCCGTAAAGAAAAAGCGCCGCGCTAAAATTGCCCGCCATAAGCGCAAAAAGCGTAGACGTCGCGACCGTCACAAGAAAAAATAATCGATCCAAAGCGATTTATTAGGGCCCCTATCAGGAGTTTTCTTTGGTAGGGGTTTTTTATTTATGTGGAAATATCCAAAAATTTTTGATGTTATCGTCATCGGCGCAGGACATGCCGGCTGTGAAGCTGCGCATGCCGCTGCCCGCATGGGAGCCGAAACGCTCCTTTTGACCATGAACCTCGATACCAT
>MGLY01000065.1:0-5014 GCA_001794935.1 Chlamydiae bacterium RIFCSPHIGHO2_12_FULL_49_9 | reverse complement strand
GCCTATGCTCTAGAAATGAAACAGCGGCTCGAGAAAACAGCCCATCTCGAGATCAAGCAGGGAACGATCGAATCTCTCGCCCTCGAAGAAGGGGTTCTTCGGGGCGTTCTCATTCAAGAAGGGATTTACTACCAGGGCAGAGCCGTCATCCTTTCCTCAGGCACATTCATGCGCGGCCTTCTCCACATCGGACAGACTAACTTTTCAGGAGGCAGGGGGGGAGATAAAGCGGCAACCGGCCTATCGCCCTGTCTGGAAAGCCTTGGCTTTGAGCTCGGGAGACTCAAAACAGGGACGCCTCCCCGAATCAACAGACGAAGCATCGATTTTTCCAAATGCGAAGAGCAACCAGGCGATCAGGGCGTCTATTTTTCTTACGATGAACGCGAAGAGCGGATGGAGCAGATCTCCTGCCACATCACCTATACAACGCCCAAAACGAACGAGATTATCCGCGCGAATCTGCACCGCTCTCCCCTTTACGGCGGAACGATCAAAGGGGTAGGGCCCCGCTATTGCCCCTCTATCGAAGATAAAGTCGTTCGCTTTGCAGGCAAGGAAAGACATCAGATTTTTTTAGAGCCGGAAGGACTCACTACCGAAGAAGTTTATGTAAACGGCATCTCCTCTTCTCTTCCCTTCGATGTTCAACTCGATATGATCCGAAGCGTTGAAGGACTAGAAAATGCAGAAATCATGCGTCCCGCTTATGCCATCGAATATGACTTTGTCAAAAGCGATCAGATCTATCCAACGCTTGAAACAAAAAAACTCGAAGGGCTTTTTTTAGCGGGTCAGATCAATGGAACTACCGGCTATGAAGAGGCGGCAAGCCAAGGGCTGATCGCAGGGATTAATGCTGCCTGCAAAACGCTTGGTAAGCCACCTTTTATCATGAAGCGAAGCGAAAGCTATATTGGCGTTATGATCGATGATCTCATCCGCTTTGATCTGACAGAGCCCTATCGAATGTTCACAAGTAGAGCCGAACACAGACTCCTTCTTCGCCAAGACAATGCAGATCTTCGCCTAAGGCCTATTGCCTATGAGCTCGGGATGATCAGCCGTCAGCAATACGAAAGAGTTCTCTTAAAAAAAGAGACGATTGAAAATGAAACGGCGCGCCTTGCCAAAACGTTTAAAACAATTGAGGGAAGAGGCATCAGTCTAGCTCAGCTCATTTGCAGGCCCGACTGGACTTATCTCCAAGCGCTGAGCGCTTATCCCGACCAGGTGAAAGATTTTGGCGCCGATATCAATACTCAAATCGAAACGCATCTAAAATTTGCCGGCTACATTGAAAGACAGGGAAAAGAAGCGGAAAAACTCGAACATCTCGATTCAATCAAAATCCCCAAAGATTTCTCCTATGACAAAATCGTCGGTTTGAGGATGGAAGCAATTCAAAAGTTTTCCAGGTTTACTCCGACAAATCTGGGACAAGCTTCTCGCATCTCCGGTATTTCTCCGGCAGATGTCTCTGTCTTAATGATCGCGCTCCAGAGGAAATATGCCGAAACCTGTTCATCTGATTGAGCTGAATAACGTCCCGATTCTCAAACAGCTTCAACTGGAAGAAGCTCTCCTCCGCTCATCCGACAAAAACTTTTGCATCATCAATCGAGGATCTGCCCGGGCGGTCGTCATGGGAATTTCCGGACAGCCCGAAAATCTTCTGAACCTTTCCCGCCTAAAGCGAGATCGGATTCCCGTCATCCGCAGATTTAGCGGAGGAGGAACCGTCATCGTCGATCAAGACACGCTCTTTATCACCTTTATTTTTGGGAAAAAGGAACTTGAAGTATCTCCTTTTCCTGAACCAATCCTTCGCTGGTCTGCCGACCTTTATGCTTCATCTTGGAATATCCCTGAATTTCATTTGCGAGAAAACGACTATTGCATCGAAAGAAAGAAATGCGGCGGCAACGCGCAATACATCCGAAAAGATCGTTGGCTTCACCACACCTCTTTTCTTTGGGATTACCAGCAGTCGAATATGGACTATCTTCTTCTTCCAGCCAAAAGGCCAGCCTACCGAGAAAATCGAGACCACAAAGATTTCCTATGCCGTCTCAAAGACCACGCTTCAAGCTCGGACGAACTTCTCTCAAAGCTCAAAACCGAGCTTGTAAAGCGGTTTTACATTCAACCATTTGATCTGAAAAATTGGGAAGAGGGCGCGCACAGAAAAGCGACCCATCTGATCGAGCTATAAAAAATCTCCGCCGAGAGGGGTCTGTTACAAGCTCAGTCAACCGTGTTTATACACGTGGAACCGCTTCCCAGGGGGGCCCGAAGGCCTCTACCTGGCGTCGCAATCCCCTAATTGAGATCGTAGTTGAAGGGCATCAGGTAGACAGGATGTCCCAAACAGCAGAGGTATACCATAATCGGTCCCAAACTTGGAATTTGGACTGGCTGCGACTTCGCCAAATCGATCTTCCTCGTCGGCCATAGTTTTACTATGGCCTCCTCGCTCAGACCGCTGCGCTTCGATTTGGCTTTGTCTCGCAGAGTCCAAATTCCAAGTTTGGGACCGACTATGGTATATATCTATTCTTCTTTTGCATCGGGGAGGCTGAAAAAATTCTTTAGCGACTGTTTTGTCGCCTCGCGTCCGATTAAAGAAAGAGACTCGGTCAAAGGAATTTTTTTGGGACAAACGCGGACACAATTTTGCGCATTTCCGCAGCCTGCTATTCCCTCTTCTCCTAAGACAGCATTTAGCCTTTCCGATTTTTCCAATTTTCCGGTTGGATTTGAATTGAATAGGCGCACCTGAGACATCGCCGCAGGGCCCATGAATTTTGAATCCGGGTTTACTTGCGGACAGCCTTCGCTGCAACAGCCGCACACCATACAAGTAGATAATACATAGAGCGCTTCTTGCACTTCAGGGCTCACCGGAGGGCCAAATTCTCCATTGTCTGTTGTCCCGTCAACCGATATCCACGCCTTCACTTTTTTAAGAGAGTCGAACATGCGTGTTCGATCGACACAGAGATCTCGAATGAGAGGAAATTTAGTAAACGGCGCGAGGTTGATTGTCAATGAACCGGTTTCCTGGATATATTTTTCAATCAATGCCGTGCAGGCTTGTCTTGGCTTCCCATTGACAAGCATGGAACAAGAACCGCAAACCTCTTCCAAACACCCCTGCTCCCATGCAACAGGAGTTGTTTTTTCTCCCATCTTGTTCACCGGATTTTTTTGGATATCCATGAGACAAGAGATCACATTTGCGCCTGGGTGCCGATCAAATTCAAACTCCTCCCAATACTGATGATTGGGCATGCCCCTAAAAATCTTCAGAGTGAATCTAGATGGGCAGCTGGATATTTGTCGGGACATTTTTCAAAGTGGGTTTAATTTTTTTTGCCTGCATATAATCCCTCTTTATAGGCTCGAGATGACGCATGTCAACAGGTTCGTAGCTGATCACCGGCTCATCTTTCGATGGATCATAAGTCGCAATCGTTGTCTTGAGCCAATTTTTATCATCTCTTTCGGGAAATTCTGGCTTAAAGTGAGCGCCCCTAAACTCATTTCTGAGATAAGCTCCCTTCGCAATCACGAGAGAAAGCTCGAGCATCGCAGGAAACTGTCTTGCGAAAGCATATGTCTGATTTAAAAGGTGGCCTTTGTCGTCAAGAGAGATGTGCTTGTATCTCTCTCGGATTTCTTTCAGCTTGTGAATTGTTTTCAACAGATCGGGATTGTCTCTCTTCACACTCGCGTAGCGAATCATCCAATCAGACAATTCATCGTGAAGTTTATGAATGTTTTCAGATCCCTTGCTGGCAAAGAGTTCTTTTTGCGCTCTTTCTTCGATCGCCGCTGCCTCTTGATAAACGGTCTCCGATGTATCTACACCCGATAAGCTCGCAATGTAGCGAGGGACTTCAACACCTGTCACAAGACCGCCGAAGATGCAGCCCAGCAGCGCATTTGCTCCCAATCGGTTTGCCCCATGGTATTGATAATCAGACTCTCCCACATTAAAGCACCCTTTGAGGTTCGTCATTTGTCTGAAGCGGGTCCACCGATCGGGATCATCCGCTGCCGGCCAATCGACCCAGCCGCCGCCCATTGTATAGTGAACTGCGGGGCAGATTTTCATCGGTTTTTTGCGGGGATCGTCACCTGTAAATTTCTGATAGATCTCTAGAACGGATTCGAGTTTGTGGTGTTTTTCCGGCGGCAAATGGGTGACATCTAAGTAGACCTGTATTTTCCCGTCGACGCCAAGTCCCGCTTCGCAGACGCGGAGCACTTCTCGAGAGCCGATATCTCTCGGGACCAAGTTTCCAAATGCGGGATACATCTCCTCGAGGAAATACCAGGGCTCACCCGTCTTGCCGCAAGGTTTTATCGATCCGTCGGGGAATTTGATTTGCTTGGATGAATTGCCGGGAACCCAGACGCGTCCCCCTTCGCCGCGAACTGACTCAGAAATAAGGCGCATTTTATCCGCGCCGGGAACCGAAGTGGGGTGAATCTGGATAAATTCCCCATTTGCATATTTCATTCCCTGCATGAAGAGACGACCATTGGCAGCCCCTGTGCAAAAAGTAGAATTCGTCGATTGCTTATAAATGACTCCTAATCCGCCCGTTGCAATCACAACGGCGTCTGCCTTCAAGACCTGAATTTTTAGATTCAAAAGATCCTGCATTACAATGCCGCGCGATCGACCCTCCTTATCTAAAACCAGTCGCAAGAACTCATGATGCTCAAATTTCTCTACTCGTCCTATCGCCTCATAGCGGCGCACCTGTTCGTCAAGCGCATACAAGAGTTGCTGGCCGGTTGACGCCCCGCAAAAAGCAGTGCGGTGATAGAGCGTGCCTCCGAATCTTCTAAAATCGATATGCCCTTCAGCTGTTCGATTGAAAGGACACCCCATTCGATCCATCATCCTAAGTATGGCAGGAGCTGCCAAACACATCTCCAAAACAGGGGGTTGGTTGGCGAGAAAATCGCCCCCCTTAATCGTATCGTAGGCATGAATCAA
>MGLY01000064.1:676-8431 GCA_001794935.1 Chlamydiae bacterium RIFCSPHIGHO2_12_FULL_49_9 | reverse complement strand
TTGGAGGGCCTCAGAGTGGTCCAGATTTTGAAAATCGCGAGGAGGCCCATATTGCATCAATATGGGCGACGAGCGATCTTCGAAAGATGGTCCGCTATGACGGCTCGCCAAATTCACACAACCTGAGTGGGCGCAGTACATCTGCCAGATCGTTCCAAAAAGGGTTGGAGCGCCTCTTTCGAGCTCAAGCTCTCTTCGAACGGCTTTGCCGACTTTGAGCGCTTTTTGGAACATGTAGTGGATCGAGCCTGGAAGAGAAACCAAGTTTGATGAGCGAAGGTATGCCGCCTTGACCTGTCTTTGGATCTCCGTCTCAGCCAGGATGGCGCTGTCGAGGCCTGCAGCCACGCGGCAAAGATGGGCAAAGCAATCGATGCCAAAGTAAGAGTAAAGACGAGGTTCAAAGGGTTCCGGAATGACGGTACGGAGAAGCGCTAGAAGATCGCTATGCGCTTCTGCCAAATCGTCTGCGCTAAAATAGATCTCTGTTCGATTGCATGTAGAGAGAAGAATCGTCGGATGGGAGAAAAAGAGCGCCTTTTCTCCGGATAGAGTCTCAGCGCCTCTTGCAATGGCCTCTCTCAAAGAAAGATCGGCCGTCTTGAAGTTGATCCCAATCACTCCGACGCGCAAAACACAGGGCTGCTCTCTATGTAACATGAGAGCTTTGTATCAAACGTCAATGTAATATTTCAATCACAAGATCAGAATCAAACCCTCTTCGAAGAAGAGCCTGGACCGCCTTTTTGCGGTCGCTGAATTTTTTCGCGAGTTTTTCGATTTGTTCTTTTTGCATCTCGCGAGAAATCCACTCGTCGATGCCTTTTGGATCGAGCCCTTTTGAGCGAAGTTTAAGAGAAATATAGCGCGGCCCGTAGCCGCGCTTGCACTCCCGAAGAGCCATCGCTTTGGCAAGCTCGCTATCTTGCAAATAATTCAAACGCTTGAGCTCATCGATGAGTCTATCGCACACCTCTTTGGAAAAGCGCCTTTCGAAAAGTTTTTCGCGCATCTTTTTTTCTGAATAGGGGCGCATCGATAAAAGGCGGTAGGTTCTGTTGCGAGCCAGTTTCCATTCGGTCTCTCGGAGCCACTTATGGATGTGTTCGATTGTTTCGAAAGAAGCGGGTATATAGCGAGCCGGGAAAGGAGCGAAAATTTCGGTGATGATTTCACCTCCATCCCACACTTCAAAATAATCGGGTTCAAACGCGCTTCGTTTTAGCAGCATGAGCCTATCCCACTATTAAGGTTTTAAATGTTTTTAGAGATTTTTGAGCGGATTTCAAATGCCCTTTAGGGGCTCCCTTTCGAGGGCCGTGTGAAAACACACGGCTGAGAAAGGGCATTTGAAATGCGCCAAAAAGATCAAAAACAGAAAAATCAGAATAGTGGGATAGGCTCATATTCCCATATTGCCGAATATTTGATTGAAATGCCACTATGGAGAAAAAAGGTTTTACATGGTCGACAAATCTCATCGGGTTCATCATTCATCGGGAACAACGCCCCCTGTCGGAGCTGAAGAAAAGGCCAAAGGACCCAGGTATGGACAGGGGGGGCAGGTTAAGGGAGAGCCCATGACCTTCCTCGGGATGGATTTCACTGCCGAGGAGTCCAAGCAGCTTTGGAATGTCCTCATCCAGAACATCAATAGCCAGATCGCCAAGCAGAAAGACCGGGCGCTGGCCGCCCTCAAAAAGCTCAAAAAATCAGAGACCGGCGACGACACAGACGACTGACAATCAATAGCTTACGAACTTGCTTTTTAATCCTGTTTATGGTACAATTGGTATAAGCCATAATGGGAACTTAAAATGTTGATATCATCTTACGACTCTATGATCGTCCAGAACTTCAGTCAGTATATGCAAAAAGAGCAAGCTGAAGCTGAGAAAAAGCAAAAAGAAATCGATCAGCAAATGATCGAAGACCAGAACTCTTGAGCTCAATCTTTTTTTAAGCTATAATTGGGGCCGGTTTTTATGGATCGGCCTATTTCACCTCTAGAAGAGCCCGACTTTCTTTTCGTCACGGCGGAAGAAGAGGGCATGCGCATCGACACGCTCCTCGGGTGTCGCTTTCCCGACCACTCCCGCACCTATTTCCAATATTTAATTGAATCGGGCTTTGTCCTCCTCAACGGGGAGCCCGTTAAAAAGCGGATCCTCCCTGAAGAAGGCGATGAGATCGAAGTCTGTTTTCAGGCGACCGCCGAGGCCTCGTTGGAGCCTGAATCGATTCCCCTGGATATCCTCTACGAAGATGAGCACATTCTCGCGGTCAATAAGCCCGCCGGCATGGTCGTCCACCCGGCTCCGGGCCATTGGTCAGGCACTTTCGTCAACGCGCTCCTCGGCCACTGCCGAGAGATCGCCCCCAGCTCAGACCCCTTGAGACCCGGGATCGTCCACCGTCTCGACAAAGACACTTCCGGCGTGCTGATCGCCGCCAAAACTCTCATCGCTCATCAGAAACTGATCGAGATGTTTTCAAGCAGACGGATAGAAAAGCTCTATCTCGCCATCTGCTACGGCCGCCCTCAAAACGGGACGATCAATATCCCGATCGGCCGCCATCCGGTGCATCGGAAAGAGATGGCAGCGCTCCCCGATGGGAGAGAGGCGATCACGGAGGTTCAGACGGCCGCCTTTAATGAAAAGACAAGCCTTGTCCTTCTTCGCCCAAAGACGGGAAGAACCCACCAACTCCGAGTCCATCTCAAGCACATTGGCTGTCCGATTGTAGGCGATCCGGTCTATGGCAAAAAGACCGACTCTCCGAAGCGGCAGCTTCTCCATGCTTATCGCCTCGCTTTCGAGCATCCGATCACAAGGGCGCCCATCAAGCTGACAGCGCCCCTTCCTCAAGATATGAAAGAGTGGATGCGCCAACTCTGCGGTCCCTCCCTCTGCGCCCCTGTTTTAAATTAAAAAAATAACCACAGAGAACACAGAAAAGGAAATCTTTTCTTTTCTCTGTGGTGTTCAATTTTCTTATACCGGGAGTGATTCAAGAATCGGGATCTGACAAGGAGGCGCCTCGAATTTGAGCCAGGCGTAGCCGGCGTCGAAGCAGCTCAACCTGAAAGGTTGGGCGATGGAGACGGGTCTCAAATTCGATGGCTGTCCGACGCAGTCAGAACCGATCCTTGAATCACGAGCGGTATATTGGGGTGCGGAGCTTCCCCGCATCACTATTCCTTCCCTTAAAAGGCTGAATATTGCAGAATTTTGTGAGAGAGTTTACTTGAGGGCCTCCCCATGAAAGAATTTGTAGAATACATCGTAAAAAACCTGGTCGACCACCCGGATCAAGTACGAATCAATGAGATTGGCGGTACTAACACCCTGATTATCGAATTAGGCGTCGAAAAATCTGACATCGGTAAAATCATCGGAAAAAAAGGCAAAACGATCAATGCGATCCGCACCCTGCTCATGTCGGTTGCGAGCCGAAATGGGATCCGCGTAAGCCTTGAAATCCTCGAAGAGCCGAAAGAAGGGTAAAAAAAAGAGAGCAAGCGTCGCTTGCTTTCTTTTATAACTTCGGCAAGAAAGGCGACACCATCGCCTTGCGTGAATTGAGCGATCCTGCCCTATAACGAAGCACTGCTATCGGAAGATTCTTGTTGGAGCGAGAAGTTGGGATCTCAATAAAGCTCTCCTTGAAAATAAGCGCTAATTCATCCGCGTTAGATCCCAGGAATTCCACTTCAAAAGTATTGTTTTTCATTCCGGGAGAAGACTGGAAGAGGTTCAAGAATCGCTTGAGATGTTCAACTGCACTCTCCCCTTCAGGTATCCAGATCCAAAGCTCGTCTTTGTGGGAGTATTTGCCCGCTCCGCCCTCATAAACTTCTTCTGCGCTCACAATCGTGCTGATCATGTGGAGGTGGAAGTCGATTTCAGGCTTTTTCTCTACAGTCTCTTTTGCAAGCCCTAACCACATGCGGCGAATCGCGTCGCCATTTTTGTTGAAGAGAGATACGTTGCGAGCGAACATTTTGGTCTGGCCAACGCGGCAGCAGCCATTTTGCTCTTTTGTGTCGGCAAAGAGATTCGATGGTTCGCCCTTCGCGCATAAAGAGATGTTGTGCTCCACCTCTTTTTCCCGATAGGCATAGACCTTGCGATAAAGGGAATACATCTCTTCGTTGCGAAGGATTTTCTCCGCCGCTTTTTTAGGGAACTGAGGTCCGCGAGGAAGATCGTCGAGAGAGAGAATTTCTGTCTCTTTGCCCGTCTGGATCGATTTTAAGCGGTTGAGAAGAGAAACTACGCACTCAACATCAAATGCGCTCACTTTGCTCAAAAGGTCGGTGTCATCGATGATCCCGTAGAGAAAATGGAGGTACTCGACAAACTCCCTTTCCGGATGGATAAAATGGGAGCCTTTACTTTCAGCAGCCATTTTCTTGCTTAAAAGGCGCTGCAAAATCCGGTTCGATGGGTTCCCTTTTATTTGGGTGTCGATCGATTTTAGATCCTGCCCTGAGAGGCTGTAGCGGTCGTTGATCTGAAACGCTCTATCGGCAACAAGCGTATTGCTCGACTGAACGTCTGCGATAATCGCCATCGGAGGAGAAAAGGTGTTGAGGCTCGATTTGTGGTGGTCGATCACGCTGATCACTTCGAGATAGGGAGGGATTGTCATCTCTTCCCGATTGCAAAAATCGCGAAGGGAGACGGTCCCGAGAGTGTTTTTTCTCAAGTCGGATGCCTGGATGACGCCGACGGGAATCATTTTATCTTTGTCGGGATAGGCGACTGTGAGATAGGAATAGGCCCCGATTTTGTTTCTGATCTCTTCCACATCTGAGCGAACCGTCACATAAGTCGGCTGGTGGCCAAACACTTCGACTTTGGTCTTGAGGGCGATATCGAGCTTTTCGAGGCGGAGGCGGATCTTTAAAATCGCCTCGTGAAGCCCTTTGACAGCGCTTTCTAAAAATGAGAAAATGCGAGGCCTTTCCTCGACGAGATGTCCTCTCTCATCGAAAAGTTTCGTTTTTTTTATGAGCCTTTGAACAGCCTCAAAGCCATTAAACGGGATCTCACAGAGATCGGCGAGCTCTTTGCCGAGTTCTTCAAGCGTGCAATCGAGCCCCTTTTTCATCCCGATGACAAGCTTTAAAAAATCGCCAACTTGTTGCTTCTGTCTGGAAGAAAACTCGTGAGCCGGCTCGCAATTGATGAGCTTGAGATTAAAAAGGTGTTTTAAAGAGGGCTCAATGTCGTGAGCGTGGAGCTTTTCTTTTGCAAAGAGGGTGATGAGGGTGAGATGGAGCGTATTTTCAAACCATCTGAGACAACTGCTGAGCAAAATGATCACTTGGCGAACCGCTTCCACATCTACGTTGCGCCAGTTGCCGAGGAAAAACCCCTCTTTATCTGTGATGACAATCGCCCGATTATCTCTTTCATGGTCGGTGTCGCCAATCGATTCGGACGGGACTTTTCGGATCATCCCCTCTTGCGTCATGAGGTCGTTTCCGGTCAAATTGAGAGCGGTTCTCGTCTTGGGAAGGTGCGTGAAGACGCCCGGGCCAAAAAGGTCTCTAAAAATCCAGTCGATCTCGATCTGAGATGCAGGGGGCCCTCCGGGAAGGTTCCACACGTGAAGACCATTTCCCACCCTTGCGGTAAAGGCATCCATCCAACCCCAAAAGGAGGCGATCGTCGTGTCGAGATCAGGCGATTTATGAGCTGTGACAAAGTGGGTTCCCTCATAGACTTTGCCCATGCCTATGGGGAAGAGAATCTGGAAGTCGTCTCGAGAAATCCTTTTTCCGGCAATTTTGGAGCGAACGTGGTAATTCGCCTCAAAGCTCAAAGTAGAAAACTGATTGAGCCAGAGCTCAAAGCTGTTAAAGGTGTAGTGCTCGAGAACTTTTTCCTCATCGATGCGGGCGACAAAGTCGAGAACGGGGGCTAAAAGAAAGCAGGGCTCGGGCTCTTTTTGGATCAGCTCCAAAAGAGTTTTATTTACCTCATCGCTTTTTTTTCGATCGTTGAGAGCCCTAAACTCTTTTTTTTCAAAACCCTTGAAAATCGCGGAGAGGCGCGGAAATTGCCTTTTTTCTATGGGGTGATCTCCAAGAAGAGTCGATGCTTTTTTTGCCATAAGCCGCCAAAATCGGATTGAGCAGGACTCGAACCTGCGACCGCCCGCTTAGAAGGCGGGTGCTCTATCCACTGAGCTATCAATCCATAAGTGATCGCTCCAATTTAAAGCCTTGCGAGGGTATTTTGCAAGTCTCCTTGATCGAATAACCCTCTTCTTACTAGAATCAGCGCCATGAAACTCGCAATCATTGGGGCATTCGGGAAGTTGGGAAGAGCTGTCCAATCGCTTGCGGCCAAAACCCCCTCCTTTGAGATCAATGCCCTGATAGGCCGCCTCGCCCCTCGAGAAAAAATCGACTGCGATATTCTCATCGACGCCTCCTCCAGCGCCTCTTTCAAAGAAAATATCGCTCTGGCGCTCCTCCTAAAAAAGCCGTTCGTTTCGGCAGTGACGGGACTATCCGCCTCAGATTTTGAGCTGATGGGAAAGGCGTCGAAATCCATTCCGATTTTCTACTCGGCCAATTTTAGCTTGGGGGTTGCTCTCCTCAACCGCTTTGCAAAAGAAGCCGCCGTCCACTTCGATGAGGAAGTTTTTCTAACAGAGACTCACCACGCGCAAAAAAAAGACTCTCCCAGCGGAACCGCCCTTCTCATTGCCAAAAATATAGGACCTTCCAGAAAAGTGAATATTCAATCTTTCCGCGTCGGAAATGTCATCGGCGAGCACTCGCTCTTCTTCCAGACAAAAGAAGAAAAGCTCGTCCTTTCTCACGAGGCGATCAGCCGAGACGCTTTTGCAAGGGGCATTTTAAGAGCATCTCTTTTTCTCTCCTCAAAACCCCCCGGCCAATACTCAATGGATGATTTATGCAAAATGTCCCCGTAAAAAACTTCTTTGTGGGCCAAGATGAGCCGCTCACCGTCATCTGCGGCCCTTGCGTAATGGAGGGAGAAGATTTTACCTTGAGAGCAGCCAGCGAGTTGAAGAAGATCTTTTCCAAGCATCCGTTCCAGTTCATCTTTAAGGCGAGCTACGACAAGGCCAACAGGAGCTCCGTTCACTCATTTCGAGGAGTGGGAATAGATAGCGGCCTTCGCATTTTAGAAAAGGTGCAAAAAGAGCTGGACGTGGCCGTTCTCACCGACATCCACACGCCTGAGGAAGCAGAAGCTGCGGGATCGATCTGCGATTGCGTCCAAATCCCCGCTTTTTTATGCCGCCAAACCGATCTCATCGTCGCTGCGGGAAAAACGCCCGCCGTCGTCAACGTGAAAAAAGGGCAGTTCATGTCTCCCTGGGAGATGAAAAATGTCGTCGAAAAACTCACAGACTCCGGCACAAACAAAATCATCCTGACCGATCGGGGAACGACCTTTGGCTACAACAATTTGGTCAGCGACATGAGGGCCATTCCCATCATGCAGCAGTTTGGCTATCCGGTTTGCTTCGACGCCTCCCACTCGGTCCAACTGCCGGGTGGGATGGGGAATTCATCCGGCGGCGAGCGGCAATATATTCCAACGCTTGCAAAAGCTGCGATTGGAGCCGGATGCAACGCGCTTTTTATTGAGGCGCACCCCAATCCAAAAGAGGCTAAGAGCGATAAAGAAACAGTGATGCCCTTTGATTCTTTGAAGACCTTGCTTTGGCAAATCGAAAAGCTCTATGATGCTGTGCAGTCAT
>MGLY01000064.1:403-630 GCA_001794935.1 Chlamydiae bacterium RIFCSPHIGHO2_12_FULL_49_9 | reverse complement strand
GGCAAATGCGAAAAAATGTGCAAAAAGATATCTACACCGTTGCGGGATCGGAAAGGCGCCACTTCCGACTCAGGAGCGAGGGCTCCGAGCTCATCTTGACTCAGAAAAAAGAGAAGATCGACGCTGTGGAAAAACTGGAGAGGCTCGAGTGTTGGATCCAAGATGAGATCGATCCAAAGAAGAACTTGCAAGAGGTGCGCTATTTCACATCCGATAGCGGGATTTAC
>MGLY01000064.1:0-390 GCA_001794935.1 Chlamydiae bacterium RIFCSPHIGHO2_12_FULL_49_9 | reverse complement strand
ACCGGTTTTTGACCGACTCGATCGATCTCGCTTTTTTTCACCTCGCCGGATCTGATTTTCCCGATTCTTTCATAGATGCAGCCCCCTATCTCACGGGCGTTGCGACCGAGGTTCAGTTTACAGCTACTGACAAAATCCCCAAATTCACAGCCAACCACCTACGGGCCCGATTTGACCCAACGAGCGCCCTCCCATGACACTGCTTCAAGCCAACAACCTGGTCAAGCGATACGGCAATAAGGCGGTTGTCAACGGCCTCTCGTTTTCGATCGGAAGAGGCGAAGTGGTGGGCCTCTTAGGGCCGAATGGCGACGGAAAAACAACCGCCTTTTACATGACAGTGGGACTCATTCGGCCCGATCAGGGAGAAGTTTTTTTTCAGGGGAAAAA
>MGLY01000063.1:6958-8406 GCA_001794935.1 Chlamydiae bacterium RIFCSPHIGHO2_12_FULL_49_9 | reverse complement strand
CGAGATCCAAAAGAGATCCCTTCTTTAAACTGAGGAGGCGAAGGGCAGCGGGCAAGACGATCGCCTGGTGATAGTAGTGGCCCTTTTCTCCGACGCAGTCGGTGTACCACTTTTCGGATGAATCCCAAGATTTCATGGACCCATTTTACTCTGTTCAAGATCTGCTTGCAAAGAGAAATCCATCTCTGTTATCAATCTCCAGCATGTCAAATTTTGATTTATCCAAATCTGTTCGCGAGTGCGCCCTTCCTGTGGAGACGGTTGTCCCTTTGGGGGCGACGGTCGAAGAGGCAATGCAGTTTTTGCGCCAGAGAAAAATCCAACAAAAAATTATCTATTTCTACGCTGTCGACGAGGCCCACAAACTCAAAGGGGTTGTTTCTACAAGACAGCTTCTCCTCACAGATCCCACCCGCAAAATCGAAGAAATCATGCAAGATTCGGTCGTTCGGATCGGCGCCGGACAGACGCTGAGGCATGCGATGGAGCTTTTTGCAAAACATCCGCTGCTCGCTCTTCCCGTCGTCGATGATGAGGGAAGACTTCTCGGCGCGATCGATGTTCAGATGATCACTGAAGAGGCGATCGACTTTGGAAGCGAGAGGAGCAGATCCGATCTTTTTCAGATGATCGGTCTGACTCTGGAAGATGGAAGGAAAAAATCAATCCTTCTCAGCTACAGGTTTAGGATGCCGTGGCTTTTATGCAATGTTTTGTCAGGTATTGTCTGCGCGATCATCTCTCGCATCTACGAAGGCGTTTTGGCCAAATATCTTCTTTTGGCCTTCTTTATCCCCCTCGTTCTCACTTTAAGCGAGTCGAGCTCCATGCAGTCAGTCGCTCAAAGCCTTCAGTTCATCCGCCGGCCTCGCTTTAGTTGGAAGGCCGCTTATAGGGCGATGATGCGGGAGTGGCGCCTGGCGACCCTTCTCGCTGTCAGTTCAGGGCTCCTCGTCGGAGCTCTCTCTCTATTTTGGGGAGAGGGGATTCTCCCATCTATTGCAATCGGGGCAGGGATTCTTCTCGGGGTGATCTTTTCCTCGGCCTTTGGGACCGCGGTTCCAATTCTCTTACATCGTTGCCGCTTGGATCCTAAGGTGGCGGCAGGGCCTGTTGTGCTGATGGTGGCCGATGTGCTCACCACAGGGGTCTATCTCTTCTTGGCTTCCTGGTGGCTTTTCTAGAAAGGCCTATTTCTCTGCTTTCCAGCTGGACTTGCGCAGAGCGTAGATGATGAGCGGCAAGACAGTAAAGACGAGCGTCCCTCCGATCAAAAAGCTCTCATAGAGAAAGAGGTTGCCCGTATCGAGCTGACTCGGCGGAAAAAATCCCACAGTAAATCCAAATAGAGAACCGCCCAGACCCAATAGAGAGATCGCCCATATCCCGAGGTTGCCGCAAGGGATCTTGTAGGTTCTATGCACATCTGGCTTTGTGTAGCGGAGAAT
>MGLY01000063.1:2175-6949 GCA_001794935.1 Chlamydiae bacterium RIFCSPHIGHO2_12_FULL_49_9 | reverse complement strand
GATGCGAGAGCCACAAGCGCCCAATAGGAACTGTTGACAGAGGGCATGAAGAGGAAAACAAGAGAGAGAACGGTTACGATGATCGCTTGAGAGATCAAGATATGGGTCGGCATACCGTGGCTATTTTTCTTTTGGAAAAGGGGGGGGAGGTTGCCATGCTCGGCAGTTGCGAGAAGGCCGCGGCTCGGCCCCACGATCCAAGTGCTCATCATGCCGAGGGCGCCGAAGGTGGTCACCGCTGCGATGATGGGAAGAGCCCAGCTAAAGCCAAAGGCTTTAAACAGGTAACTAAAAGCCTCCATCCCGCCTGAGGCGAGCTGGATCTCTTTGACGGGAACAATGGCTCCGATTGCGAGAGCGCCAAAGGCTGAAAAGCCGAGAATGAGCGCTGCTGAGAGAAAAATCCCGCGAGGGTAATCGCGGCGAGGATCGGCGACATCTTTTGCATGGACTGCTGACATCTCCATCCCGGCAAGGCCGAGGAGGACTCCTGAGAGCAGAACGAGCTCATTAATTGAAGTGAGATCGGGCATAAGCGATTTGACGGTGAAGCTGATCTGAACGGGCTGGCCTGAATAGACCCAAATAATGCCCAGAATGGAGATCAATGCAATTGGGATGATCGTTCCCAAAAGAGCAGCCAAAGAGCTGAACCAGCCTGAAAAGCGCATCCCGAGAAAGTTCATAAACGTCACCGACCAAAAAGTGATGAGAATGGCGATGAGAACGTAGATTTTATTAGTCGCAAGAGAGGGATTGAAGATGTAGGCAAAAGTGGCTACAATGAAAGAGAGAATTGTCGGATACCAGATTACATTTTCAATCCACTCGAGCCAAATCGCGAGAAAGCCAAATCTTGGGCCCAAGGCTTCTGTCACCCAGGTATAGACGCCCTTATCGGGCCAGCCTGAGGCAAGTTCTGCTGAGACGAAGGCCACGGGGATAAAAAAGAAAATAGCCGAGAGAACAAGGAAGACGACGATGGAAAAACCATATTCGGCAAGAAGGGGAAAGTTTTTGATATTGCAGATCGCACAGACGTTCATGAGGGCGATCATCCAGCCGGTCAGAGCTTTTTTCGAGTGCATGAGGCTATCCCACTTTAGAGACGGCGGGGATTATACTTGAAGAGACGCAATTGGATCAATGGGCATAGGCCCTTTGCCAATAGGGGTGGGAGAAATCTTTTTCATAGCGGTTTGTGATGGGGTCGTAGACCTTGGCGGGAGAGAGGTTTTCCCCATAGTATCTTTGAAGATATTTTTTACAGTCATGGGGGACAAAGACTTCAATCTCGTCGAGCATCGCTTTTTTCAACGGAAAGACCGTTTCAAAAGAGGCGGGGATTTTAAAACGCCTTTCGCGGATTTTCCACCATTCGGGGAAGAAAATGTTGTTTTCGAGAGCGAGAATGTATTGGATCGTTTTCGTTTCGGGATGGATTGCAAAGTGGTAGATGTCGATGAGAGCGCCTGTTTCCCGAATGTAGACTTTGATGTAGCTTTGCGGATGCTCGCGACTTGACCAATCTTGAACGAGATACTTTTTCCGATCGAGTTTATTGAGTGCGCGGCGCACATTTTCAAAATCGGGTTGCAAAACGGCGATATCGATGTCGAAATCCCAAGGGATGATGCCGCCGTAGCGATAGACGCCGAGACACGTTCCACAATCGACCCACCAGGGGATGTCATTTTCATTGAGAATTGCAGTGATTTCGCTGACAGCTTTCTTTTCGATCTGAAGGTGTTTTTCATCTCCAGGGCGTCTTTTATGCCCTTCGGAAAGAAAGGGCTCTGCTTGAGATGGATTTCCGAGATTGATCCCGAGCTTTAAGTAGAGATTTCGATTTGAACTTACGGAGATCGAGTTCCAAGAGGCCTTGATTTCAGCATATCGGCTGCGGGTTTTTTCGTTGAGATAGCTGAGTCCTTTGATCGTGCATCCGAGAAGAAGACTTGGCGGGAGAACGGCTGCACTGCCAGCCGCTTTTGGCCAAAAGTTCTCATCGTAGTCAAAGCGCTGCCCAAATTCCCAGTTTCCGTTTTTGTTTTGGGTCGCTTCATAACCGGCAAAAAGATACTGAAATGGAGCGAGAAGAACATTACCCGCTTTTTCCAGTCCTTCCGCATCTTGCGCAGAGGTGTTGAGGAATAAACTTGTGGTCATGGTGAAATAAGAGCAGACGACGGGAAGAAATAAAACGGTCATGCTATCTACGAAAAAATCCCAAAGACGCTCGAACATTTCCATCCTCTCGGCGTGCCAAGGAGGAATCCTATGAAAATCTAATAGGAAATGCAAGGGTTTTAATCTTTAAAAAGAGAATCGAACTTTTTTTTCAAGCCGCCGGGCGGGGGAGAATCAAAACCTTTGGGGCGGAACTCCTCGCAAAAGTTATACATCTCCCGATCGCGGATGTAGTCTGTGCCGGGAACGGCGCAATCGTTTGGCTTGCCGGGAGTGTAATATTTACAATTTTTGCAGACGTGCAAGTCGATATCGCAGTGAGGACACACTGTGCGAAAGAGAATGGGAAATTTTTCGCCGAGATCTTTTCGGCATTTCCAACAGTTCATGGTTCCTCAAAACAAAGAAGATGATAACATTGCGCCAGTAATAGAGAAAAGAAAAGAATTGAACCACATTTGTATATTGCCCCCGCACGGCTCAAAAGAACCCGAAAATCGACTGAAATTTTTTAGTGAGATAGGTTCCAGAGCGCTTTTAAGTTTTTTATTATGCTCAAAGGCTTTTTGCGCTCCCAGCTGTCTATCGGTTGCGACCGGAGTATTTGATCTTTTAAGAGACAAATATAGAACTTGGGAGTTTGAGATCGAATACAAAACCTACTTTCCCTGGAAGCCCAATCCCCATGTCAATCTTCGCCCTCTTATTGGGCTCATGGCAACCATTGAAGGCTCAGTCTATGCATATGGGGGGCTGAACTTCGATATTCTTCTGTTCGACCACCTTGTTTTTGCCCCGGGCTTTGCCGCGGGCTACTACTATCAGGGGGGTGGCAAGAATCTAGGCTATCCGGCCGAGTTCAGGTCGGGTATTGAGCTCGCCTGGCAGTTCGACGACTATAGGCGTCTGGGAGTCCATTTTTACCATCTCTCCAATGCGAGCCTCGGCCGCAGAAACCCCGGAGAGGAATCTCTTGTTCTGTTTTATGACATTCCTATAATTAAGGGATTTCCGTTTAATTCTAGATAATTTGTTGATTGTTTAATAAATTATTATTAATATAAGGAAATCTGGGGGTTTGTGCTGTGAGTCAAGAGTTGCCTTTTGATCCGTTTCCTTTATTTGGCGATCCACATCATCAAACCATTATCAGTTCGATGTTTAGCTTTTTATTTGACCCTCCTTCGGAACAAAAAGTCGTATTGCTTCCCGATGGAGACAGGGTGTCGCTTGAGATCACAACGCCCAAGGGTTGGAAAGAGACCGATCCAACCGTATTGATGGTTCACGGCCTTTGCGGCTCTCACAAATCTCCCTATCTCATCCGAATGGTGAAAAGACTCGAGCCGCTCGGCATCAGATCGGTCCGCTATAACATGAGGGGCTGTGGTTCGGGAAGGGGCCTTTCGAAACAGATCTATCACAGCGGTAGAAGCGAAGATGTGTTTGAAGCGATCAAAGCGCTTAAAAAAGAGCAACCCGAATCTCCCATTATCTTGATAGGATTTTCACTCGGCGGCAACATCGTGCTAAAGCTCGCAGGGGAACTCAATGACATTGCAACTCCTTTTATCGATAAAGTAATTGCGGTAAGCCCTCCTGTCGATCTTTACTCAAGCGTTCTTCTCATCGGCGACCCGATCAATGCGATTTATGAGAAGTATTTTTATCGTCTTTTGAGAGCAGATGTTCATTATCGGCACAGAAAGTTTAGAGATTTGCCGCGAGTCAAACTCCCCCGCAATTTAAAGATCTATGAATTCGATCAGATCTATACCGCCCCTGTTTGCGGCTTTCAGAGCGCAGATGATTATTACAATAAGTGCAGTTCGATCCACCTCATTGGAGATATCGTGATCCCCTGTAAAATCCTCCTCGCTGAAGACGATCCGATCGTCTCCTCAGCTTCCTTAGACGGCCATATTCTCCCGGCCAATGTCTCCCTCTTTAAGACCAAAAAAGGGGGGCATATGGGCTATCTGGCCAGCCCTAAAGGGGGCAAGGGGTTCTACTGGCTCGACTCAATCCTCCTCGACTGGATCACTGAATAGATGTCACACTGCATCCAGTGCGAGCTTTTTCTTCTCTTCGAACTGCTTATTCAGCGACCTGACAGACAATATCCAGAACACAACTGTGCACGCGATCAGCGGGAGCAAGAAGTGAGTGATTGAAAGGACTGATCCGGTTCCTGCGATCTGGATCAAGACGATCTGAATCCAGGCCGCTCCCGATTTTCCAAGTCTGGATCCCACGACGTCAATGGCCGCTTTCCCTTTGACCTTCGATTCTGTATCGAGGGGGATGTAGGCCATCTCTTTTGTCGCGTCGAAAAAGGCGTATTTCATCACTTTTGTCGAGACATTTTGGAAGGCTCCAAAGAGGACGATCATCATCAGAGGAGTGATCCCAAACGTGCCGATTAAAGGGGCGATCCAGTCTTGATTTAAGAAGAGGGTGAGGAAGATAAGGCTTGTAGCTCCGATTACAATCGGGGGGAGCTGCGCGCAGAAGCGCCAGCCGAGCGAGCGGATGATCGCGCCGCTAAAAAAGAGGGTGATGATGAAGGAGACGACGCCGACAG
>MGLY01000063.1:0-2165 GCA_001794935.1 Chlamydiae bacterium RIFCSPHIGHO2_12_FULL_49_9 | reverse complement strand
TTCATTGTCAGGCCATAGGCGACAACCATCATCGCGATGCAGCGAAGATAGGGCGATTTCGCGATAAACCTTAGGCTGTCTAATAAAGAGAGTTTTGTCTTTTGCTCAAACGGCTGATCGTTGTGTTCCGGCTGATAGAGCCTTTCGTCTTTGAGGACTCTTTTGGTCAAAAACCAGTGGAGGGCCATGATCATAAAACCGAAGAAAAGGACGCAAAGGACAAGGCTCTGGAGCGCGAGACCAAAAGGGGCCGCCAGGAATTTACCGGTGAAGTAGCAGACAAGCGGCCCTGTGAACATCTGGGCGAGATCGCCTCCTGCAATAAAGAGATTGTAGCAGCGCTTGGCTTCATTGAAATTGCAGATATGATTGACAAATCCCCAGAAGAGGAGGAAGATCACAATGCTTCCCCAGAGCTCTGCTGTCACAAAGAAAAGGGACTGGATCCAGTTGCGGTAGATGGCAACCCAGTGGGCATTCTCTTGACCTAAAGTTTTTAAGAGCCAATCGGCCGACTCATGGGGGGAGAGGGCATCAATATTCGGGTAGAGGACAAATCCGTAAAGGAACACAAACGCCATGAAAAAGGCGATGATCCCGTAGAAGAGGGTCGATCTTTTAAAGACATTGGCGAGCTTTGAGTAGAGAAGCGTTGCGCCCAAGGCGATCGGCAGAACGACCCAGCCTTTGAGGACGGGGATCACTTCGGCGCCGGAGCCCTTTGCGGTGACGACGAAGGCGTCTTTCATGGTCGTCAGTACCCCGTAGGTAAACGAGATAAAGAATTTCATGAAAAGAAGAGGGAGTATTTTCTTGAGTTCGTAAGCGTGTAGAGGCCAGAGGCGCTTGCGCCACCTGGCGATTGGAGAAGAGTCTCCAGGCGCCATCCAAAAATCCCAGGGCTTGTTCTTGTGCTTTTATATCCGATTTTTGATATAAGTGCCACCGGAAAACAAATGAAGAAAAAAGTATCTATTGTTTTGGCCTTGGCTCTCCTCGGATCCGGGTTCTTTTTTATTGATTTTAAAAAAAATCATACCGGGTGCGCCTTCTAGTGGGCGAGACTTTTAGGCGACTGTCTCGAGATTGTTTTCACAACTTCTTTCCACTCTCTCCAGTCTTTTTTCAAACTCTTTTTCAGCGCGCGGACCTGAGTCACGATCTCTTTGTCTTTTGAGCGCTCCAAAAGCGTTTGGATCTGAGTGAGCTTTTGTGAAAGCGTATCTGCCACTTGAGTGACCTTTGCCTCGAGGGAGTCTCTGTGGATATAGTAGGACTTTTTGATGCTCTCAACCAAGCGGTTTTTATGATCGAGGAGAAGCTGGCGCGCGATCCTATAGTTATTGACCCTTTTGAGATCATGGGCAAGACCGAATTTATGAAGCGTCCAGATCATCCATTTGGCCGGATCGAAATGGTACCAGCGGATCCCATTGCGGTAGTCATAGGCAAATGTGTGGTGATAGTTGTGATACCCTTCTCCATAAGTGAGAAGAGAGATGAGGTAATTGTCGACTGCCGAGTGTTCGCGGCTATACATCTGAGTGCCCCAGAAGTGGGCGAGCGAGTTGATGCACCAGGTTGTGTGGTGGAGGACGAGGAGACGTACCCACCAGACGAAGAAAAATGCGCCGAGGTAATCGTTGAGGAGCCAGCCGACGGCTAAAAAGCAAAGGATGTTCGAAGCCAGCATGCAAAAGACGTAGTGTTTGTGCTGGAATTGGATCAGTTTGTTGCGGGAGAGATCTGAGACTACTTTTGGGTCGATCTCATTTGAGCGGAAAAACATCCAAAGGACATGGGCGTGAAGAAGCCCCTTTTTGACTGAATAAGGATCTTTATCGGTGTCGACAAAGGCGTGGTGGAGACGATGATCGTTGCACCAGCGAAGCGCGCTCCCTTGTGTCGCGACGCTTGCGAAAAAGAGGAGAATTGCCTCAATAACGGGATGGGTTTTGTAGCAGCTATGGGAATAGAGTCGGTGGTAGCCGGCTGTAATGGCGATTCCTGAAATGAAAACAAGTCCTGCCGAGATGAGGATTAAGCTCAAAGAGGGCGTATGCGACAACAAATAAATTGGAAGCGCAATTGCCAGAAAGAGATGATACCCAGCGATATAGAGAAAAACAGGCCAAGATACTTTTCGGCTCATAGAAACCCTTGAG
>MGLY01000062.1 GCA_001794935.1 Chlamydiae bacterium RIFCSPHIGHO2_12_FULL_49_9 | reverse complement strand
GCTCGATTTCAGAGAGCGATGAGGGAGCGGCGTTAGCGCTGAGAAGGATTGGTTTTCCGAAGGTGTGGAGGGCATTGAATGTGTGAAAAAACTCCTCTTGCGTTGCGCTTTTTTTCGAAAAGATATGGATGTCATCGATGAGAAGCACGTCGATATCTCGATAGGCTTTTCGAAAATCTTGCATGAATCCAAGCCGGATCGCTTGAACGACGTGTTCGGTAAAGGTTTCAGCTTTGGCGAAAAAGACCTTTTTGCCGAGGCTTTTAAGACGGTGGGCAGCTCCCATGAGAAGGTGGGTTTTTCCGGAACCTTTAGGGCCGTAGAGATAGATCGGGTTAAAGGGGGTGGTGGCTGAGATCTCCGAGATCAGCTTAAAAGCCATCAGGTTTTGCTCGAGAGGGATAAAATGCTCGAGGGTCATCTCGGGATCGAGCGCGTCAGGCTTGATATTGAGGCGAGGGTATTCGGCGACAGGTTTTTTTTCTCCCTCCCCTCCGGAGGGGAGAGAGAGGTGAACTGCGATGAGTCTTTGGTTGTTGTTGAAGAGCTTTTTTTTGATGCGGGGACGGATGTGTTCTTCGAACCAGCTGATCTGGAAGGAGTCTTTTGCCTCCAGATAGATGTTGGCTGCATCGAAGCGGAGGAGTTTGAGAGGGGCTAGCCACCTTTCAAAGGCGCCGCTTCCTATTTCTTCGCGTATTTGAGACAAAAATTCTTCCCAAACTTGCAAGAGCACCTCTTTTTAATTATTAACCCGAGCTTCAAATAAGTGACACCTGGCTTGCTGCGGCTTTGCCATATCAATCCTTTCTCGTCGCCCATAGTTTTACTATGAGCTCCTCGCTCGGATCGCTTCGCTTTGATCTGGCTTTCACACCCCTTCCGACGAAGCGTCGTTGGGGACCCCGTGTGCCTCGCTGAGCCATCTGTCACCTATTTGAAGCTTGGATTAATAGTAGCGGGCTTCGCCTGCATTCTCTTCATCGTCCAAGCCTGCTGCAAGATCCCCAAAATCGTAGAGAGCATGAAGTAGATGTTTAGCCCCGAGGGGAAGTTGTAGAACATCACCATAAAGAGGATCGACATCATGTTGCCCATCATCTTCTGCTGTTTTTGCGCGTCGGAGAGAGGGGTTCCATCTTTGGGCAGTTTGGAGGTGAGTCTTTGTTGGATATACATCGTAACGCCCATCAGGATCGGGAGCAGGTGGAACTCATTGCCGAAAAACCAGATCGGCTGGTTCCAGCTAAAGAGCACGTTGGGGGCGGCCAAATCATCGATCCAACCCGGAATGAAGACGGCGCCTCTCAGCTGAAAGCTCGATTTGAGAAGATAAAACATGCCGATCAAAAAGGGCATCTGAAGAAGAACGGGGAAACAACCGGTCATCGGGTTCACGCCCGACTGGCGATACAAGTTCATGATCTCCATCTGCGCCCGTTTCGGATCTTTCTTGTACTTTTCCTGAACGGCTTTTACTCTCGGCGCGATCTCTTGCATTTTGATCGAGGATTTAATCGACCAGGCGTTGAGAGGATACATCATGACGCGAAGAGCGATTGTGAGGAGGATGATCGCAGCTGCCCAGGATTTTGTGATCGAGTAGAAAAACTGCATCAAAATGAAAAGGAACTTTGCAAAAGGCTGGGAGATGAATGAGAACCACCCCTGGATATTTTGGGCGCTCTCATATTCGGGATCGTAGGTTTCCGAGTTATCGGCAAAAAGCTTGTCGAGCTTTTTTAAGATCGCATCGTCAAAAGGGCCTGCAAAGACGCGAAATGATAGGGGCGCTCCGTTTTTGAGGGGAAGATAGACCGCGTAGCCGGGGTAGTTTGCGGGAGGGTAGAGATTGTAAGGGGCGTCGATCAGGCTGAGTCTTGTGGGGAGTTTGGCTCCGTCGATCTGAACGGTTTTATATCCGTCCCCGGCGGTTTCCAAAGGATCGAGAATGAGGCCCAAGAAGCCATTTGAGTTGCTGATCCAATTGGGGGTTGTGTTTGCAACTTCGGCGGCCCCTTTTTTAGGCAGGGAGATCGTCTCTACATCGTAGATGTTCCCTTTAGTGTATTGGTAGCGAAGCAGCGGGTTATAAGAGCCGCCGACGAGTTCCACATCGGGAACGCCGGTAGAGAGCCAAAGGCCGTTTGCGTCGCCGTTCACTTTGATTTCGAGATTGAAGCAATAAGGGCCTGTTTTTTCTTTCGGGATCGTGTAGGTTTTGACGATTTTGCGCCCGTTTGTAGTCCCTTCAAACTGAATGAGGTTCGGCTCATGCCGAATCACCCGGTAATTGGGTTGAGCGGCGTCCCCGTTTTCTCCGACGATGTTGAGGGCGTAATACTGGGAGAGGACGGAGCTTTTCTCATGGCCGTCTTTATTTAAAAGAGCTCTTCTTAAGAGGGGATAATAGCCGCCGAGAGAGCCTCCGCTGTGGAGCTTTTTGTCGTGCGTGTAGTAGGCATGGAGAGGGAATCTCGCGTTTTGGGGAGAGTCTTTTAGGATTTCCCGATCGATGTCGATCTCTTTGACGATGCTCACCGAGTCTTTGGAGGTTTTCATCGGCAGGTTGATTTCGGCAAGACTTCCTCCTCGAGTGGAAAAGACGAGCTGTTGATATTCATTTTCCAAGACGTAGAAGATTTCGCCGGTTGGGATTGGCGATGCATCGATGAAGAGGGGGGAGGGCTCGGATGGTTTTTCCTTTAGCGCAATCTCTTTTTGCTCTTTTTTGAGGATTGTTTGCCTCTCTTCCGTGCGCCCTGACTCGAACCAGGCGTTGACGCCCAAAAATGCGGCGCTGACACAAATCATAAAGAGGAGGCTGCGTTTATCCATGATGCACTCGTGATGTGTTTAAGGAGGCGAGATTAACACAAAAAACAATAGGTGTCTACGGGTAGTAGGAGGCGGGATAGTAGAAATTTCTTTTGCTTACTCTTCGCGGATCTGCTGGAGCTTGGCTTCAAGAGCTGTCAGAAACTGGGCGAATGCGGGAGTGGAGCGGATGTTGTCCAACCACTCATCTTCGAGCAGCTCTTCCATGGTGGGAAGAGAGCGGGCGGCGAGCGATTTGTGGATGAACTCCATCGCTTCTTGAAGACGGCCCAAGATGGAATAGAGGCAAGCGAGGTGATAGTAGGCGCCGTTGCAGCCGAGTTGGCCGGCTCTGCTGATCTTCTCTTCGGCGTCCATGTAGAGCTGGTTCATGAACGCGCCATCCAGCGTATGGTGCGCGAGATGGATGAGGCAGATCCCCCAATCGAGCCACACTTGATCGCTCTCTTCATCCTGGCGGATCGCAAGGCGATAGAAATGGATCGCTCTTTTGTAGCCTTCTGTCTCGCCGGTGACGTGCCCGTACTGCATGTAGTTGAGGGCGATCCGGTGATGGATGCCGGGAAAGTCGGGATCGATGAGAAGGATGTGAGAAAAGATCTCGATCGCACGAGAAAAATGGCTTGGCTCATCGGTGTAATCTCCGAGCCACTCAAGTGCGGACGCATATTGAAAGAGCCACTCGGGATGGTGGAGGATCGCCTCTTTAAAGTTTTGAAGGAGCGACTCGAAAAGAGAGATCGCTTGTTCAAGCGAGGAGAGATCGTCCATGATCTCGCTGAAATCGAGCAGAGCGCATGCGGCATCGAATTGAAGCGCGGGACACACCGGCTTGAGATCCATTGCGCGGGCCAAAAAGCGGTTGGCCCTTTCGATGAGATCCGGGTCGTTGAGGAGATTCGCGTAGTGTTTGTGGGCAAGCCCCAAAGCGTGCCAAATCTCAGGATCGGTTCTATCTACTGAGAGCCCATATTGCAGCTTTTCGATGGCCATCTCATAGTAGTCGGGGTCTTCATAGTACTTGCCAAAAGAGATCAGGCAAATCCCATAGGCGTGCCAAAGAGCCGCGTCGTCGCCGAAGGAATCGGTCGCTTTCAAAATCTTTTGCTCGGCTTCGATGAGAAGATCGAGCCTTGAAGTGGAAGATCCCAAGATAGAGAGAGATTCGACCCACTGAGCGAAGATGAGAGGATCTTCTGAATGGATGCTCGCCGCTCTCGCGCATTTTTCAATGCTGAGACGGAGCATTTTGGCGTCGTTTTTGAGTCTGCCCGTCTCTCCGAGAAGCTGAGCCCATCCGAGCCAAACATCTGATGAGCGGGGACACATTTTGGAGGCGTTTGCAAAAGCGTCCGATGCCTTACTTACATAGCGCTCATCCATTGTGTTGACATAGAGCTGCGAGTAGGCCTCGCCGAGAGACATCCAGCCGTCAAAATAATCAGGAGAGATCGCAATCGCTTTTTTCAGATAGTCAACCGATTGAACATAGAGGCGCGAGTCGTTGACGAGGAGCCCCATCTCCAAATAGGCTTTGCCGCAATCATTCCAAAATTCAGGGGATGGGTTGTCCTGGTAACTCTTTGACGTTTGAAACGCCTCGATCGCCAGCCTTACATCGAGCGCCTCGCCCGAGTGTTTTGCGATCTCTGACCAGGCGATTCCATAGTCCCAATAGAGTTCGCCCAAAATTTCACGCGGCTGATCATTGCCGAGCGCGATCGCTCTCTGGTATTTCTCCTTGGCTTCGATGAGAAAATGGTGTTCGTCATGGAAGCGGCCCAACTGCAAAAGGGCATTTCCCCAAGCGACCCAGGCATCGAAATAGTTTGGATTGAGAGAGAGGGCAATTTTAAAATTTTTGCTTGCGATCAGGAGCGACTTTTCTTTTCCCTCCTCAGAGCCATACTCAAAAAAGGCAAGACCCTGTCTATACCAAAGGGTCGCATTCGATCCGTCGAGATTGGCCGCAGATTCAAAGAAAGAAAGGGCTATGAGGCTGCCCTGCAAAAGGGCCATTTCCCCTTTGCCGAGGTAGTGGATTGCCAAGTCTTTTTTTTCCTCGTCGGAAAAGAGCTCCGCTCGAAGAAGCGTTTTGGGGAGTTGAGAGGCCACTTTTCTTGGAAAAATCCGAGCGAAGATGCGGCGGAGCGGATGCGTTTGCAGGGTCATCGCGCGCTCCTGTTAGGGAGGAAATGCCAAGCAGAGATTTTCAAGGTTCAACCCCTCTTTTTTCTTCGGAAAACGGCATTGTTAAAGGAGCGGATTATAGATAAGGGCTTTTTTTTTGCACAGACATGTTCCGATCTCACTGGAAGTAAGTGGGTTGAGATCTGGAAAAATCAAATATTTTAAAAGGAGTCTTTTAATCCTGATCGAGAAATCGGATTGCATAGTGTAAGGGCGATCGGAATTTTGTACTTGGGAAGGTGCGGAAGAAGAGCTTCTTGCATTTGCTTGAGTGTGAAGTGGGGATTGGTTGTTTGGATGAAAGCGACAGGTCTTGCGCCGAACTCCGGGTCATTTGTGGGTTTGACAAAAGCGTCGACGACGTGGGGCAGCTTGAGAAGTTCTTTTTCGATCTCTTCCGGCTGGATGTTCTCGCCTCCTGAGATAAACTGCCGATCTTTTCTTGCGACATAGGTTAGTTTCCCATTTTCCATAGCGCCGATATCGCTGGTTTTAAACCACCCGTTGTCATCGAGGGGAAGGTGAAGTTTTCCATTTTCCCAATAGCCTTGGAAAAGAGATGCTCCTTTTACGAGGATCTCTCCGTCGGGTGCGAGCTGCATTTGTTGTAGAGGGGATAGATGGTAGCTTTTAAAGGAGGCTGCGACAAGAGAGCCCATTTCGGTAAGCCCATAGCTCAAATAGACGGGAAGATCTGTTGGAATCGAGGGGATCGGCGCGCCGCCGAGAAGAAGACAGCGGAGTTTTTTGGATGTGGGCTTTTTTCGATAGAGCTGCGTGGGGACATAGGAGATATGGGTAAGAGTGTCGGTTTCCGAAAGGCAAATGGCAGCTCTTGCGAGAATGCACCGAAAAAGGATTCCGATCCCTCCCACATGAAAGAGGGGCAAAGAGAGAAGCCACTGATCGTTGGCTCTAAGGTCTAAAAAGGAAACGGCAGCCGAGGCGTTGGCGAGAAGATTGGAGAGGCTGTGTGCTGCGATTTTGGGAGATCCCGTTGTTCCCGATGTGAAGAGAAGGAGGGAGGGTGGAGAGGGGTCGGATATAGATGGGAGTTTTTCGAAGGGGGCATCAAAAGAAGAGATGAAAAGGGCTGGAGAGAGTCTTTTGATACATTCTTTGATTTGATTGGGAGGAAGGCGCGTGTTTAGAGGGCAAAGAGCGGCTTTGACTCGAAGGCTTGCAAAAAAGAGGGCGATGAAATCTGCGCTATTTGGTAGAAGGGCGGCGATTCGATCGCCCGTAGAGATATAGGGAGAGAGAAGGGCGGCGAGGCGATCCGCTTTTTCATCGAGCTGAGAGAAAGTGGCGCTCTCTTTAGTAAAAAGAGCGATTTGGTTTGGACTTGAAGAGGCGGCTTCTTTTAAGAGATCAGACATAGTTTGGATGTATCGATAGGTGAAGGGGTCCAGGAAAAATAGCCATCTCTACAGGCGATCGGATTTTGGAGATAGTCTTCCTTTAAAAAGGAGTAGGTGTCAAGCCCGACGGGCACTTTATTGGATGCGAGCCTTGCGATTGAAATAAGGCCGACGCCGCTTTCCATCGAAGAGCTCAAGACGAGATCGATCTTTGGGGGAATTTTTGGAATTGAGCCGAGAAGTGTCGGTTTGACGACGGCTGCTTTTAAAGAGGGGATTGTTTGCCAGGGATCTGAGAGAATGGATTCGTCGGCTCCGATCGGAAATTGGGTTTGGCGGGAGAATTCGATGAGATCATGAAAGGAGTTTACAGGCTCTTCAAGATATTCAAAATCCTCTTTTTTAAAATGATTGGCGAATTCAAGCGCTTGGCCCAAACTCCACTGCCGATTGAAATCGAGTCTCAGTCGAAAGGAGGGGAGATATTTTTTTACGAAATCGATCGCTCTTGCAAGAGAAAGGGAGCCGAGTTTGAGTTTCAGCGTTGTAAAGCCCTCTCTTGGGGTGAGCGCGCACAGGGGAAGGCGGATCGGCTTTGAGGGGAAAGGTTTGAGGGCCGATTCCACTCCAAAGCGAACGGAGGGGAGCTTGGGGCGAGCTGAGGGAAGATCATGGAGGAGGGAGAGGGTTTCATCGAGGGCATCTTGAAGAGTTTCTTTGCTAAAACCCGGCAGGGGCGCGATCTCGCCCCATCCATCATTATAGTTGAGGAGGAGTCCTTCCCGCTCATTTTTGTATCGATAGAGGCGAGTTATACTGTGCCCGCTTAGGTTTTGTGAATTTTGGAGGGCCTCAGAGTGGTCCAGATTTTGAAAATCGCGAGGAGGCCCATATTGCATCAATATGGGCGACGAGCGATCTTCGAAAGATGGGCCACTATGATGGCTCGCCAAATTCACACAACCTGAGTGGGTGCAGTATACCATAGGACAACAAAGAGGGCGGTATAGAGAAGGAGAAGGAAGGCGGTTTTTGGCAAAAGAGAGATGAGCTCCTCAGGGTTTTGAGACTGGTATGCTTTTTTGATGAGAGGAAGGGAGAGAGGAAAAATAAGCGAGGCGGCGACGAGCTCAAGAGGCGCCTTGAAAAATCCAATGAGGATCCAGGGGACCATGGCGGCCATCGCAATGCACAAGGAATATTCGGTCGCTCCAAAAAATCTTCCGAAGCGGACGACGAGCGTCTTCTTATTTGCTTGCCTGTCGCTCTTTTCATCGCGGATGTTATTTGCGGCGAGGATAGCACAAGAGAGGAGCGCAGGGGCAAGGCTTGCGATGAAAACAGAATAATTTAGGTGGCACGTCTGGAGATAATAGGCGCCGAGAACTGGGATGGGGCCAAAAAAGAGAAAGACAAAGAGATCTCCAAGGCCGAGATAGCCGAGAGGTTTTGGCCCTCCTGTATAAAGAATGCCGAGCGAGATGCAAAGGAGGACAAAGGGAAGGCTCCAGGCGCCTGCGACAAATATTTGGGGAATCGCGACAAGAAAGGCGGCTCCAAAAGCAAAAAAAGAGGCCCTCAGCATATGGAGGGGCTTTACCCACCCTTCCAATGTTGCTCTTTTGGGGCCGATTCTCTTCGGCGAGTCGGCTCCCTTAACGAAGTCAAAGTAGTCATTTGCATAGTTTGTTCCGATCTGGATGAAGAGGGAGAAGAGGAGCGTCAGCAAAAAGAGGCCGGGAGAAAAGGTTCTCTCTTTAAAGGCGATCGCGCCCCCAATCAAGACCGGGCTTGCTCCGGCGATCCATGTTTTGGGTCTCGAGGCGAGGAAATAGATCTTAAGAACGCCTGGGGAATTTGCTGAAGTTGGGCTTGCGCTTTTCGTTGAATGCATTTCGTCCCTCTTGTCCTTCTTCTGTCATGTAAAAGAGCATCGTCGCGTTGCCGGCGAGTTCCTGGAGTCCCGCCTGTCCGTCGCAGTCGGCGTTCAATGCCGCTTTCAAGCAGCGGATGGCAGTGGGAGAAAGCTCGAGGATTTCGCGGCACCACTGAACGGTTGTCTCTTCCAGTTTTTCATAAGGGACAACGCAATTGACAAGTCCCATATTGAGCGCCTGCTCTGCAGTGTATTGTCTGCACAAAAACCAGATTTCGCGCGCTTTTTTTTGTCCTACGATTCTCGCGAGATAGCTCGCGCCGAAGCCGCCGTCAAACGATCCGACTCTCGGCCCTGTTTGTCCGAAGATGGCGTTATCCGCTGCGATGCTTAAATCGCAAAGAACGTGAAGCACATGGCCGCCCCCGATTGCGTAGCCTGCGACCATGGCGACAATCGGTTTGGGACAGGCTCTCATTTGTCTTTGAAAATCGAGCACATTGAGTCGATGAACCCCTTCCAGATCAGAGTAGCCCGCATCGCCTCTAATTTTCTGATCGCCGCCGGAGCAAAACGCCTCTTTTCCCTCTCCTGTTAAAATCACGACGCCCACTTCGGGATCTTGCCTGGCGTCTTCCAGCGCGTGGATCATTTCGTCCACAGTGAGGGGGCGAAATGCGTTTCTCACGTGGGGACGGTTGATGGTGATTTTGGCGATCCCATCGAACTTGTGGTATTTGATATCCTCAAAAGATCCGTACTCTCTCCAAACAATTTCAGGAGCTGCCAACTCATTCATGAAAAAATCCTCCTGTGGATGAGTCCTGCCAGGGCTTTGGGATTTTCCAGGTGCACCGCATGGGCTGCATCTTGAATTACTTCGGCATTCGGTGTGAGTTTTCGAAATTTTTCATCTCTTTCTCCGACAACGAACATCGCATTTTCCGGCGCCTCGCAACTTTGGTGGGCGAGGCTGTAGTGGATAAGGGCTTTGGCGAGATTTTTCGGATCTTGTTTTTTACGCATGGGCTTAAAATTTCCAAAAAGGGGTTGATCGTACCAGCGTTTCAGAAACTCGTCAATCGGCTCTTTTAAAAGAAGATCAGCCCACCTCTGATCGCTCTCGACTCTTTTTTCCCTCTCTTCTTCTGTTTTCAATCCCGGATGCGTCGACACCAACGTCAGCGTTTTGACTCTTTCCCTATTTTTTTCAGCAAACTGCATGGCGAGGCGCCCTCCCATGGAATAGCCGACTAAGTGAAAAGGTTCTTCTATCCCTATCTCAAACTTTTCGCTGAACGGCGATTTGCCATGTCCCGGCAAATCGATGCCGACGCAGGTTGCATCGGGCAATTCCCTCCACACTTCCTGCCAGTCTTCGCTTGTTCCCAAAAACCCGTGTAAAAATACGATCAAGGATTGCAAAGGACCTCGTTCTATAAGTTAGTTGTTCAAGACAAGGAACAAGATCACGCCATGAAACATGGCTAAGGATAAAGCTCGCGAAGCGCGAGCTATTAACCCGCTAGTCAAAAATAAGACAAATAGCTTGCTGCGGCTTTGCCAT
>MGLY01000061.1 GCA_001794935.1 Chlamydiae bacterium RIFCSPHIGHO2_12_FULL_49_9 | reverse complement strand
GAGGGTTTTCTGGGGCTTTTGGATGCTCGATGTGGGTTTGAAGGCCACCCGAAAATAGAGAGGAGAGCCCGTTGAGATCCCGCCGAGAGTGCCCCCCGAGTGGTTGCTTGTTGTATAGACGTTATTGCTTTCATCGAGATCGAACGGGTCGTTGTGTTCAGAGCCTCTCATGGAGGCTGCCTGAAAACCCTCTCCAATCTCAAATCCCTTGGATGCGGGAATGGAGAGCATAGCGGAGGCGAGCTTTGCTTCCAGTTTGCCGTAGACAGGATCGCCGAGACCTGGGGGGATACGGGCGATACAGGCGACGACGCCTCCGATCGAATCGTTTTCTTTTTTGATCTCTTCGAGTTTTTCAAGAAAAGAATCCGGAAGGGTTTTTTGGGAAGTGGAGAGAGAGCCGAGTTGCTGCAAGTAGGCCGCGCAATCGATCGAGAAGTAAGAGAGGAATTTTTTGGCGATTGCGCCGCTAGCTACTCGGGCGGCTGTTTCGCGGGCAGAGGATCTGCCGCCGCCTCGGTAATCAAAGAGGCCATACTTGGCGAGATAGGTGAAGTTGGCATGGCCCGGGCGATAGGCGTTTTTAAGGGCGCTATACTGCGAGGGATCTGCATCTTGATTGTAGATGAGAAGGGCGATTGGGGCTCCTGTTGTTTTTCCCTCGAAGACGCCTGAGAGAATCTCCACCGAGTCTGATTCTTTGCGCGGAGAGGTAAAAGGGGCTTTTCCGGGGCGTCTTCGGGCAAGCTCGAGATCGATCTCCTCTTTTGTGATCTCAACTCCTGCAGGGCAGCCATCGATCAGAGCGCCGATGGCAGGGCCATGGGACTCGCCAAAAGTGGAGATCCGAAACAGTTCGCCAAAAAAGTTAGAGGCCATATCGATCCAATTTGAGGGCTTTAATTGACTCGTAGATGGGCTTTCTTTGCAAATAGATTTGGCGGAGATGTTCCCAGTTTTTGGCAAATGAGGGAAGGGCCTCGAGATTTTTTTTGATCTCTTCAAAACTCCTTTCGAGATAAATGAGCAGTCCGATTGATTGAAGAAACGAGATGTTTTGGGACTTAAGCACAGTTCCTCCTCCGAGGGCGATGACGGAGGGAGTTTTGGGCTTTAAAGAAAAGAGGAGCTCGCTTTCGAGTTTTCGAAATTTTTCCTCTCCCAATTTGGGATAGAGGCTGCGCGGAGGCTCTGCGAAGAGATCATCGAGATCGATAAAGGGGCGGTTGGAGATGCGGGCGATTTTTTTTCCAAGACCTGTTTTCCCGCACCCCTTAAATCCAAAAAAAATCAAATGCATTGAATATCGGCTCCAATGGAAGAAAAAGCGGTTTTAAAATCGGGATATGTTTTTGCGATGCATTCCGCGTTTCGGATGAGAGTAGTCCCTTCACTATTGAGTCCTGCAACGAGAAGAGAAAGAGCGATTCTGTGGTCTCGGTGAGTGTTTAGCTCGCATCCTTTGAGTTTTGAAGGGTAGACGATGAGTCCATCGGATTTTTCAAAGATTTGCGCCCCCATTTTTCTCAGCTCGGCGGCAATCGATGAGATCCGATCCGATTCTTTTTTTCTGGCGATCGCCCCGTTGACGAGCTCTAGCGGCTCTTGGCAAAAACAACCGATGACGGCAAGGAGCGGAAGCGCGTCGATAAAAGGATCGACGTCGATCTTTCCTCCCTGAAGAGGCGCTCCTTTTTGGACATAGATCTTTTGTTGAGCTACCCTAAAGTGAGCGAGGGCAAAAAAAAGGGCTTTGTCGCCTTGAGAGTCGCTCATGTCCAAGTTGTGGAGCGCGATCTCGGAGCCGCTTAAAACGGCTGCGGCAAAAGGATAAGAGGCTGTGCTGAAATCGCCGGGCACGGTGTAGGAGAAGGCGTCGATTTGGGTTTGTCCAAAAATGACATAGCGTTGATAGCGATCCATCTCGTATGGAATGTTGAATTTTTTGAGCCAGGAAAGAGTGAGATCGATCCAGGGCGTCTCTTTGGGATTTTCGACGAGGAGTTCAATTGGATGAGGACCAAAAGCTCCTGCCATCAAAAGACCCGATACGGGCTGTGAATCGGAGCCGTCGAGGGAGGCTTTTGTCCGCGTAATGGGACCTTGGATCTCAAGAGGGGATGTCTTTGCAAAAGCGCCGAGCTGATTCAGCGCGTCGACAAGCGGTTTTACGGGACGGCTGTGCTCAATAGAGGCATCTCCCGTCAAGGTGGTGCAGCCGGGAATAAAACCTGCAAGCGCCCCGATGAAGCGAAGGATTTGCCCCGAATTGCCGCAGTTAATGATGCCGGTTGGCGCCTTGGGGTTGCCGGATACGCCCTCGATGAATAAGACATCCTGTTTTCTTTCGACGCGAGCGCCGAGGAGCCCTATTGCCTCGAGCATGGCAAAAGTGTCCGGCGAGGGGAGATATCCCCTGATTTCAGATTTTCCTTTTGCCATGAGGGCAAAAAAGAGGGCGCGGAGAGTATGCGATTTGGAGGGGGGGATGAAAAGATCTCCTTTGAGTTTGGAAGGGCGGACCAAAAGATCAACCATAAGTCGCTTCCATCCAGTCGAGGGCCATTCCAAGTTCTTTTGAAGAGACGGGCCTGCAATAGGCCTCTCCAAAGGGATGCGCCTTGCCAATTTTTTCTAAATTGACGAATCGGACCTGACCGTTTTCTTTTTTCTTGTCGAAGAGAAGCGCTTTTAAGAGAGCGGACCTCAAGTACGTTTTAGGAAGAGAGAGGGAAAAGAGAGAGGAGTAGATTTTTTCGATTTTTAAAAATTCTTCCTGTTTGAGAGCGCTCAGATAGACTTCCGTCATACAGCCGATGGCAACAGCTTCTCCGTGGGAGATCTCGTAATTGGAAATCGTTTCCAGCGCATGGCCGATCGTGTGGCCAAAGTTCAAGATGCGGCGGAGAGATTTGTCGAAGGGATCTTTTTGGATAATGCGGATCTTGGCTTCGATGGCTCTCAAAATAGAGGCGGGCAAAGAGGGATCTGCTTCTAAAAGAGAGGAGTCGAAAACAAGTCCCATTTTTAGGATTTCAGCATAGCCATTCAGCCACTCTTTTTGGGGAAGGGTTTTGAGCATGGCGACATCGGCGAAAATCGCTCTTGGGAAATAAAAAGAGCCGATGAGATTTTTCCCATGCGGAGTGTCGATGGCTGTTTTTCCTCCGATGGCGGCGTCGACGATCGCGACAAGCGTTGTCGGAATTAAAATAAGCGGGACGCCTCTTAAAAAAGTGGAGGCGGTAAAGGCGACGAGATCTAATGTCGAGCCGCCGCCGAGCGCAATCAAAACAGTGTCTTTGCCGCACCCCTTTTCTAAAAGAGCGTCTTCGAGTTTTTCTTTGATTTGTCTCGTTTTTGCTTTTTCTCCGCTCGGGATCAAAATGAGATCTGCGCCCCACTTTTTACAAAGGGGTTTAGCATAGAGATCTTCCAGGGAAGAGTCGGCGATCACAACTGATTTTGGGTAGGGGAGTTTTTCATGCGACTCTAAACTGCCGAAAAAAAGCTCGGTAGAAGGGGGAATCGCGATTTTTTTCATAAAAACCAAAAATCGGTTTGGGCTTTTGCCTGATTGATGAACATCTCTTCGCCGTAGATGACGGGACACCCAAGAGAGAGCCCTCTTTGTAAAAAGGGAGTTTCTCTGGGAGAGTAGACAATATCCATCAAAAGAGTTCTTGATTGCAAGTGTTCAAAATGAACAGGGGCTGGCGAGCAGTTGATTAAAATGTCAGCATCATGGGGCGCTTCAGCTTTCCAGTCGCATTGGAAAAAAGAGGCGAGCCTTTTTCCCTTTTCAGCAGTTCGATTTACGATCGTGACATTCGCTTTTCTTTGGATAGCCTCAAAGGCGACGGCCCTTGCCGCTCCTCCGGCGCCAAGGATGACGAAGGTTTTATCTTTGACTTTCATCCTTTTTTCAATCGCATCGAGAGCTCCGATTCCGTCGGTATTTGTTCCATAGAGCTTGCCGTCTTTAAAGGAAATGGTATTGACAGCGCCGATCTGTTTTGCTTTCTCGTCGATCTCTAAGAAGGGAAGGACCGCTTCTTTCAGAGGCATCGTGACGCTTAAGCCCTTAAAACCGATTTTTTTTGCCGCCCGGAAAAAATGGGGCAGCTCATCAGGAGTAACGTCCATTTTGACATAGACAGCATTGAGATTGAGCTTTTTGAAGACGCTATTGTGATAGAGATGGCCGACGCTCTGATCGATGGGCGATCCGATGAGACCGTAGAGAGAGGCGTCGGAAGCAAGGGAGGGGGTGCGGTAAATCTCGGTGAGATCCTGAAGAGAGAGTTGGCCGGGCGCTGTTTTTGTATTTAAACTTGCATAAGAGAGGCGCTCTTTTTGTAGAGAGCCGAGAACTCGGGTAAATGCGTTTTTTTCTCCCATGCAGATGACGCTCAAAGAGGGATTCTCTTTCATGAAGAGGAGAGCCTCTAGCGCCTCGGTTGCGGTTTGAGGTTGAAAGGCGATTTTATAGGCATAGCAGGGAAGCCTGCGCATTTCATGGAAGGTCGATGGAAGATCGATAGGACCAAAGGTGTGGTGAGAGAGGATGAAGCGCGTTTGGGGGTAGCTTGTCAAGGCGCGGCATAAAAATTCTTCCCGCATATCGCTTTCCAGATCGAAGTAGGCGGGATGAAGATCGAGGAGTTTGAGAATGAGCGCTTCTCTTGTCTTTTCAGAGCCTTTAAAAGAGCCTTTTCTGAGAGTAAAGAGGACGTTTTTTGTGGGAAGAGCGGCAAAGTCGATATGGGGAAAAAGATCGAGTCTCAGCTCAACAGGAGCGTCTAAAAAAAAGTCGAGATTGGGAAGAGATGTGAAAAGCATGAAAAGGATTATAAGGGATCGGTTTGTTTATCCGAAGGACGCGAGAAAACTTGTGTCCTTTACTGTGCCCGCTTAGGTTTTGTGAATTTTGGAGGGCCTCAGAGTGGTCCAGATTTTGAAAATCGCGAGGAGGCTCATATTGCATCAATATGGGCGACGAGCGATCTTCGAAAGATGGGCCGCTATGATGGCTCGCCAAAATTCACACAACCTGAGTGGGCGCAGTATACCCACAAGTCTATCCGTGGAGGGAAAGGAACATGATAACGACTCGCTCTGCGAGTCTAAAGATGTCCACTCGCTCTGCGAGTGGGCAGGATTCGCCTGCTTGATGGCAGGCTTACAGGATGCGGGGAAGCCCCGCGCCCCAATGATACGCGAAGCGGAGGTGCGCCGGGCCCGACCAAAGGTCGGAACTGCGCCGTGGGCGCAGTTGCAAGCTTCGCTTGCGCCCG
>MGLY01000060.1:324-7894 GCA_001794935.1 Chlamydiae bacterium RIFCSPHIGHO2_12_FULL_49_9 | reverse complement strand
GCGATCGAGGACGGCCTCATTACCTCGCAAGGCGTCTTATTTTCCCGCCACTTCCCGACGCCCCTTCTCAAGCGGATGATCTTAAATAGCGATGTCCAAAGATGTCTCAAGCGGATCTACTTCGAACATCCTTCTGCCTCTCACGGCATTTACTTTTCAAATGAAGATCGGGCAATGCTTTTGGATCTTGCCAAATTTGGAATCCCGGCGTTTTGGGTCGATCGCGATTCGGGCAAGATCCTCCAATACGTCCTGAAACCTGAAAAAGAGGCTGGCCTCTTTGTCCCCTTGCCGCTCGTCGATCGCTTCCGGAAATCGACCGTCTTCGGCGTCTACGGATCGAACCTCATTGAGGGCGCGTTTGAAAAAGAGCTTCATCTCCTTTTAGAAGGGATACTCTCTATGCGAGCTGAGATGACTCATCCGCTTCTTTGCAAAGATACTCCCTTAGCTCTTCTCACAGGAGGCGGTCCCGGAGCAATGGAGGTGGGAAACCGAGTCGCGAAATCGGTCGGCATCCTCTCTTGCGCAAATCTTGTCGATTTTAGAGCAAAAGACACCAGCATTGTCAATGAGCAAAGACAAAACCCCCATATCGACGCCAAAATGACCTACCGGCTCGACCGCCTCGTCGAAAGACAGGCGGAGTTCTATCTCGACTTTCCCATTTTTCTTCCTGGCGGCATCGGCATGGACTTTGAGTACACTTTGGAAGAAGTGCGCCGCAAGACAGGAGGCGCTCCGGCCAATCCCGTCCTCCTCTTTGGCCCTATCGAATACTGGAAACGGAAACAGACATCCCGCTTCCAGCTCAACCGGGAAACGGGCACCATCAAAGGCTCCGAGTGGGTCTCCAACTGCTTCTATTGCGTCCAAACGGCAGCCCAAGGGCTCGAGATTTACCGCCGCTTCTTTGAAAACACCCTCCCTATCGGCAAAGAGGGCCCGATTTACAACGATGGCTTTTGCTCTTCAGTGACTTTCAAAAAAGTCTCTAAAAAGTAATCTTCGGTAAACACTTTTGCTTTCTCGCTCTTGATGAACTTTGCCGCGCTTTCAATATAAGCCTCATATTGCTCCTCAGTTACGCTCTTTAAAAAATCGTAGAGAGCCTGCTCATCTTTGAACTTGCGCCGATCGATGAAACACTCTTTTGGAATGTAGTCGGCGATGTTGCTTGCGCCCCAATAAATCGGCACGACTTTCCCGGCAAAGCAATCGAAGATTTTTTCAGTCACATAGCCCAAAACATCTCTTGTGTTTTCATAGCAGATGCAAAACTTGTAGTTTTTCAGCGTGCCGATCTTATCGGCGGCCGTCCCCCGATAGTTCTTAAAGCCTCGCTTTTCCCAAAATCTCCCAAAAAGATCGAGCTCTCCTACCTTATCTTCAAAAAAGCGGATTGTCTTTTCTCTTTCCCTATAAATCTGCTTCGGGTGCTTGCTACAAAGTCTTGAATTGATCAGAACGCAGAATTTCTTCTCTTTAAAAGAGATAACTTCATCGATTTGCTGCTTTAGACAAGGATAGTGGAATTTAAAAAAGCGCTTGTTGTCGATAAGGGCGTCATCCCAGGTAAAAATCTTCCCAAAATGCTCCCACATCTTCGGGTCATGCGACTCAGCTTGAACTGTGGGAGGCTCCCACGTAAACAAGACGAGCTTTTCTTTTGGAATCCTGGAAAAATTAAAGTTTTTGACTTTGGGTCCCAAACTCCAAAAGATCCAGAGTCCATCTTTTTCTCTAAATGGCGCCTTTCCGGGCAGGCCAATCCTTAACCACCAAACAAAATCTCGCCAGGTAACAACTTCTTTCCAGCTCATGAGCCAAGGGCGGTACCGATCTCTTTCCCAGCTGCAGATATCCCAACCCCTTTCCAAAAGATTTCTTCGGATGCGAGTGAGAAGCGGATGCGGCTCCGGCTCATCTTCTCTCAATGGAAAAAGTTCCTGGCCTTTCGCCTCCCACCTCCAATCCATGAAGAGCTCAATTTGCTTTTCTTGAGCCCCAAGCGAAAAAACGAGAAGAGAAAAAAAAACAGCCCTTTTAAACATGCGGGGAAAATCTTAGCGCACGAAAAAAATGGCGTCAACTAGAAACCGTAGTTGAGGTTGTATTCCATGTAGTGGGTTCTGTCTTTGGAGAACTGACCCTCTAGAGAATAGCCGTTGTGATAGCCGATGTAGAATCGAAACTTTCTGCCGATGCCCTGCAGTTTGCTAAATTCATAGCCGGCTCTAAACGTTCCATCGAAATCCCAGTCGAGCTGCTGGAAATTGCGGAAGTGCATTGCCAAAAAGCAGGTGCCGTAGAGTCTTTGATGATAGAACTTACTGCCCAAAAATCTCGCCTCCGTCCCGTACTGGATATACATCGGCTGCCACTTATAGGTCGGATCGCTGTGAACAATCGCGCCGGGAAACGCATAGACTCTAATGTGTTCCGTCGCCTGATAAGAGACGGTAAAATCGACATATTCGTTGCTCGGATTGACTCGCACTCGATTCGGATTGTCTTTATTTGGCCCATTCACATCGACAAATCCCGGGTGGTTGACAATGAATTCATCTCCCAAGTGGCTTGAAATATGATAAACTCTCAGCCTAAGCGCCCATTTGCCGACTCCGTAAGTGATCGGGATCCCCACGTAAAAATCGGTGTTGACAAGCTCAGTCCCCCCTTGAATATTTGGACTCGGATCCATGTTGAAGACCGACCAAATCCCCGCCTCAATACCGACTTGAATATCGCCATAGCCAAACACATCGAGCCATCTGTAGATCGGGAAGTCATCGCCAAGAGAGATATCTACGCACTTATTGCCGCACACTTTGTCGCCGCTTCGGTAGCCGATTGTATAGGAGACTTGTCTTGGATCTGCGATGAGTGGCTGGAAAATCTCGGTCATCTGAGGGAACCAGATGCCGCTGATTTTCGGCCGGTCCACATATTTCTTTCTCAGCTCTACATCTTCCGGAGGGACGCCATTGAGAACGTGCACCTCTTCAACGCCAGGAACATCTCTCACAAAGGCGACAATGCTGTTTGCAATGAGCTCGTTCGCAGGGAGATTCGCGAGCCACACTTTGTGATTTTTCACGAGCACCACAACGCGGTATTCGGAAAAGTGCATGTCGACGAGAGCTTGGATATATCCCTCAAAGTAGGGATCGGTCGCAGTTTGCACTTCGAGCGGGATGCTATCGCTTCTTGTCAAAACGACTGCAACCTCTTCTTCCGCTTTCGCTCCACAAGAAAGCAACAAAAACAGAGCAAGCGCTCCGCTTTGAAGTGTGCGCATATCTAGAGAACCTTTTCTTTATACCGCTCGTGATTCAAGAATCGGTTCTGGCTGCCCGACGCAGCCAGAGCCGATTCTTGAATCACTCCCGGTATAGCTCTCTATATACATACCAAATCTTTATCTAAAAAGGATTTATTTGAACTGCGCCCTTCGGAGCGATTTTCTTCGCCAACTTCTCTTGCTTTCCCTGGAGCATTCTCAATCCGCTATACAAGCAAAGAGCGCCGCCCATTAAAAGCACCTGCACGGAACCAATACCTACTGCCAGAAAGCCGCCAAGCGGCGGAGCAACTGCCCCTCTCAGACCGGCCAACACCACATTGACCCCGGAATACCTCGAGCTCTCCTCTTTTCCGGCAAAAATCGGCCCGGACATGTTCCACACCAAGTGGCTGCCCCCTTGGCCAACTCCGTACCAAAAGTAAGCGACATAGAGCCAAAAAGCGCCCCAAACCGACAAACACAAAATCAAGGGAAACAGCGCAAATGTCAAAAAGACCGCACTCGACACCTTCAAAATACTCTCCCGCTCCATCCATCTGCCCCAAAAACCTGACGAAAACGCAAATCCAAGTCCCTTGGCAATCGAAACAGCCGCAGCCATCTCCAGATAACTGATCCCCAAACTGTCCACGGCAAAAAGCGGAAGCGCCGGCTGAATCAACATCACCCCAAACCCGCAGATCATAAAGCCCCACTGGAACTTGGCAAAATCGGGCCTTTTCCGAATCAACTGCCAGCTATCTCTCCAAGGCCGAACGAGTTTTTCCCTCAATCCGATTTCCTCTTCTCCCCCATCCCCCTCATCGACTTCAATCCTCGACTGGATCATAAGAGACAAAAAGCCCAAAATCGCCGCTCCACATAACAATCCTCGCCAAACAGTCGGGTCTTGATCCAACAAAGCCCCCATCCCCAAAGACAGCGCAACCCCTTCTACATATCCTAACCCCGCGCTCACCGAAAAGGCCCGCTCCCTCCCTTTCCCTATATTTTTTCTCAAAATCTCGAGCCAAGCCGGCTGACCCGCTCTATAAAAGAACATATAATTGACCGCAGATGCGATCACATACCAGCTCGAGTCGATCCAAGGACAAAGCAAAAAGGGAGCGCGCATAAAAAAGCCGGCCCACAAAACATTGGGTTTCAGCTTCTTCCTTCCCCCCAACCCCGAGCTCCAATAGAAAGACAAGATCGTAATAACAGGCTTCAGCATCGTCATGAGGGCGATCTGAAAGGGGCTAGCGCCTAAATCTTTATACAGAATAAACGCGAGGAAGCCATACAAGGTAAATAACGGCTCGTTTAAGAGATTGGTCCACAGGAGGGCTCTGCCCGTCTGGGAGTGTCTTCGAGTTGCAATCGATTGGCTCATGCGGTCATCGATAATACCCTGCCGCCCCCATTTTTGGGAACTACCAACAAAACCATCACCCTCAACTACTTACAACCAAATCCTTGCTTAATCAACCCAAATTGCGCTAAACTCGACCGCTTGGGGCAATAGCTCAGTGGTTAGAGCAGCGGACTCATAACCCGTCGGTCCCTGGTTCAAGTCCAGGTTGCCCCATTTCTCACTTTGCACTATAATTATCACTATAAGTCTCTTTAATCAAATTATCTTTAATAAGTCTTCGTTTCCGAGGAAAGAATGTCAAAAATAAAGCCTGTCCCGTTTTACTACATAAGACACGGCCAAACAGATTGGAATTTAGAAAATAGGGTCATGGGTCGACGAGATATTCCGCTAAACGAAAAAGGAATCAACCAGGCTCTTTCAGCAAGAAATCACCTTTTAGGATGCGGTATAAAAACCATATGCCATAGTCCCCTGCTCAGGGCTCGTATGACTGCTGAAATTTTTAACGAAGTTCTGCAATGCGAACTCGTTTCCATCGATGATCTACAGGAGTTTGACTTGGGTAGCTCTTCGGGTCAGATCATAGGCCCATGGATTGATGAATGGCGCTTAGGGGAAAAACTTTCTGGAGGCGAAACCTATGATGCATTTAAAGAAAGATGCATTAACGGCATTAATCAATCTCCAAGGCTTTCCTTCTGTTCCATGTTTGCTCCTATTGTTATAGCACGAGTTTAGTTGTAAACGATCGAATTCTATTGCAAACTGTTGGAACGAAAAATGGCGTCAGTGGAAAAATTTAGAGAATCTTGCTGTTCTATGAACATCGAAAAGACACAAACGTCTGATTTATAGCAACTTTAGATTTCAACTGTTCATTATATATTGAACAGTTTCAAATAGTGAACAGTCAGCAGCTGTTGGAAGAAGCCATTGCAACAGACGCATCAGCTTGATCTAACAGAGCCACAATCGTCTTCTCAGACACAGGCTTGTAATCCCAAACTTCGACAGAAAGATTAAGTTGGCGGTCAATAAGCTTATTGGGGCGTTTTTCATGTACATGGCCGTGAAGCTGAAAATGAGGAGGCGCTGGATAACTGGGGATATGAACGAGTTCAACCTGATGACGGCCAATCTTAATGAAAGCAGACTCTAGGACGATGGAGAATCCAATTTTATGCATTTTTGCAGGGGTGCCATCATGATTTCCTCGAATGCAAATCTTTTGGCCATGCAGTTGTGAACAAAGGTCGGAAAGAAAATCGGATGTATCCAATCCGAAATCGCCCAAGAAAAAGACCGTATCCTGCGGCTCAACAAGAGCATTCCAATTCGCCATAAGTTTCTCATTCATTTCTCTAACGGATTGAAAAGGGCGTCCAGTATAGCCGATGATATTGGCATGGGAGAAGTGAGTATCGGATATGAACCATCTATTCATTTCTAGCTCCAGTAATCATGAATTGATGCCTGCAATTTGGGCCCCACTTTCGGGCAAAATTGGGAGAAAAAAATCCCTAATTTCGAATATCACTTTTTCAAGGGGCACCGGATCATGTCCAATCCCTTTAAGAAAAGCGTCCCACCTCTCCAATGTTTTTGGCATATTATAGAAAGCCTCAGAAAATGCCTTTGGGATTTCCCGCACAACAGTTTTCCTATTTTGAAAGACCTCCCTAATCACAGGAGCTATCTTCTCTGGTTTGATCTGAAACTGACTGACAATGGTCCATATGTCATAAAAATCCTTCATCCTGCTATTTGCAAGGCCAAGTTTGACCATTGCATCTAATTTTTCGGCAATCATTGTCTCCGGTGTATATCCCTGAAGCTCAGGAGAAGGAAAATCTAATAATGCAGGGTAATCCACATTGGCTGGCTTAGGGAAAATCTTGTCGCTGAACCCAATATCGATTCTCAATGGCAGCTTAGCAGTATGCAGATGTGCTGAAAAACGGGCTGACAGGCCAGTGTATTCTGTTTCAATTTGGGATTCGGCAAGAATGAGGTCTGTAGAATTGAATTCGATACCGTCTTGTAGAACAGGATGAGAGCAGATTTCTTTGAGAATTCGTGAAATATTTTCAATTGAGTTGCTAGCTTTTGCAAGCAGGTCTATATCAACAGTTGCACGGTGTGTCGTAGGATCCCAAACCATTAACATTAAACCTCCTTTCAGAAAGAAGGACCTTTTATGCTGGGAAACACTCAAGCGGTATAAAAATCTCTCCATCGCATAATATCTAAGAACTTCCTGCGTGGGGCGATTTTTTGCTAAAGCAATGTTTTTTAATCTGCTGTAAACAGACTCAGGTAGATTTTTCTTTTCAATCTTCATGGCTACTGACTCACAATTGTTTCAATAATGGGTTGAAGAATTTTTTCAACACGACATATTTTTGCATAATCGTAAAGCTTATCAAGGTCTGTTCGACCTTTTCTCCAATACTCTTTCAATGCTTCTAGAACAACATCCATTCCGATTTTTTGCCGAAATTTTAGGCAGTCGGCTAAAGTTTTTTCGATGCTATAAATTTTAACAGGAAATCCATTGACTGAGATTGTTTCAATACCCGCCTCATAAGCGCCCTTAGAATACCAAAAACAGCGTAAGGGAGGATAGCCGGCTTGAGGTAGTCTTGAAGTTCTAGGTAGGGCTATATAAACAAAATGAGGAATTTGAGTTGTTAGTTCATAGTAGGATAGTGCGGAGATTAGGCAGATAACCCCTTGAGGAATTCTTTTTGTAGCCAAGACCAAATCGGGTTCTGAAAAATCTGGCATAGAAGCCAGTCGAAAAACACCTCGGCCTAATGATTCAAGAATTCCTGCATCGCGAAGCCTGTACAAATAGGTAGGGTGTATCCCTAATTTTATAGCTTCAGCGGTACGTAGGATACCAT
>MGLY01000060.1:0-113 GCA_001794935.1 Chlamydiae bacterium RIFCSPHIGHO2_12_FULL_49_9 | reverse complement strand
ATAGAAAAACAAAAACCTTCGTTTTCAAAGGACTTGGGTTCCCAATGGGTGTGCAACACACCCGTGAATGGGTAGCTGTGCAAAATAATCTCGAAGGCGAAGAGTATAGAAAA
>MGLY01000059.1:8573-12881 GCA_001794935.1 Chlamydiae bacterium RIFCSPHIGHO2_12_FULL_49_9 | reverse complement strand
CCGCGTTTTAAACTTGGAGGCCCTCTCTTTTTCTTCTCTCGTTAAAATCTTGCGCCGCTACGAATCGACTGTCAAACCGCTCGGGCTTGAAAAAGAGGCGGAAGAGTTCCTCATCTCTTTATCTCAAGGAGATGGCAGACACCTACTCAACCTCATTGAAAACATCGAACAGGCGCCAGGCGTCCCAAAAGACATCGCCTCCCTCTCCTCTCTTTTGCAGAGAAAAGCACCCCTCTACGACAGACATCAGGAGGGGCATTTCAACCTCATCTCAGCTCTCCATAAATCGATTCGGGGCTCCGACCCGGATGCAGCCCTTTACTGGTTTTGCCGGATGCTCAGCGGCGGAGAAGATCCCCTCTACCTCGCCCGAAGGCTCATCCGGGTTGCCTCCGAAGATGTGGGCCTTGCCGATCCCCAGGCGTTAACCGTCGCCCTCAATGGCTGGAATGTCTATAATATGCTCGGCTCTCCTGAAGGGGAGCTCACCCTTGCGGAAGTTGTCCTTTATCTGGCGCTTGCTCCCAAGAGCAACGCGACTTACACAGCCTACCAGGAGGCAAAAAAAGAAGCGGCCGAAACGGGCCACCTCAATCCCCCCAAACACATCCTCAATGCCCCCACTTCCCTGATGAAGGAGATGGGCTATGGCAAAGACTATATTTATGACCCCGACACCCCGGAGGGCTTCTCGGGACAAGAGTATTTCCCCGATGGGATGAAGCGCTCCTCTTACTATAAGCCGATCGAGAGGGGATTTGAGCGGGAAATGAAAAAAAGACTCGAATATTTCAATCAGCTCCGATCTCGAAAAAATTCGTAGACACTCAAGGACAGCTAAGCTATATTTTCCGTCTATAAAAGGGGAAAAGATGTTAGAACTCAGCCAAGCGCGAAAAAACAAAGTCAATCTGGCCGATTATAACTGTGCGCAGGACATTGAAAATCGGATGCTCATGTCCGACTTTTCCGCACTCGATGTCGAGATCCTGGAAGAAATCCTCTTCAGTCCCCTTAAAATTTCCTTCAAGAAGCTCGCCAAAACAATCGACTGCACAGAGGATGCGCTCAAAGCTACTTTGACCAAGCTCTCCAAGACGGGGCTTCTTTCGCTTGAAGCCGATTCGATTCTCGTCGACAAAGAGAAGAGGAAGTATTTTGAATTTCAAATCACCCGTTTCGATTCCGCTTTCAAGCCCGACATGGAGTTTTTGCAGGGAATTTTGAAAAAAGTGCCCATTCAAACTCTTCCCACCTGGTACTCGATCCCCCGAAGTTCGAACAATATCTTTGAGTCTTTAGTCGAAAAATACCTCCTCACCCCTCAGATTTTCCAGCGCTACTTGATGGAGCTCAGTTTTGCAGATCCAATCGCCACCTCTATTGTGAGCGATCTCTTTGCCTCCTCTGACTTTAAAATCTCATCGAGCGATCTCATCTCCAAATACAACCTCACAAGAAAGCACTTCGAAGAAATTCTCCTTCTCCTCGAGTTCAATTTTGTTTGCTGTCTCACCTATGAAAAAGAAGACGACCATTGGCTCGAATTTGTGACCCCTTTCCACGAGTGGCACGAGTATCTTCGCTTTTTAAAAACAACGGAGGCGCCCCGCATTCCTCCAACGGAGACAATCCACCGCTATCGAGATAGCGATTTCGCTTTTGTCGAAGACATGGGCGCTATTCTGAAGGCGACAAAAAAGACGCCCCTTTCCCTTTCGAATTGGCAAGGAGAGGACACTCTTCCTTCAACGCTGATCCGCGACCTCGCCCCTTTCTGCGCGCTTCCCTTGGAGACGCAAGAGGAGTTTCTTTTTGCCGGCCGCTATCTGGCTCAAGTTATCGATAAGCTCTGCCTCATCAAGCTGGCAGACAGGATCGACGGGCGCCTCTATGCGCTTGAGACGGCAAATGACTGGCTCGATCTCGCCTCTGACAAGAGGGCTCTCTTCCTCTACCGCCACTCGCTGAACCGGATCCTCGCCAAATCGCTTCCAGGCCACATCGCAACCGAAAGGAACATCCGGGAAGCGGAAAAAGCGATCCGCCGAGCTCTTCACGGCGAGTGGGTTTACTGGGATGATTTTCTCAGGGGGATTCTAGTTCCTCTCAATGAAGACTCTGTTGTAATGTTAAAAAGGACAGGCAAGCACTGGAAATACTCGCTCCCCTCTTATGGAGACGACGAAAAAGCCCTCTTCAAAGCAACCTTTTTCGAGTGGCTCTTTGAGTTGGGGATGGTAGCTCCGGGATCGTGTCAGGGGAAAGACTGTTTCTCCGTCACCTCGTTTGGGAGATTCTTTTTTGAAGAGTAGCGAATGATCTTGGATCAGAGTTTTGCCCTCACAGACATTCCCCGGATCTTCACCCTCTCTTTTTTAGAGCTTCTCCTCTCTGCCGACAACGCAATCGTTCTCGGCGTCATTGTCCATAGGCTTGCGCCCCATCTTCGAAAAAAAGCTCTCTACATCGGCGTGATCTCCGCCTTTTTTTTCCGAGGACTCGGCCTATTGAGCCTCTCGCTTCTACTCCAATACGACTGGATCCAGATGCTTGGAGCGGGCTATCTGATCTATCTTTCCCTCAATCACTTTCTCAAAAAGAGAAGATCCAAAGAAGATGGCCTCCTTCCCCATACAGCGCTCTCTTTCTGGAAAACTGTGCTCCTCATCGAACTCTTTGATCTTGCCTTTGCAATCGACTCGATCGTAGCTGGCGTCGCGTTCATCACCGACACCCATGTGGTAGATGGCCTCAATCCCAAGCTATGGATCGTCTATCTCGGGGGCATGCTCGGCCTGATCGGCACTCGCTACGCCGCCGATCTCTTCTCCTCGCTCATAGGCAAGTTCCCCCGCCTGGAGGCGAGCGCCTACATGATGATCGCCTGGATCGGACTCAAACTCGGTCTCTCCTCTATCGACATGACCCCTCCCGAGTTTGCCCCCCTCTTTTGGGTCGTGATCGCAATCCTCTTTATTTCGGGCTTTTTAAAGAGAAGATAATGGCAAAAACACCCGACCCCGAACTCGTTTCGAACCGAAGAGCTGGCCACGACTATGAGATCTTGGAGACCTTTGAAGCCGGCATCGTCTTGGTCGGCACCGAGATCAAGTCGCTGCGCAACCACGGCGGCTCTCTCCAAGACGCCTACGTCGATGTCCGGGGTCCTGAGCTCATCCTCCTCAACTCGAGCATCGCCCCCTACAGTTTTGGCAATATCCACAATCACGAGGAAAGACGCCCCCGCAAGCTCCTCATGCACAAAAGGGAGATTGAAAAACTCCGCCGCCAAGTCCTTGAAAAGGGACTCACTGTGATCCCGCTCTCCATCTTTCTGACCAAAAAGGGCATTGCCAAAGTCAAAATTGCGATCGCCAAAGGGAAAAAAGCCCACGATAAAAGAGAGAGTCTAAAAGAAAAAGAGGCCAAGCGCTCAATCCGGCGCGCCCTCGACGAGTGAACGTAGATGAAAGAAAAAAAGATTGGGTTTGGGACCTATCCATTGAGAGGCCCTATCTGCACTCAAGCAGTCAAAGACGCCGTTCAGACGGGTTACCGGATCATCGACACAGCCACCCGCTACTGCAACTTCGATGCCATCGCAAAGGCTCTTGTAGGCCAAACGAGATCTGATTTTTACATTATCTCCAAAGTGTGGTCCGATAAGCAACACTACGGCGACGTGTTTAAAGACCTCGAATTTACCCTGAATGAACTCCAAACAAATTACATCGACGCCTATCTCACCCACTGGCCCAATCATAAAATCCCGATCGAAGAGACTCTCTTAGCCATGCGCGAGCTTCAAGATCAAAAAAAGATCCGCCATATAGGTCTTAGCAACGTTACGACTCGCCATTTAAAAAAAGCTCTTCTCGCGAAAGTCCCTATCACTTGGGTTCAGATCGAAATGCATCCTTTTTTCTTCGATCGAGAGCTCCTCCTTTTTTGCAAAGGCCATTCGATCCAAATCCAGGCCTGGGCGCCCCTCGCAAGAGGGCTTGTCAAAGAAGATCCCTTACTTCTCCGGATGGCAAAATCCCACAAAAAAAGCCCCTCTCAAATCGCCCTCCGCTGGATCTTACAGCACAACTGCCTCCCTCTTCCCGGCAGCAAAACGAAACAGCACATCGAGGAGAATTTCGACATCTTTGACTTTTCTTTAGCCCCAAGCGAAATGGACGAGATCGATGCTCGCGCAATTTTGGGCCAAAGGCGCCGCTACGATTGGGATGAATTTGACTTTTCATTTGAAGATTGCTGGCCAAAGAGCGCTGAGTACTAGTTTCAATTGACAGACGGGGC
>MGLY01000059.1:5212-8513 GCA_001794935.1 Chlamydiae bacterium RIFCSPHIGHO2_12_FULL_49_9 | reverse complement strand
TCGTCCATGCGACAGATCTCACCGTCAGCATGCGCTGCTTCGTCGAGGCTAAAATCGTAGAAGAGGGCGCAATCGCTCTTCCTGCGAGAAGATTTTTTCAACTCGTCCGAGAAATCACCTCTCCTCAAATTAAAATCAGCGCGGAGACATCTGAAATCGCAGAGATCACAACCGGCACTTCCGTCTTTAAAATCCACGGGATGAATAAAGCCGAATTTCCCGCGCTCCCCGACCTCTCGGGCTCTCTTGAGATCAGCTTCACAAGCTCCAATTTAAAAGCGATGCTCTCAAAAACCTCTTTTTCCGCAGCGAAAGAAGACAGTAGATATATGCTCAATGGGGTCCAGGTGCAGATCGCGGATCAAAAGGCGACCTTCATCGGCACTGACGGAAAAAGACTTGCCAAAGCCTCCTCTTCCGTCTCGATCGACCCCTCTGTGCAGGGCAGCTATGTCATCCCCCTTAAGGCCGTTGAGGAGATGATCAAAATGCTCGAAGAGAGCGACGCAAATGTCGCGCTTCAACTCGCCCACGACAAGATCTCGCTCGAGAGCGGCCCCTTGACCCTCGTCACCAAACTCCTCTCAGGCCAATATCCCGATGTGCAAAGAGTCATTCCCGCCAAGATCGAGCAGAGCTTTTCGATCCACAGAGAAGAGCTCATTTCGCTCCTTCGCCAGGTCTCTCTCTTCACCTCGGAGACGAGCAGTTCCGTCCGCTTTAGTTTTGAGACGGGCCAACTCCACCTCGCCGCCATGAGCTCAGATATCGGTGAGGGAAGAGTCAGCATGCCTGTTGACTATGCAGGGCCAAAACTCGAGATCGCATTCAACCCCTACTTCTTTCTCGACATCTTGCGCCACATCAAAGACGAGACATTCCGCTTCGGCCTTAACGATCCCCACAATCCGGGGCTCATCACAGACTCCAGCGAAGCGCTCTTTGTGATCATGCCAATGCGCCTCAGCGAAGCGCCGGCCCTTCGCAAGGAAACTATAGCCCCTGTTTGATGTATTTAAAGAGCCTCTACTTAAGAAATTTCCGCAACTACACTGAAGCAGAGGCTCATTTCAGTCCGCATCTCAACGTCTTTTACGGAGATAACGGCCAAGGCAAAACAAGCCTTCTCGAAGCAATCTACCTCATCGCTAGCGGAAGATCCTTTCGAACTCAGCATTTAAACGAGCTCATCAAAGAGGGCGCCTCTTTTTTTTTCATTGAAGCGCGCATCGTGCAGTCGAATGTGGAGCAATCCCTCAAACTCTCTTTCGATGGACAAGCTCGTTTCCTCCAGATGAGTGGCAACAGCTACAACACCTTCCATCCCCTGCTCGGACTGCTCCCCTCAGTGCTCTATACGCCAAACGACATGGAACTCATCAGCGGTTCACCCTCTGCGAGAAGGCGCTTTCTCAATCTCCATCTCGCCCAGAGCGATCCTCTCTACGTCCATCATCTCACCCGCTATTGGCGCGCGATGAAGCAAAGAAACTGTCTACTTCGAATGAAAAAAAAAGAGGAAATCGACTGTTGGGAGATGGAGATGGCTCAATCATCCGCTTATCTTTTTAAAATCCGCCAAGAGATGCTCACGGAATTAAAAGAGCCTTTAGAACATCAAAGTAAAATCCTCTCTTCAGATAAAGAGACCCACGAGATCAGATTTCAGCCATCTACCCCGTCCGATCCGGAGCGCTATCTTAAACAGCTCCAAAAAAATCGCCCGCGTGAGATGGATCTCGGTCTCACACTTACGGGCCCGCATCGAGATGACCTCTCTATCCTCATCCAGGGAAGACCCGCCCGCCTCTTTGCGAGCGAAGGACAAAAGAAAACAGCGATCGCAGCTCTCAAGATGGCCGAGCAAAGAAGGCTCTGCAACAGGATCCATGCGCCGGCCATTATGGGGATCGATGATCTGGGACTGCACCTCGACGAGACGCGCCAAAAACTTCTGAGGGCCGCGCTCGAAAACCTGGGTCAAGTTTTTGTAACAACGCCCTATCTCCCCTCAATTTGGAAAGAGTTGGAAAAGGGGCTGCATATCCGCGTTGAAAACGGCTCAATAAAATAGAGAGGTTCATGGTTTTAAAACATCAATGCGCAAGCAGGAGCTGGGATTGGAGCAATTTTGGAGAGTAGGAAACCTGTCTCTTTCCCCGATATTTTTAATGTAAAAATAGTGATTTCTTTGATCGTATTAACAACATTAATCCTTGCCTCATTCTTAGTAAAAAAATTTATCCTAAATAAAAAAGAGAAATAGATGTTTGAAAAATACCTCAGACGCTATTTCCAACTCTTGCAGTGATTTTTAGCTTTTTGGTTTTTCTTACAGCAGGTCTTCGACTCTACCAGTTTAAAAACCTAAGATAAGCCTCTCCCAAGGGAAAAGGCTCTTTCTTCTTGCCGAATAGCGAAAGCATCTTCGTTGCGAGCTTTTTGCCGAGCTGCACGCCCTCTTGATCGAACGAGTTGATGTTCCAGATAAACCCCTGGAAAGCGACTTTGTGCTCATAAAAGGCGAGCAGCGCACCTAAACTAAAGGGATCGAGCCTCTCTCCCAGCAAAATCCGGTTCGGCCTGTTGCCGATAAAAGTTTTATTCGGATTCTCATTTTTTTGGCCCACTGCCAAAGCGATTGACTGGGCAAAAAGATTGGACAGAAGTTTTTGCTGCGATGTGGTGTGCTCCACTTCCAGATCGAGACCCAACTGGCTTTTTTGAAAACCTAAGATCTCAAGCGGCACGACATCCGTTCCTTGATGGATCAGCTGATAAAACGAATGCTGTCCGTTGGTCCCGGGCTCTCCCCAAATGACAGGTCCGGTCGAAAAAGAGCACGCCTCCCCCCTTTTATCGATCCTCTTGCCATTTGATTCCATATCGAGCTGCTGCAAATGGGCCGGGAAGCGGAGCAGGCCTTGCGAATAGGGAATGATTGCAACAGTTGGATAGTGGAGAAAGTTCCGGTTCCAGATTCCTAAAAGAGCAGAGAGAAGCGGGAGATTTTCTTTCGGATTGACATTGAGAGCATGTCGATCCATCGCGTGAGCGCCTTTCAGGATCTCTTTAAACCTCTGAAAGCCCAAAATAAAACCGAGCATGACGCCGCCTACCATCGAGGTCGCAGAGTATCTGCCGCCGACAAAATCCCAGATATAAAAACTCGCCAAATACTTTGAAGGATCGTCCATCGGGCTCTTTTCACCCGTGACGGCGACGATATGCTCTTTCGGATCGAGTCCCATTTTCTTGAAGCGGACTCTTGCAAATTCTTCGTTCGTCGTCGTCTCAAGCG
>MGLY01000059.1:0-5158 GCA_001794935.1 Chlamydiae bacterium RIFCSPHIGHO2_12_FULL_49_9 | reverse complement strand
AAGAGCTCTTGGCCCAAGATCCGAGCCGCCGATGCCGATCTGAACGAGATCGGTGAATTTCGGGTCGATTTTCTCTAAAAAGCTCTCCAGTTTTTTGAGCTCATTTTCCGCTTTTTGAGCAGCAGCTCCCGCTACCCCCAAATGTCTCGTCTCAAACTGATCGCGCATCGCCGTGTGAAGGACCGAGCGGTTTTCACTCTCAAAACCCTCGATCTTGTTCAATACTTCGCCGCTTTGCATCAAAGCCATTTTCTCAACAGCGCGCGCCTCTCTCGCAAGAGCGCAAAGGGCGAGCAAAACCTCATCTGTCACCCGCTCGGTTCCATAAAGAAGTTGAAAGCCGACGGCAGATAGCGCCATCTTCTGGATCCTCTCCGGCGTCAAAACGCCCGGCATAGATAGATCGATCGCCTTTTCACTTAAAATTTTAAGCTGTTTATAGGCGGCAAGCTGATTGAACACTGTCATAGACCCTTCTCTCCCACTCCACAAAATAGGATATTTCTATATTTAAATCCGTTTCTTTGTTAAACTCACCGCTCTAACCGATACGGGGCATAGCGCAGTTTGGCTAGCGCGACTGGTTTGGGACCAGTAGGTCGGGGGTTCAAATCCCTCTGCCCCGAACCTCCTCCCAAAAAGCTTCAGAGCTCACTTCGTTCGGAATCCCCAGACTTTTCCCCTCGACGGCAACCCGGCCGCCGGCTGCAGAAAACCCCATGAGCATCCTTTTGCCGACAGGACTGATCTGATCAGAGAGAACATAAATCATATCGATCCCATCCCATCCTTCTGTCAAGAAGGGTTCAGGAATCGCCTTAAACGGCTCTTTCAAATTTTTTAATACCCGATCCAGGCGCCCCAGAACTTCTTCCCCACACGCCTCATCGGGTGGAAAGCAAACCCCTACCCGAGCCGGCGTCCTTTCCACAATAAAATGCCGGAATCTCTCCAAAGACAGAAGGTGATGCCTCTCTGCCAAAGTGCCAAGACCTTCCCCCTCAAATTCGAGGACAAGAGACAGTTCGTCGGGCAGTTTATGGGCGAGCATCTGGAAATAAGCAACAAAGCTCTCCAAACAAAAAACGCGCCTCAAATGCTCATCGTTTGCCAAAAGCCTCCCCTCTTTCCATTTTTCAAAATTTGCCTCTAGCGTCTCACTCCATTTAAAAAAGAGGCTAAAATCGGCAGATCCCCGATATAAAACAGCAGATTTTGTCTTCTTTTCAAATTGAGGCCAGATCTCTTTAGCAAACTTCGTCAAAGCCAAAGAGAGCGCCTGAAATCTAAGCTCCTCCTCCAAAGGGAAATAGGGGGCGTCCAATCCGAGAGAAAATTCCCAAACGATCTCTTCTCTCTTCTCAGCCTCTTCGATTTGCTTCATCCAATCTAAATCATCGCGCGGCTCACAGGGCAATCGAATCATAAAACTCTCTCAAAAAGAAGATAGTGGATCTCTTTCCCTTTTTTCTTCCAAAGCTCGGCAAAAAAGGAGCTTCCGTAACTTTGCGCATCAAAAGGCGCATCAAGCTGCGCCCACTCGGGGCATTTTTTCAGCTCGCTTAACATGAAAAGAACGTAAGGCTCATCATCTGTCACAAAAGTTGCCCTTCCGCCTCTCTTCACTATCCTCAAAAGCTCGCGTAAAAAAGGCGCCGCAACAACTCTGTGTTTGGCGTGTCTCCATTTAGGCCAGGGATCTGGGAAGTTGACATAGATCTCTTCTACGCTCTCTATCGGAGCATAGAATTTTGTGAATGTAATTGCATCTCCACAGACAACGTACAGGTTGCTCAACCCCTCTCTTTGACCTACAAGCCAACATTTTTTAGCCCGCTCGAACATCTTTTCCACAGCGACCCAATTCAAATGGGGATTTTCTTTTGCTTTTTTTCCGATCCACTGTCCGTTGCCGCTGCAATATTCAATCACAACCGGTTGATCCTTTTCAAAAAGCAGGGACCACTTCTCAATCGATGCATGCCTCTCATATAATCTGGGAATGTAGAGAAACTTCTCAAGAAAAGCGGGATACCTGTCGGGCCACTCAAAAGGAATTCTTAGAGACCGTCCACAAACTGGGTCTTTGGTATTTGGGAGATTTACGCGATCTTTCACGAGCGCGATTATAGCGGAATTTCTTGCGCAATTCCACATTGAATTGCTATGTTCCATCACTAAAAGGAGATTTTAATGAGATGGATTGTTGGACTTATCCTGAGCTTGGCCCCGATGCAAGCGGGCCTCTTCGCTGACGCGCCCCTTCCGAAAAAAGAACTTACCGCTGAAGCGCAGCTGCTCGATCTCAAAAAAATCTTTGGTTCGGCCCCGCTGATCTACACCCTCCTTTCGGTGATGTCGGTCGCCTCCATGGCCATTTGGCTCTATAGCCTCGCCACCTTCCGCTCGAAAGACATCTGCCCCGACCCATTTGCCAAAGAGCTCCAAAATCTCCTCGCCTCGGGCCGCTATGACGCAGCCGAGACCCTCTGCTCAAAGCAGGACAACCTCCTGAGCTCCCTCATGGAGGCAGGCCTGATCACCCGCAAATTCGGTCCCCAGGTGATGCACGATGCGATGAAATCGGAGGGAAAAAGGGCCTCGACCGCCTTCTGGCAGCGCCTTTCTCTTCTCAATGACATCGTTATCATCGCCCCCATGCTTGGACTTCTCGGAACAGTGATCGGGATGTTTTACGCCTTTTACGACGTGAACCGCTCTATTGAGAGCATCAATGCCCTCTTCGATGGACTTGGGATCGCCGTCGGCACAACAGTTGCAGGTCTCATTGTAGCGATCCTTGCAATGATCTTCTATACAACGCTTCGCTACCGAATGGTCAAAACGCTGAGTTTTGCAGAAAATAGGGCGCTGACCTTAAGCGCGCTCATCGACTCTAGAAAAGAGGTGTAATTGTGGAGCTGATTCCTCACGACGAGATTAAGCCGGCCCACAATTTCAACTTTGCGCCCATGATCGACTTTCTCTTCCTCATGCTGGCGCTCTTTGCGACTCTCGCCATCTCCCGCGCCGCCCTCTATGATGCGGACATCTCCCTTGCCACTCTCAAGCCTGAAAAAGGGCAAGCAGGCCTTAAAGCTAAAGCGGAAACCCACCAAATCAATCTCAGCATTGCAGCCGACGGCTCTCTTCATTGGCTGACCGAATTTAAAAAGTACCCAATGCAAACAACAGCCTCTCTTCAAGAAGAGCTCGCCCGCCAATATAAAATTGGCATCTTACCCCAGGACAAATCAAAAACGGAAGTGCTTCTCCATATCGACAGAAAAGCCCCATGGGAGCCGATCGCCCGCGCGATCTTTGCCGTCCGGGAGCTGGGCTTTGCCGCCCATCCGGTCTATGAGCCGTTTCAGGATTGATTGAAACGCCCTCACCCGCTAAACTGGCAAATCCATCTTTAGCCCAGGTGGTGAAATTGGTAGACACGCCAGATTTAGGTTCTGGTACCGCAAGGTATGTAGGTTCGAGTCCTATCCTGGGCAATTATCAATTGCGCCACCTGCGTGGCTTTCGTTAGCTCTGCCAGAGAAACTGTGGTATCTCAAGCATTATCTCTTGTATCAAAGATAAACGCATTGTCTCTCTTTGAGACTCCATTCCCCTTCTCTCCGCACGGCAAAACTTTCCAATCACGGTTTGTCTATGAGCCAATTCAGAAAGAGCACAATTTGAAACCTCCTGTTCGCGTGGCTGATACCGAGGACAAATAGCGCCATTCACAAGAAGGGCATCCAATTTGCTCAAAGAAGCAAGAGCTGCTTCAAGAGGAGGTAATTTTGAAAACTTTTTGATCTCATGAAGCTCAGCGCAATTAAAAGGCGCTAGCAGTGATGAGTAAAAAGAGCTGAGATGTGCAAAGTAGCGCTCTTGTATCATCGGCTGAAGTCGATCTGCACGATCCAAAAACATCTTGCGAACCTGTTCTTGCCTTTCCCGATTGCTCTCAAACGACTCAATTATCCCGGTATGAATAGCAACCCAAACAGAACCGGAATCTCCGATTCTCTCCAGTCGGTTTTTAATAATCTCTTGGCGGAGAGAATTTTCTAATCCGAGATCTTGTACCGGAACTGACATCATTGTTCTCCTTTTGCGCTGCCGTCTAAGTATTCCTTAAACAATTGGTTAAATTTCGCCTGATTGGCAGACAAAATGGATGCTACTTCTTCCTCGGTGGGGGTGCCTGGCTTGATTTGGTTTCTAGCCAATGCGTTGAGGTCCACTTTATCCCAATGTTGGGCAAGCATCTTATCAAGGTTTTGAGAGACAACCGCGATTTTCTTTTTCAAGATCGCGTCTTCAAAGGTTTCCGCCGCCTTTTTCATTTTGTCCATTTTCTCCATTTGAAGAGCGACATGGAGCTCTCTTCTCTCCTGAGAAGAAAGATCGCTTTTTAAAGGAGTGTTGAGATGGATCGACTTATACTCATATTCGAGATCGAGATCGATGAGAGTGTTCTCATCGCTATTTTCCCCGCTCTGAGGCTGCATGAAACGATACCGGGAGAGATCGCGAAGGGCGTCTTGCTCATCGATGCCTTTTAAAGAAATTGCAGAGCGCACTTTTTGAGCGAAAAGAGTGTCATTATTTTGGATCGCTTTTAAAAGCTGGCTATTTCTCTCTTCCTGAATTAAATGGGCCTGATTTTCCCATTTCTTGAGATCTTGGCCACTTTCCCGGTTTCTGATTTGAGCGAGCGATGCGAGCTGGTCTTGAGCGCGAACTTCTCTATAAGAATCATCTAAACTTTTCAAAAAATCACTATACTCTCCCCTCTCATAGGCAGCTCTGATTTGCGCGATTTTCTCAGAACCCAAGATCCACTGGGAAGATGGGGCTTCCTTGCGGCTTTGGATAGAAGCTCCGTTTAGGATCTCGTTTGCGATAGGGGCTCCAACGGCGAGCATAGCGGCTAAAATAGCTTGAATAGTCATTGATTCCTCATAATAGTTAAGTTACGAGAACCAATGTTAATTGATTATTAATTAAAAATAAATGATAAATAATTAATTTAAATTAAAGTATTTAATACCAGCGGCGGGACGTATTTGTTCAGGGGGTATAGCAAAATTTTTAGGTGAATATTCCCCATCGTGCTAAGCTAGAACAGCATGAACGTCAGTTACGAAGATTTACT
>MGLY01000058.1:11730-16874 GCA_001794935.1 Chlamydiae bacterium RIFCSPHIGHO2_12_FULL_49_9 | reverse complement strand
AACAGAGCACGTCCTCCTCGGCCTCCTCAAGCTGGGTCAAGGGATAGCCGTCAACGTGCTTAGAAACATGAACCTCGACTACGAGGCGATTCGGGCCGAAGTGGAGAGAATCGTCGGATTCGGCCCCGAGATCCAGGTCTACGGGGATCCCGCGCTCACTGGAAAAGTCAAAAAAGTTTTTGAATTTGCCAATGAAGAAGCGGCGAATCTCAACCACAACTACGTCGGAACTGAACACCTTCTCCTTGCCCTTTTGAGACAAACCGACGGCGTTGCGGCTCAGGTGCTGGAAAACCTCAGCGTCAACTTAAAAGAAGTGCGCAAAGAAGTTCTCAAAGAGCTCGAGACCTTCAACTTGCAGCTTCCCCCGATCGGCTCCTCCTCATCTCCCCAGCAGCCCCCTTCTTCTAACGGACAAAGAGGACAGCAAGATAGAGGCGCGCCCCCGATGAGCGACAAAATGCCGGCTCTTCGCGCCTATGGACACGACCTCACTGAAATCTGCCGCGATGGAAAAATGGATCCGGTGATTGGCCGCAAAGACGAGGTGGAAAGACTCATCCTCATCCTGTGCCGCAGGCGCAAAAACAACCCGGTTCTCATCGGCGAAGCAGGAGTCGGCAAAACAGCGATCGTCGAAGGGCTCGCCCAGGCGATCGTTCGGGGCGAAGTGCCCGACAACCTCCGCAAGAAAAAACTCATCTCTCTCGACCTCACTTTAATGATCGCCGGAACCAAATACCGCGGCCAGTTCGAAGAGAGAATCAAAGCGGTCATGGATGAGATCAAAAAGAACGGCAACGTCCTTCTCTTCATCGACGAGATCCACACCATCGTTGGAGCGGGAGCAGCTGAAGGGGCGATCGACGCCTCCAATATCTTAAAACCTGCGCTTTCTCGAGGAGAGATCCAGTGTATTGGGGCAACGACGCTGGACGAGTACCGCAAGCACATTGAAAAAGACCCTGCTCTAGAAAGACGCTTCCAAAAAATCATCGTCCAGCCCCCCTCTATCGAAGAGAGCATTGCGATTCTGGGCGGACTCAAGACCAAATACGAAGAGCACCACAAGTGCGTCTATACAGAGGCCGCGGTCAAAGCAGCCGTCTATCAATCAGAGCGCTACATCTCGGGCAGATTCTTGCCGGATAAAGCGATCGATCTTCTCGATGAGGCGGGAGCTAAAGCCCGCATCTCCATCATGCACCAACCCTCTCACTTAACGCAGCTCGAGACCAAAATCGAAGAGGCTCGCATTGCAAAAGAAGAGTCGATCGGCCGCCAGGAGTACGAAAAGGCAGCGAAACTGCGCGACACCGAAAAGACGCTCCGCGAAGAGCTCCAAAAAAATAGAGTTGAGTGGGAGTCCCATAAAGACGAACATCAACCGATTGTCGATGAAGAAGATATCGCCAACATCGTCGCAAAACAAACGGGCATTCCGGTCACTCGCCTAACTGAGGGAGAGACAGAGAAAGTCCTCAAAATGGAAGAGGCTCTTCAGACCCAGATCATCGGCCAAGATGATGCCCTTAAAACGGTTTGCCGCGCGATCCGACGCTCGAGGGCCGACATCAAAGATCCAAATAGACCCATTGGAGCCTTCCTCTTCCTCGGCCCTACAGGCGTTGGAAAAACCCACATGGCGCGACTCCTCGCCTCCCATATGTTCGGCGGAGAAGATGCGCTCATCCAGGTCGATATGTCTGAGTATATGGAAAAATTTGCGATCAGCCGCATGACGGGATCGCCTCCAGGCTATGTCGGCTACGAAGAGGGGGGACAGCTCACCGAGCAAGTTAGAAGACGCCCCTATTCTGTCGTCCTCTTTGACGAAGTGGAAAAAGCGCACCCTGACGTGATGAATCTCCTCCTCCAGATTCTCGAGGAAGGGCGCCTGACCGATTCAGTCGGCCGCAAGATCGATTTCCGCAACACCATCGTCATTATGACATCGAACCTCGGCGCCGACCTCATCCGCAAATCGACTGAAGTGGGCTTTGGCGTCAAAGAAAACATCTTGGACTACAAGGCGATGCAGGAAAAGATTGAGGGTTCTGTGAAAAAGCACTTTAAGCCCGAGTTCATCAACCGCCTCGATGGCCTCGTCATTTTCCACACTCTCGACAAAGCAGCCCTTCGCAAAGTAGTCGATCTCGAGTTTTCTAAACTCAAAAAGCGGCTCGCCTCCAAAAAAATCGAGGTATCGCTCGACGATCTGGCCCGCGATTTCCTCGTCGAAAAAGGGTACATGCCCGAGATGGGAGCGAGACCTCTTCGTCGCCTGATCGAGCAGTTCCTCGAAGATCCCCTTGCGGAAAAGCTCCTTCAAGAACCAAATCTCGAGAAGAAGTACATCGTCTCTGCAAAAGATGGCAAGGTGATCTTCCTCGACCAGGATGTCTCTACCGGCAAGAAGGCCGAGCCCACCTTAGCGAAGAAGTAGCGAAAAGGCTCGAAGAGCCAGCTCTTCGGGCTTTTTGCACTAGTTCTGATGAAAAGAACGCTCCAATTCAGCTTCAATTTCTTCAACGGTCGGGAGAGTGCCTTTAAGGTCATCAGGAAGGGCTTTGGCAAGTTGGGTTTCAAAGTTAGCGACTGTAATTGGTGAAGAGTTATTCCGAAGAGCGTACTCGACAATCAGGTTATCTTTGCCCTTACAGAGGATCAGGCCAATGGCAGGATTGTCTCCAGGCTGACGCATTTTGTCATCGATAGCTGCCAGGTAAAAATTAATTTGCCCTGCAAAGTCGGGCTTGAACTTGACTGCCTTTAGTTCGATCAGAAAATAGCACCGAAGCTTAATGTGATAAAAGAGGAGATCAAGATAATAATCTTCTTTGCCGACACGCAAGGGCACCTGGCGGCCAACAAAGGCAAATCCACTCCCGAGTTCGAGCAAAAATTTTTGCAAATGGTCCATGAGGCCGTCTTCGATCTCTTTTTCACGAACTTGGTCGATAGAGGTTAGAAAGTCGAAGCAGTAGGGGTCTTTGACGACCTGTTCAGCGAGGTCGGAATAGGGGGCAAGGAGAGTTCTCTGGAAATTGTTTGGCGCCTTCCCCTGGCGGTAGTAAAGTCCCGTCTCAATCCACATTTCTAAAACAGCGCGGGAACACCCGTTTTCAATGGCTCTCCGAGCGTACCACTCTCTTTCCTCTAAATTCTTTATTTTATTAAGAAGGACAACATTATGACCCCAGGGAATATTAAGGCAATAATCTGGAGGAACTTCCAAGAATCCAACAGCCTGTTGGACTCTTGAATAGCTCATGTAAAATGTCCTCATATAAAATACGTTCGATCGAGAAAATCCCTTCAGCCCGGGGAATCCGGATTGAATATCTTTACAAAGCCGGTCAATAATTTGAGCTTTCCACCCCTCAGCTTCCTGGCGCCTAACAATCTCCGAGCCGATCCACCAATGGAGCTTGATAAGCTCTTGGTTAACTGCCATTGCTGCCTTGATCTGAGATTCTCGGATGCGGGTTTTGATATTCTCAAGAAGGACAGGATAACTCTCCGGAAGGACAGAAGGAGAGAGCATTTGGGGCGTCATAATTGGAATCCTTGATGATCTAAGCGGAGAACTTTATGCCGCCATGATTTGTTTGTTCTATTTTTGCCCCACCCCGACCCTTTATGGATGCGCCCATTCCAGCCTGCATTGAAGTATCTTTTGTACTGCTGTAGGTGCCATCTTTTAGCTCAAATGAACCTTTTGGCGAGCTTTCAAAAGAAATTGATTTTTGGGAAAAAATTTCTGATCCTGAAATTACGATATCTCCATTATGAGCAGCAAATTCTATGATAGTGTTCGCGACAACTTCTGCATTCCTAACTGAAATATAAGGAAGCAATTCTCTCTTATAATCCTCAAAATGAGGCTGGACAAATTTTTTAGCGCATCCCTTTAGGAGATCATAGATGAAACTGGAGGCAACCCCAATGCCGAGTTGAGAAAGCAAAGAGTCCATGTTAGCCTCAAACATAAAAATTTGATCGTTAATGGAAAATCTTTTTTTTACGAAACGGGCGATCATAAGCAAAATTTTATTTTTGTGCGTTCTTTTTCTTTCGAGCTGCACACAAAAAAACGGAGATTCCCCCTGAAGATCGTGAAAAAATTCGGATATTCCTCAATGACTTTTTATTTGTGAGCGGCACGAAAGCAGAGAGAAAAAATCCAAGCTATCTACAGAGACAAAGACATGATCGAAATAACCCTTCAACGCCTTATAGAATAGTTTCTCAGATTCTAGAAAAAGCCGGCTCTTCTCGAGAGGCCATTTTCAGCTTCCCTTCCCAGCTCTTGATATAGTTCAAAAGTTCCTGTTTAGAAGGATGCTTTCGCAAAAAGCGCAAGTTTTCCGGCTTGCTGCTTAAGTGCGCGAGTTTGGCGAGTAAATGAAGATGCCGCTTGTCATCGCAGGCAAAGAGGAAAAAGAGAATGTCTGTCGGCTTGCCATCTAGGGCGCCGTAATCGATCGGCCTTTCAGGAAATACAACCGCAATGACATCAAATGATTCTTGAAGGAGAAAATCGCGGGTGTGAGGCACAGCTACGCCATTGGCCAATGCGGTCGGCATTAATTTTTCCCGATCGAGTAAAAGCTCTGTGATCACTTCCGCGTCCAAGTGGAGATCTTGAGCGATGAGTTTCATCGCAGCGCAAATCACTTCTTCCTTCGTATCGCCGGGGATGCTGCTGTAGACGCCCCCTTTATGAATTGCGCGGTACAGGCCAAATTGCTGTGTGCCGAGCCTTTCTTTCCCATGCTCATCATCGCTGAATGGAGAAAACTCCCCTTCCTGCTTCCAACTCAGCACCCAGTTTTCGATTTCGCTTCTGCTAAAGCGAAACTGATTGTGGAGACGGTAGTAGGGAATCTTGCTGTCTGAGATCCACCGACGGATCGTGACCTCAGAGACATTTAGAAGCTCTGCGACATCTTTGAGTTTTAAATCCACCTGAAAACCTATAGCCTTTTGAGTATCCTTGTGTATAGCAAAACGGCGTTTTAAAAGTTAGAGGGTATTTTTAGAAAACGAAAGAAGAGAGAAATAAAGATAACAAGATCGGCCCTAGCGGGCCGGCAGGATCGCAGCAAGGCTGCGGCAGGATAAAAAAAATATTCCTTCTC
>MGLY01000058.1:11482-11716 GCA_001794935.1 Chlamydiae bacterium RIFCSPHIGHO2_12_FULL_49_9 | reverse complement strand
GATAGCAGCGATCCTGTTATTTTTATTTTCTTTCTAGAATCGGGAGAATAATTCCAGAACCTGGGCGGGATTTTCGGCTACGAGGAGCTTTTTTCTAAGGTCCGGATCGCGGATGGCGGAAGTCAGCAACGAGAGAATTTGAAGATATTCGGTCTGTCTATCTTCAGGACCGCCGATCATGAAAATGAGCCGGACGGGAGCGCCGTCCAAAGCATTCCAATCGATCCCTTGCGT
>MGLY01000058.1:9761-11440 GCA_001794935.1 Chlamydiae bacterium RIFCSPHIGHO2_12_FULL_49_9 | reverse complement strand
TTGTCTACAAGCTCTTCCGCGCCGTCCAATACATCGACCAGCGCGTCGATCGCCTGATCGCGCGTTTTGCTGTCTAGAAAAACAATGAGGCGAGAATCCAAATAATCGGAGATTCTCATGATTTCCTTGCGTTTGAAGCTTCTGAAGGGATTAATTCGCGCCAGTATGGCCAAAGCCGCCCTCTCCGCGCTCGGTTGCTAAAAGCCCCTGCTGGAGAAATTCCGCCTGACAAACAGGGGCCAGCACAAGCTGGGCAATTCTCATTTTGGGGGTTACGACAAAGGGCTCTTTTCCATGATTGATCAAGATCACCTTAATTTCTCCCCGATAATCGGCGTCGACCGTCCCGGGAGTATTGAGAACCGTGAGCTGATGTTTTAGAGCAAATCCGCTGCGCGGCCGCACCTGGATCTCATATCCGGCGGGAACAGCCAGTTTAATGCCCGTTGGGATCAATGCGGAGGAGCCGGGAAGGATGACTACCTGCTCTTTAATCGCCGCTTTTGCGTCGGCGCCCGATGCAAAAGAGGTGGAATAAGAGGGAATGAGTTCCTCGTCATCGACTTCTATGGGCACAATTATTTTAGACATGAGTCGCTTCTGCCAATTTTAGAAGCTCTTTTAAACGGTAGGGCAATTTTTTGGCAAGATCGCCATCTTCTTTTCGATCGAATGTTCTTTCATTGCCTGTGAAAAACTCGAGAAAGAAGCTGACGCGCTGCTTGAGATCGGCTCTCTTTACAATCGCATCGACCATCCCCTTTTCCAGGAGAAATTCCGATTTTTGGGCCTTTGGGGGCAGCTTTTGGCCGATTGTCTGCTCAACAACCCGGGGTCCTGCAAACGCGATCAAAGCGTCCGGCTCAGCTAAGATCACATCGCCAAGAGTTGCGAAAGAAGCTGTCACGCCGCCTGTCGTCGGGTTCGTGAGAATGGAGATATAGGGAAGGCGCTTTTCGTGGAGTTTTGCCAAAGCCGCAGAGGTCTTTGCCATCTGCATCAAAGAGAGAATCGACTCTTGCATCCTCGCGCCGCCAGAGGCAGAGACAATCATGACGGGCAAACCCTTTTCAATGGCAAGCTCAATGAGACGCGTGAGCCTTTCCCCTACAACAGAGCCCATCGATCCCCCCATAAAGGAAAAGTCGAGAACGCCGAGAGCGGTCTCACGAGAATTGATCTTGCAAAGACCGACCGCAACCGCATCGTCGCGCCCCGTCTTCTTCACAGCTTCATCGATTCTCTTCTGATAGCTTTCCGTATCGACAAATTTCAAAGCGTCGACCGGCTTAATCTCAGTGAAGAGCTCCTCATAGGTCCCCTCATCCGCAAGAAGCTGAATCCTCTGCTTTAAAGATAAACGGTAGTGATAGTTACACTTCGGACAGCAGTTGAGATTCTGGGAAAGCTCGCTCGCGTGAATCAAGTCGGAGCAGCCGGAACATTTGATCCAACCGCTAAATCCATCCTTCTTGGTGGTCTGGATTTTGATTTTCGGCTTATTGCGTGAAAAAAGGCCCATAAACTCTTCGTTTTAATTGGGTATATTGTAATCAAAAAACCCCAATTTATCAACCTAATTCGAGCCAAAATGGTATAATTAAAATTTTAATTATACAACCGCTTTCGCAAATCTCTCTTCAATGCTCTTCCAGTTAAAGACCTGCCAAATCGCCTTG